>DATEUP010000137.1:0-12980 GCA_035283065.1 Thermoplasmatota archaeon | reverse complement strand
GCGTGCGCCCGGTCGAAAGCGGCGCGGCGGTCGCAAGCGCAACGGACTGCGCCGGCTCGCGCGTGACGGTGTTCTTCCCCTACGGCGCACCCCCGGCAGCTTCGTTCACCCTGGCCCTGCTCCGGGCAACGGTCGCCACGTACCGCGGGCAAATCGAACTCGTCGTCGGCTCGCCGGCCGACTTGGTGCCCGCGGGCGAGGGCGCCCTCGTCCTTACGCCCGACGAGCTGGTCGCCGAATGGAAAGGCCTGCTCTGCCGGCCCGTGGCGTTTGCCGGCCCGGTCGCGTGGGGCCGCCCGGGCGCCTCCGACGGGCGCGACGCCGAAGTCGGCGTCCTAACGAGCTCCACGGACCTCAAGGTCCAGCTCCACTCGGACGCCTTCATCGAGCTTTCCGTGGAGGCCGGCGCGCGCGTGAGCTTCGTTGGGGTCCTCGCTTCGCAAGACGACAGTCAGGGGCCGGTCGTCCACGTGCGGCTCTGAGGTCACCGGCCCTTGTACGTCGGCTTCCGCTTCTCCACGAACGCCGTTAGGCCCTCGCGCTTGTCCTCCGTCGAAAAGAGGATCGAGGCCGCGTCAATCTCCTGCGCTTGCGCGCGGTCGAAGTCCTCTTGGAGGCCTCGGTCGATCGCGGCCTTGCAGTAGGCGACGGCAAGCGGCGCGTTCGCGACAATCTTGGCCGCAAGCTCGCGCGCCCCCGCCATGAGCTTGTCGGCAGGCAAGACCGCCTGGACGAGCCCGATCTTGAGGGCCTCCTGCGCGTCAAACCGCGCGGCCGTGTAGATGAGCTCCCGGGCCTTTCCCGCTCCAACGAGCCTCGGCAGCCTCTGTGTGCCCCCGAAAGCCGGCATGATTCCGAGCGAGACCTCCGTAAGCCCGACCTTTGCCGTCTCCGCCATATAGCGGATGTCGCAGGCCATTGCGGTCTCGAGGCCCCCGCCGAACGCGTAGCCGTTGATCGCCGCGATCCAGACCTTGTCCATCGTCTCCATCTTCCGCAGGATTGCCGCGCCAAGCCCGGCGAAGTGCCGGTTCTCGACGGGTGTCAGGCCCGCCATCTCGCCGATGTCGGCGCCCGCAATGAAGGACTTGGGGCCGGCGCCCGTGAGGATCACCACGCGCAGCTCCTTGTCCTTCGAGATCCCGTCGACCGCGTCCGTGAGTTCCTCGAGGACCTTCGAGTTCAAGGCGTTCAACGCGTCCGGCCGGTTCACCGTGAGGACGGCCATCGGCCCCTCCCGCTCCAGAATCAGGTGCTTGTACTCCATCACCTTCGCCCTCCCTGCGTCCTGCAGTCAGGAGACCCTCTCGCCCTTCTCGTTGTAGTTGTAGACGCCCTTGCCGGCCTTCATCCCCACGCGCCCGGCGCGCACGTACTTGCGAAGCAGCGGGCTCGGGCGGAACTTCGGGTCCCCCGTCTCGTGGAAGAGCGTCTCCATCGTGTGGAGCCCGATGTCGAGCCCCGTGTAGTCGGCAAGCTCGAAGGGGCCCATCGGCATGTTCGTGCCCATCTTCATCGCCTTGTCGATGTCCTCGGGCGAGGCGATCCCCTCCTGGAGGAGGTTGAAGGCCTCGTTCATCATCGGCACGAGGAGCCGGTTCACGACGAACCCCGGCGACTCCTTCACCTCGACGGCGATCTTGCCGAGCCTCGCCGCAAGCGCCTTCGAGGCCTGCACGGTCTCGTCGCTCGTTGCGGCGCCCCTGATGACCTCGACGAGCTGCATCACCGGCGCCGGGTTGAAGAAGTGCATCCCGATGACCTTCTCCGGCCGCTTCGTCGAGGCGGCCATCTCGCTGATCGACAGCGACGAGGTGTTCGAGGCGAGCACGGCATGCGCGGGGGTGTGCTCGTCGAGCGTCTTGAAGACCTCCTTCTTGACCTTCATGTCTTCGAAGACCGCCTCGACGACATAGTCGACGCCCGCGCAGGCGTCCTTGAGGTCCCAGGTCCCCTTGATGCGCCCGACAAGCGCGTCGACATCTTCCTTTTTCATCTTGCCCCGCTCGACGCGCTTCATGAGCGGGCCCTTAATCTTCCGGAAGCCGCCCTCAACGAGGGCTTGGCTCACGTCGTACATCTTCACGGCAAAGCCCGCCGCCGCAAAGGTCTGCGCAATCCCCGACCCCATCGTTCCAGCGCCGCAAACGAGCACGGTCTTGATCTCTGTCATGGGGGCGTCCACCTGGCGAACTTTCCAAGGATCGGCGCGAGGGTATTTCAGACTTCGCGGCTCCCCGCCCCGGGTCCCCTGTTTCGGCTTTGAAGGGGCGTAAAGACGTCTAGAACGAGAAGCGCTCTTCCTTCCAAGGGTCGGCCGGTTGGCTGTAGCCCCGGACTTCCCAGAAGCCGAGCTCCTCGTCCTTCGTGAACACGACCTTCTGCAGCCACTTGACGCCCTTGTAGGCGTAGAGGTGCGGCGTAATGACCCGCAGGGGCCCGCCGTGCTCGGGAGCGAGCGGCTTGCCCTCCCACTCGTACACCATCATCACGTGGGGCGCGAGGGCGTTTTCGAGGGTCATCGAGGTCGTGTAGAACCCCACGGAGCAGAACGTCACGAACTTCGCCGAGGGGCGCGGCCGGACAAGGTCGGCGACCTTGCGCAATGACACGCCCGCCCACCGGTTTTCGAAGCGCGACCAACCCGTCACGCAGTGGAAGTCCGACGTGTCCTCCTCGCGAAAGTCCCTCGAGGTGATCTCGGCCCACGAGAACGTCTTCGGCGCCTCGACCTCGCCCTCGACGCGAACGTCCCAGTGCTTGCCGTCGAAGTACGGCGTGGGGTCGATCGACAGCACGGGCCACTGCCGCGTCTGGTGTTGGTTCGGCGGGAGCCGTGGGCGCGCAGGGTCCATCGCGCGAGAAACCGGCGCGGCGCTCTTAACCCTTCGTTTGGAAGCCCCCGGGCGGACGAGCGTTTTTCTAGGCCCTCGGTGAATCGCTCGGACTGGAGCCATAGCGTGTGGGGCGACGTGAAGGTTTCCCGCCAAGGGCCCGTCGCCGCCCTGACGATCTCAAACCCCGGGGCGCTCAACGCCTTCGACCAGCCGATGGCGGAGGCCTTGGTGAAGCGCCTCAAGGAAGTCGCCGTGGACGACTCGGTCCGCTGCGTGCTGCTGCGCGGCGAGGGCACGCACTTCTGCGCCGGGGGGAACCTCGCCTCGATCCGCGCGGCGAGCGACCCCTCCGCCTATGTGCTCCAACTTGCACGCACGGCAAACGAGGGGCTCGCTCGCATGCGTTCGATGGGCAAGCCGGTCCTTGCGGAGCTCAAAGGCGCCGTGGCCGGTGGCGGCGTGGGCGTGGCGCTTGCGGCCGACCTGCGCATCGCCTCGGACACCACGCAGTTCTCCCTCGCGTTCCTCAAGGTGGGCCTTACGCCCGACATGGGGTCGACCTGGACCTTGCCGCGCCTTGTCGGCCGGGGGCGCGCTTTCGAAATCGCGACCGCAAGTGACCCGCTCCCGGTGATGGAGGCGTGGCGCTGGGGGCTTGTGAACCGTGTGGCGAAGGCGTCGGACCTCGAGGTGTCGAGCATGGCTTGGGCCGTCGAGCTCTCCCGCCTGGCGCCGCGGGCCGTGGCGGAGCTCAAGGCGCTCCTTGGCCGCGCCGAGGACGACTCGTTCACGTCCCACCTGGACACGGACAGCGCGACGATCGCCAGGATGGCCGGCACGGCGGACTTCCGCGAAGGGGCCGACGCGTTTTTCGGCAAGCGGCCGCCCAAGTTCGAGGGCCGCTAAGCCGCGGCCTTCGCCCTGGCGCCCCTCGCCTTTAGGACGTCCTCGTAGGCCGAGGCAAGCGCCTCGGCCTGGCGCTCGATCGAGTACATCGCGGCGGTCCCCTGGCCTCGCGCCCGCACGTCGCCGCTTGCCGAGAGCGCGCTTTCCACGGCCCGCGCGCAAGCCTCGGCGTTTGTCCCCTCGAAGAGGAAGCCGTTTTGCCCCGAGCGCAGGAAGTGCGTCGGGCCGCCCGTGTCGGCCGCCGCCACGGGGACGCCGGCCGCCATCGCCTCGAGGAGCGCAAGGCCCTGCGTCTCAAAGGTCGAGGGCATCAGGAAGGCGTCGGCCGCGTGGTAGAGGGAAGGCAGGTCCTCGTCGGGGACGAACCCAAGGAAGCGCACGGTCCCTTCGAGCTTCCGGCGGGCGACCTCGGCCGTGAAGTGCTCAAGGGCCGGCCCGCGGCCCGCGACGGCAAAACGCACCGTCTCGTCCTTCGAAGCCACGCGCTCGGCGGCATTGAGGAGCGTATCGAGGTTTTTCTCCCAGGCGACTCGGCCAACCGTGAGGACGACCTGCCCTGCACCGAGCCCGTACTTCTCGCGCGCGCCGTCGGCGCGCGCGCGGGCGAAGCGCTTGACGTCGATCCCCGTCGGGATCACGAACACCCGCCGCATGCGCCCCGGCGCCTCGCGCTCCAGGTCGCGCTTGACCGCCTCTGTCGGCGTCACGACGGCGTCGCATTGGTTGAAGTACCAACGGTGCCACTTCCAGATCAGCCGCCGCAGCATCGCCTCGCGTGCCGGGTGCGTTGTCACGTACCCCGTGGCGTCTTCCACGCGGGTGTGGAACGTGAGGAGGAAGGGCAGGCGCGAGGTTCTCGCGCAGCGCACGGCCTTGATGCCCATCAGCGCCGTCCCGTGGGCGTGAACGACATCGACTTTGAGCGAGCGCAGTAGGGCCCGCGTTGGGCCGGGCGAGACCGCAAGCCGGTAGTCGGGGTAGGGACCCCACTCGGGGCCGGGGTAGATCCGCACATGGCTGTCCGTGTTCGCCGCACGCGTCTCTTTCGAGCCTGCCGCAAAGATGAAGACCTCGTGGCCTTGCGCCTCGAGGCCCCGGCGGAAGGCCGTGAGCGAGGTCACGACGCCGTCGCGCGTGGGGTACCAAGTTTCCGTGAACATCGCGATGCGCAAGCGGAAGACCCCAATCAGAAGGGCCCCGCGAGGGGCCCCGGCCGCGCAAAGATTTCGCTCCGGGGATAATCGTTTGCCCGCCGCACGCGCAGGCCCTCGCCGCGTGTCCCCCTCCCCGCGAGGATCAAATACGGCGCCCTAGCTTCCTCGCCCGAAGGGGGGAGCCGCTCGGCCATCGACATCCTCGCGGACCTCCTGATGTACTTCCGGGGCTTCGGGCCCGTGGGTCTCCTCGCGTTCCTCTTCACGGTGTTGTGCCTCGATGCGATGCTCGTCCCGACGCTCCCAGAGTTTTTCGTGATGGCGTTCTACACGGCAAGCCCGAGCTTCGAGTGGGGCGCAACGCTCCTTGCCGTCGTAATCGTCGCGGAGCTTGCAGGCAACGGCATCGTGTTCACCCTCGTGCGCCGCTTCGGGATGCCGAAGTTCCTCAAGCGCAAGATGGAGCAGTGGACGGGCCTCCTCGTCGTGAAAGACGAGCGTATCATCCTCGTGAACCGTATCGCCCCAATCCTGCCCTTTGCCGGCGCCTTCATCGCCGTTATGAAGTGGGACGTGAGGCGCGCGTTCCTCTTCATCTTCATTGGGGGCGCAGTCAAGTACGCGATCCTCATCGCGTTTGCGGGGGTCATCTCCATCATCTACCCGCCGGCCACTGCGCGCAACGTGACGCTCGTCGCGATCATTCTGCTCGTCGCCTTCAGCATTTTCCAGGGCCAACTGGCCAAGAAGAGACACATGGGGCCCGTGGCCACGCGCGTCGCGCACCTCGGCGAACACTCAAGGGCCGCGGCGCCTGCGCCTGGCAGCGGCGAAGGCGATGGCGCCGCCCGCGACGGCCAAAAGGGCCAAGAGCAGGAGAAGGGGCAGGCCTGACTGCGCCGGCTCCGTAACCGTGGGGCTCACGATCGAGGGGTCGAGCGGCGCGGGGTCGGTTGCGTCCGGCGCGCCGTCGTTATCGTCGTCCTGGTCTACGGCGTCCTCAAGCCCGTCCCCGTCGAAGTCGGGGAGCACCGTCACGTTGAAAACGAAGGCGGTCTCGGCCCCTTCCGAGTCCCGGGCCGTGAGGCGCAGCGCCGCAGTCCCCGGCTCGGTCAGGCGGAAGTCGAAGGAGCCGTCGGTCGAATTCAGGAGGGTCCCGTCAGGCAGGCGCAGGCCGTAGGCGACGGCATCGCTTCGCCCGGGGTCGGTCGCGTGGGCCCGGACCGAGAGGTTCGCCCCTTCGACGCCCGAATCGGGGCACACCTGGCAGGTGAGCCGTGGTGCGACATTGTCAATCGTGATGTCGCGGGAAAGGCTTGCCACGCCGCCCTCGCCGTCGCCCACCGTGAGGCGCACAGTGAAAGTCCCGCTGTCTGCGAAGGTGTGCGCGGCTGCCTCCGTCGAAGCATTCGTGCCATCGCCAAAGGACCAGGCGAAGACGAGCGCGTCCCCGGCCTCGTTCGAAACCGATGCGCTGAAGGCAAGCGCCGAGCCCTCCGCGGGGGAGCCCTCGAAGCCGATCGCCTCGATCGTCGGCGCCAGGTTGCCGACCGTGAGTGCGAAGAACCGGCTGACCGAGGCGCCCGCGTCGTCGGTAGCGCTCACGACAAGCGTGTAGTTGCCGATGTCGGCATAGCGGTGATCCGCGGCCTCGCCGTTCGAGCTCGCGCCGTCCCCCCACTGCCAGAGGACCGTAACGGCGTCCTGCGGGCCCGCATCGACCGCCAAGGCCAGGTACGGCAGGGAAAGGCCCTCCACGAGCTCACTGGGCAGAGTGACTTCGAGCGTGGGCGCCACGTTTCGCACGACGATCGTCACGCCAACGCTGGCCGAAGCGCCGGCGTCGTCGACGACCGTCGCGTTGACCAGGTAGGTGCCGTCCTGCGCGTAACGGCGCGTGACCGAGGCGCCCGAGGCGCCCGCCGGGTCCTCGCTGAATTGCCATGAAATCGTCAGCACGTCGGATGCGCCCGGGTCCGTGGCCGTGGCGTTCAGGGTCACAGTCGCGTTCTCGTCGACGAGGTACTCGGAGGCTTCCACGAAAAGCGTCGGGGCCACGTTGAGCACCGTGAAGGCGACCGCGGTCTGGTTGAACCCGCCGTCGCCGTCTGCCACACGCACGGCGACGATGAAGGTGCCCTCGTTGAGGAAGCGGTGCGAAAGCGCGCTTGTGGCTTCCGAGGCGTTGTAGACGACATCGGCCGTCCCGTCGCCAAACGAGAGCGTTACCGTGAGCCGGTCGAGCACCCCGGCGTCTAAGACCGTGACAAAGAATCGCGTGTCGGAGCCTTCGACTGCCGCAAGGTCTTCCGGCGCGAGGGTGAGCCGCGGGATGGCGTTTCCCACGGCGACCGTGAAGTTTGCCGTCGAAAACCCGCCGTCATCGTCAGTTACCGTGAGGGAGACCAGGTAGCTCCCCTCGTCGACGAACGTGTGCGCGGGGGCGCCAAGGCTGGAAACGCCACCGTCGCCAAAGAGCCACACGTACGTGAAAGTGTCCGCCGTGCCCGGATCGGTCACGAGGCTTGAAAAGCCGAGGGCCGCACCTTCAACGAACTCGCCGGCGGCCTCCGCCGTGACCGAAGGCGCCACGTTCCGGACGACCACGACGAGAGTCGCCTGGGAGACAGCGCCCCCGTTGTCCCTCACGCTGAGGAGGACCGCATAGACGCCGTTGTCGGCGAACCTGTGGGTCGTGTTCGGCGTGAAGGCCCCCGCGCTGCCGTCCGCGAAGTCCCAGCTGAAGGTGAAGGTGTCGAGGACCCCGGGGTCGCTCACTGTCGAGCCCAAGGCAACGAGCGTCCCTTCGTCCGTGAGGTTGAGCCCGGTAATCTGCACGGAGGGCGCCCCGTTGGCAATCACGACATTAATGTTGGTTACGGCCGAGCCGCCGTCCCCATCGTTGCAAGTGAGGCTCACCGTGTAGGTCCCGTCGTCCAAGTACACGTGCGAGGTTGAGGCGCCGGAGGCCGGGCCGCTCAGGTCGCCGAAGGACCATGAATAACTGAGGCTGTCTTGCGTTCCCGGGTCTGTGCAAAGCGCGGTGAAGTTCACGGTCTGGCCCTCCGCGAGGCTGCCGGTCGCGGCGGCCGTAGCGACGGATGGGGCCACATTGCGCACGCTCTGCGTGAGGTCGGACTGCCCGAGCCCGCCCTCGCCGTCCGAGCACCTCAACGAGACCGTGAAGTTGCCCTCGTCGGCAAATGTGTGACTCACGGACGAGCCGGTCGCGTTCGGCGAACCGTCGGAGAACACCCAGAGGTACGAGACCGCGTCGGAAGTCCCCGGATCCGAGCAGGAGCCCGTGAACTGGACGGAGGCGCCTTCGTCCGAGGGGTTGGCGCCCGAAAGCGCGGAATCCACCGACGGCGCCACATTCGAGACGCGCTGGGTAAAGACGGAGGTCGCCACACCCCCGTCGCCGTCGGAGCAAACGACCGTGACCGTGAAGTTGCCTTGGTTCCCAAATGTGTGCGACGTGTTGGCTCCGGTGGCGTTGCTCGTCCCGTCTCCGTAATTCCACGAGTAGGAGAGCGCGTCGAGGAAGCCCGCGTCCGCGCAGAGCGCGGTGAAGTTGACCGAGCCTCCTTCTAGTGAGGGCTCGGGCGCCGACCCGGACGAAGAGACCGTCGGGGCGACGTTCAAAACGTCCGTGGTGAAGGGCGCGGTCTCGTTGAGGCCGGCCCCGTCGTTGACCGTGAAGCGGACGACGTAGCTCCCTTCGTCGCCATAGGCGTGTGTCGCGTTGCGCGTCGAGGCCGTCGCCCCATCGCCGAATTCCCACAGGTAGGCGATTGCCGTGGCGTTGTTCGGGTTCGCGTGCGAGCCCCGGAAGTCCAGGAGCTGGCCCTCGTCCCGCGTCGCGTTGATCACGGTTGCCGAAGGCGAGAGCCCCGTGCCGAGCTCGTGGAACGTCCAGATCATCATGTGGTCGGCATGGAAGGTGCTTGTCGAGCTTGCGCCCGTCACGAAACGGAAGCGGAACTGGCCCGTCGTGCCGGCAAGCTCCGGCAGGGCGACGCCCTGGAGGAAGTAGTTCCACGACGAGGGCGCCGAGAGCGAGTTCAGGGTGCGCTCGAGCGTCCAGGCCGAGCTCGAGGAGTTCTTCGCCTCGATGTAGACGGCGTCGCCGCCGCCGACCGAGCCGCTCATCCAGAAGTAGAGCCGCACGCCTCCCGCCGTTGCCGAAGCGTTCACGCGGCTGAAGTTCAGGACGGGCGAGGTCAGCGTGTCGTTCGCGCTGTTCTTGAGGCCGACGCGGAAGCTTGAGGGCGCCGTGTACGACCACGGGCTCGCCGTGCGCCAGTCACCCGCGAGGCTCCAGGCGCCTGGCGTACCGACCTCGTCCTCGAAATTCGGGACGAGCACGCGGCTTGCGTCCGCGCTGTTCGAAGCGTTCGCGTCGGTCCGGTTCATCGCGGCGTTCACCGTGAAGTAGCCGTGCTTGGTCGGCGTGAACTGCGCGCTTGCGTGGACGATGCTCGTGGGCGGAATCTCGGCGACGAAGAGCTCGACGGTCCGCAGCGGCGCCGTCGTGTTGTCGCGGAAGGACACATTGACGAAGACGTCGCGCTGGACCGACGAACCGAGGTTCGTGACCCAGAGGGTCGCGTTGAAGGGGACGCCCACGTGCGCGAGGTCGTCGAAGGGCCGCGCCCAGTCCGCCTCGAAGATGGGCAGCCAGTCGCTCTTGTACGGGTCGACGACCACATCGAGGGCAAGGTCGTTGGCGGGCAGCGAGAGGACCTTCGAGACGTTGAAGAAGCCGAGCGTGCGCGAGACCGCGTCGTCGAAGCTCGCGTTCGTGGAAAGCCACGAGAACTCCGTGCCCCAATACACGCTGCGGTACGTCGAGTTGTTGACCGCCACGGCAAGCGACGCGTTCGCAAAGGCCTTGCCGTACACGTCCGTCGTCGTGCCGTTGAGGACCGTGAAGCCGCGCGGAGAGGGCGTCAGGTTCGTCGCGAAGTCCCCGTCGTTGCCATAGTCGGCCCAGTCCGTCGCGGTCGCGTAGCTCGCGCCGCCCATGAAAGTCCCCGCGCTCCCGTTAAGCGGGTTCGGCGTGTTGAGCTCGTTTTCCACGCGCGAGACTCCAAGGTAGGCGTTCAGGAAGTGCGCGGCGCCGACCGTGGAGTTCGTGTGGCCGAAGAGCTCCCAGGCGATGTTCTCGCCTACGAGCCAGAGCTGGCCGCCCTGGTCGAGGTAGGCGGCAAGGACGCGCGTGTCGCGCGTGGAGAGCGACCGGTGCGTGTGGTAGCCGTCGCTGTAGTCGTAGTCGTAGCCGGTGGCCCAGACCACGACGGGGTAGTTCACGAGGTCGATAAGGTCCGGGCCGTTGTCCGTGTAGTGGACCGCGGTGAAGATGTCGTGCTTGACGGCGAGGCGGTCGAGCGACCACGAGAGGTTGTTCGAGGCCGAGGGGAACCCCGCAAAGTTGTCGAAGGGGGCGACCCCCGACCACCGGTCGCTCGAGTCGTCGTCGACAAGGAGCAGGGTGGCGCGCACATAGTACGCGAAGGGCACCGTGACCCACGAAGTGCCGTTCGAGGCGTTGATCGAGCCCCAGTAGTGCCCGGGCGCGGCGCTGGGCGAGGGGGCGAAGGCTACCGTCACCGCCTGGCGCGCTCCGGCGTTCAGCGTGAGCGAGGCCGGCGCGACCGTGACGAAGTTGAGGTCCGTGTTGTTGTTCACGTAGGTCATGTCCGGGTACATTCCGAAGACGTCGCGCGCCGTCAGGTTGAGCGTGACCGACGCGTTTCCGCGGTTTTCGAGGACGAGCGTGGCGTTTGTCGCAAGGGCCGCGCGCGAGAGCCGCCCCATCGCGAGCTTGTGCGGCTCCACGGAGACGGTCGCCTGCACCATCGCGAGCGTGTCGAGGCGCCCGCCTCCCTGCTGGAAGACGCCGAGCCCCAGGTCCTTCGCGGTGTTCACGAGGGCCGACTTGACCTCCGCGACGGAGAGGTCAGGGTGCGCCTGCTTGAGGAGCGCGACGGCCCCCGAGACGTGGGGTGTCGCCATCGACGTTCCGGAGAGCGTGTAGTAGCCGCCCGTGCCGCCGTTCGCCGTCGACACGATGCTCGAGCCGGGCGCGACGAGGTCCGGCTTCATGTCGAAGCCGAGCGTCGGCCCCCGCGAGGAGAACCCGGAGAGGAGGTCGGCCTTCGTCGTGGAGCCCACGGTGATCGCCTCGCGCGAGACGCCGGGGCTGCCGACCGACGAGGTCGCGCCGCTGTTGCCCGCGGCGATGACGGTGAGGGTGCCAAGGCGCGTCGAGGTGTCGGCCGCGATCGGCCCGATGCCGTCCGGGTTCGGGTCCCATCCGCCGAGCGACATCGACGAGGCGTCCGCCGCGTCGTCCGTGAGCGGGTTGCGGTCGGGGTCCGTCGCGAACTCCATCGCCGCGATGATGTCGGAGTCCGAGCCGTAGCCCGAGGCGGACAGGACTTTGAGGCCAAGCTGCTTTGAGCCGGGCGCCACGCCTTTCACCGTGCCGTTCGCGCCGATGATCCCCGCGACGTGGGTCCCGTGGTAGTGGTCGTCCCACGGGTCGTTGTCGTTGTTCACAAAGTCCCAGCCGCCCGCGAACTTCGTGTGCGTGCCGTTGAGGAAGGCCGCGAAGTCCGACGTCCTGTTGAGGGTGCCGCCGAGGTCGGGGTGCGTGTAGTCGACGCCCGTGTCGATGTTCGCGATGAGCGCGCCCTCCCCGGTGATGTTCCGGCCTGCAATGTCCGTGAGGTTCCAGACGTCGTCGCCGTTTACGACGGGGACCGACTGGTTGAGATCGACGTGCATCACGTGGTCGCGCTCGACGAGGAGCACGTGGGGGTCGCCCCCAAGCAGAGGGAGGGCCCCCGCCGGAAGGTCGCGCAGGTTCAGCCCGTCGGCGAGGTAGCGGTAGTCGCGCGTCGCCGTGACATCGAACCCCGCGGCTCGCAGGCGGCCGAGCACCTCGGCGCGCTCCTGCGCAAGGGCGGCGTCGCGCTCCTCGAGGGCCGCGCGCGCAGACTCGACGACAAATGGCGGCCAGTTCGCCTGCTCGCCGAAGCGCGCGCGGAATTCGAGGATCACCGAAGCGAGGGGCTCGCCCTTCAAGCGGACAAGGACATCGACCGACGCGGAGGCCGGCTCTTCAAGGAGGCCATCACGCACGGCGGACCCCCAGGCGGCGACACCCTCGTCGTCCGCCGTCGCGTACCCCTGCGCTGTCTCCACCGCGCCCGCGGAGGCCATCGGCACAGGCGGGGAGTTTGGGGCGGCCGAGGCGTTCGGCCTTTCCACGGGCCCAAAAAGGGAGGGCGCAAGGGAAGCGGCGGCCACAAGCACGACCGCCGCGCGCAACCACGTCCCGTTCGTATTTTGCCTCAACCTCTGACAGCCCCTGCCTGCCGCCCCCCCATGGGCAGATGCTTGTGTTAGGCGGGCCGCGATTTGAAGGTAACGAACTTGCGCCGCGCGCAGGGCGCGTGGCGCCCCTCTGCGCGCCTGCCTCAAGCATTATCTACAATGACGGGCACTGCCCGATCCCCGTTGGCAAGATGAAGTACATCATTGTGACCGGCGGGGTCCTTTCTGGGCTCGGCAAGGGCATCTCGGCCTCCTCGATCGGGAGGCTGCTCGCCTGCCGCGGCTACAAGGTCGTCCCCATCAAGATCGACCCCTACCTCAACTGCGACGCCGGGACCATGTCGCCCTACCAGCACGGCGAGGTCTTCGTCCTCGATGACGGTGCCGAGGCCGACCTCGACCTTGGCAACTACGAGCGGTTCCTCGACATCTCGGTGCAGGGCGACAACAACATCACCTCCGGCAAGGTGCTGCGCGAGGTCATCACGAAAGAGCGCCGCGGCGACTACCTCGGAAAGACGGTCCAGTTCATCCCCCATGTGACGCATGAGATCCGGCGGCGGATCGACCAGGTGGGCCAGGCCCAAGAGGCCGAGATCCTCCTCATCGAGGTCGGCGGCACCGTGGGCGACATCGAGTCGATGTGGTTCCTCGAGGCCCTGCGGCAGCTTCGCCAGGAAAAGGGCGCGCAGGACGTGGTCGTGTGCCACACGACGCTCGTCCCCATGCTCCACGTCGT
>DATEUP010000136.1:0-3596 GCA_035283065.1 Thermoplasmatota archaeon | reverse complement strand
GAGAAGGCGGAGGCGTTCAACGGGCCGCCCGCCCTTGAGGTGCTCGCGGACGACCTCCGTGCAGTCCTCCGGTTTGACGTGCGTGTACCAGATGTCGTCGGGGTACACGAGCACGACGGGGCCGATGTCGCAGAGGTACACGGAACCCATGTTTGTCACCTGGATCTCGTCCTGGACGCCCTGCTCCTCGGCCGCGACGCGAAAGCCGCTCATGAGCGCGGCGGAGCCTTTCTCGCCGCAGTGCGGGCCCGTGCAGACGAAGACGTGGTGCCGCGGGATGCGCATGGGACGGGGCAAATGCGCGGCCCCCGAAGAACGTTTGGCGGCAGGGCGGGCCGCGATGGGCGGGGGAGATTGGCAAATGCATTTTATTAGTTGAAAATCCATTTGAGGCCCGATGCTCACCCGCCGCGCTCCGGCCGTGGTGGCCCTGCTCCTCGTCGTCACGGCCGGCCCGCTTGCCGGGTGTTTCAGCCCGCCCCCCCCGGCCACCCCCGACTCGTTTGTCCTCACCGACGGCCAGGGCACCAATGTCACGCTGAGGACCCAGATCGCGCGCATCATCTCGCTCACGCCAAGCCACACGGAGGTCCTCTTCGCGATCGGCGCCGGCTCGCGGGTCGTCGGCGGCACGGACTTCGACAACTACCCGCCGGAGGCCGCGAACCTCACGCACGTCCTCACGAACCTCCAGGTGAACGTGGAGCGAACGGTATCGCTCGACCCCGACATCATCCTCGTCTCGAGCCTCAACAACGCGGCCGACATCACGAGGCTGCGCGGCCTCAACCTCACGGTGTTCTACGCGGACGCGTCCCTCGTGGGCGACGTGCCTGCGATGATCAAGCTCATCGGCCGCGCCGTGGGGGAGGTCGCCAACGCGACGCGGGTGGCCGACGAGCTCACGGCAGCGATCGCAGCCACGAGTGCCAAGGTCGAAACGGCCGCCGCCCGGCCGCGCACGTTCTACCTCCTCGACGACTTCGGCGCGTGGTGGACTGCCGGCAACGGCACGCGCGGCGACGACCTCATTTCGGTCGCCGGCGGGACGAACGTGTTTTCGAATGTGAGCGGCTGGTCATCCGTGTCCCTCGAGGCGGTCGCGGCGTCGGACCCCGAGGTCATCGTCCTCGGGCTCTACGTGAGCCTTGACGCGGCGACGATGAACTCCACGTCGCCTTGGTCGTCGATGGCTGCGGTCCAGAACGGCCGCGTCTACCGCGTCCCCAACGCCGACATCGTCGACCGGCCGGGTCCGCGGCTGGCCGAGGGCCTTGCGTGGATGACGGCCGCCATACACCCCGAGCTTGCCTGAAGGGGTGCAGGCCGTGGGCTTCCGCCGCCGGCTTGTCCTTGCCGGCCTCGCCGCCCTGCTCCTCGCCTCGCTGGTCCTTGCAACGCTCGTCGGGAACATCCCGCTCGACTGGGGCCAGGCGATGCTCGCCATCGTCCAGTCGTTCCCGGGACTTTCGGGCGTGGGCGGCCCTGTCGAGCCCCTCGTGCGCACGATCACCGTGGACATCCGCCTGCCGCGCGTGGCCCTCGCGCTCGCCGTGGGTGCGGCCCTGGGGATCGGCGGCGCGGCGATGCAGGGGCTCCTGCGCAACCCGCTTGCCGACCCGTACATCTTCGGGGTTTCTTCGGGGGCGGCCGTCGGCTCGGCCGCCGCAGCCGCCGTGGGTTTTGCCGCCCTCGGCGCACTGAGCTACCCCGCGGCGGCCTTTGTCGGTGCCCTGGCAGCCACGTTCCTCGTGTACCAGGTCGCGCGCGTCGGCGGGCGGCTCCCCGTCGAGTCCATGCTCCTTGCCGGAATCGCGATCGGCTCCCTGCTTGCGGCCGTCGCCTCGTTCATCGTCTACCTCGACGCGCGCCGGCACGTGAACCTGATCTTCTGGCTCCTGGGCAGCTTCCACACGGCCTCTTGGGAACAGGTGGCAGTCGTCGCGCCGCTCACTTTCCTTGTGGGCGGCCTGCTGCTCCTCGAGTCGCGGCGGCTGAACGCGCTCCTCTTCGGCGACGAGACCGCGCTTTCGCTTGGAGTCTCGACCGACCGCGCGAAGGCCGTCGTGCTCTTCTTCGTCGCCCTGCTCACCGCGGGGGCCGTCGCGTTCGCGGGGATCATCGGGTTTGTCGGCATCATCGTCCCCCATACGATGCGGCTCCTCGTCGGCCCCGACCACCGCTACCTCATCCCCGCCTCGGGCCTCTTCGGGGGCTGGTTGCTTGTCACCTGCGACCTCATCGCGCGCTCGGCGATCCCCATGTCGGAAATGCCCGTGGGGATCCTCACGGCGTTCCTCGGCGCGCCGTTCTTCGTCTACCTCCTGCGCCGATCGAGGAGGGTGGGCTCGTGGGGATAGCGGCGAAGGGCGTGACCGCCGGCTACGGCGGGGCGCCCGTGGTCCTCGGAGTCGACCTCGAAGTAAACGCAGGCGAGCTCGTCGCGGTGGTCGGGCCCAACGGCTCGGGGAAGACCACGCTGCTGCGGGCCCTTGCCGGCACCCTGCCGCCGGAGGCGGGGGATATCCGCGTGGGCGGCCGGCCGCTTGCGGGGCTCTCCGCACCGGAGCGGGCGTGCCGCGTGGCCCTCGTCCCCCAGTCGGCGCCCTTCGAGTTCGCCTTCACCGTCCGCGAGGTCGTGGAAACGGGCCGCACCGCGCACCTCTCTCGCCTCGGGTCCCTTGCGGCCGCCGACCGAAAGGCCGTGCAAGAGGCACTCGACCGCGTGGGACTCGCGGACCTTGCCGAGCGCAATTCTACCGCGGTTTCCTCGGGCCAGGCCCAGCTCGTCGTCCTGGCGCGGGCGCTTGCCCAAGAGACCCCCGTGCTCCTCCTCGACGAGCCGACCGCGCACCTCGACGTGGCGCACCAGATCGAGGTCATGGATTGTGTGCGACGGCTCGTCAAGGAGGGCGGACTTGCCGCCGTCGCGGTGGTCCACGACCTGAACCTCGCGGCCACCTACGCCGACCGGCTCGTCCTCCTTGCGAAGGGGCGGATCCGTGCGCAGGGCACGCCGGCGGCCGTCCTTACTCGGGCAAACGTCGCGGCGACCTTCGGCCTCGACGTGCTCATCCGCCGCCACCCGGTCTCCGGCGCGTTTTTCGTGGTGCCGCTTTCCCTCGCCACCGCCGAGGCGCCCGGCGGTGCGAGCGGGCAGGGCCGCGCGCGCGTCCACCTCGTCTGCGGCGGAGGGACGGGGGCCCCCCTCATGCACGCCCTCGTGCGCGCGGGGTTCGACGTGTCCGTGGGGGTCGTGAACGTCCTCGACACGGACTTCGAGGTCGCCGAGGGGCTGGGGTTGCGGGTGGTGGCCGAAGCCCCCTTTTCGCCCGTCTCGCCGGCATCGCTCGAGGAGGCTCGCGGACTTGCAGGGGCCGCCGACGCGGTCGTCCTTGCGGCTGTGCCACTCGGCCGTTCGAACGCTGACAACCTCTCGCTCCTCGACGCGGCGCTTGCCGCGGGCAAGCGCGTTGCGGTGATGGACGCCGACCACGTCCTTGCCCGCGACTTCACCGGCGGCGAAGCGGCCTCACGTGTCGCGCGCCTGCTTGCCGCCCACGCCCCGGGGGCCGCCGGGGCTTATCCCTCGCCCG
>DATEUP010000135.1:0-5080 GCA_035283065.1 Thermoplasmatota archaeon | reverse complement strand
CCTCAGGGCGGTCGCATAACCATTGTTATGCGGCAGAATTGAGCGTGGAGCTGCTCTTTGGGCGCGTTTTGCAGGATTTCGACGATACATCAACGGTTGTAAATGCGTTCCGGGGCCGCGCGCGAGCCGTCTTACGAGGTTGGCTTTGAGCGGCACAAGATCCGCAGCTTCCCTCGACGATCATGTGCTCCTCAACCGACCGGTCCCTGCCGGATCGGCGGTCCCTTGAGGGGTGCAGGCGAGTTCCGGTTCTTTGATTATTGATATTGAGAAATATTAATGTAACATTAAAAGCGACCTATTGATCGTAGTTGTTCTATAGCAACGCTATTGCTGGTTATCCTCGTTATTAATATTCATTGATCTCAATGGGTTTAGACCATCTTTACCGAAACGATCCGGTCGTTCGGCTTGATCTTCTCCATCACCGGCGCGCCCTCGGTCACCATCCCGAACATCGCGTAGCTCCCATCGAGCGAAAACGAGTCCCTCTTCACGATGTAGAACTGCGTGGTCGCGCTGTGGGGGTCGCTCGTCCGGGCAAGTCCCACTGCGCCTGCCTTGTGCTTGAGCGAGCGGTCGATCTCGAGCTTGATCGGGGGGTAGCCGTGGATCCCCTCGCCGCACTGGATCACCCAGTTCTCCACGCGGTGCCATCGCATCCCCTTGTTGAACTCGCCCTTCTGCACGAGCTCGACGAACCGCTTGCAGGAGTTCGGCATCTTGTCTTCAAAGAGCTCGAGCGTGATGGTCCCGTAGTCCGTGTTGATCGCTGCCTTTCGCCCCATTCTCGCACCTTGGCGGGTGAAGGCGCACGCCCCTTGAAAAAGGCTCCCGCGTCAGGCGCACGGAGCAAGGCTGGTGCGCGTGATCGTTTCGTTCTTCAAGATCTGGTCCACGGCGGTCATACCAGAAATTACGGTGCCGAACACGGAGTAACCGGCGTCAAGGTGCGAGGAATCTCGCTTGAGGATGTAGAACTGCGTGGTCGCGCTGTTGGGGTCGTTCGTCCGCGCAGCGCCAAGCGAGCCCCGGATGTTCTTGACGCTCGGATTGATCTCCAGGGGGATTGGGTCGCGGGACGAGCCGCCCTGGCCGGCTTGGACCACCCAATCTTCCTCGGGCGGGCCTCTCGTCCATACGAGGGCGTTGTAGTAGCCGCCCTGGAAGAGGCTGGCGAACCGTGCGCCCGTCTGCGGCACGAGGTCCGTATAGATGACGGCCACGATTTCTCCGTGAGGGGTAACGATCGTCGCGCATTGCCTGCCCGTCGTGCTTAGCGGCCCCGGCGGCTGCGGCGAGAAGGCCCAGGCCGCGGCAAGCACGAGCGCCACGACCGCCAGGGTTCCCGCGACGAAGGAGTACTGGCGCAGCTTCTTGCGCCGCCGAACTTCCGCGCGCTTGTCGAGCTTTGCCACGGAGGCCTAAACCGGCGCTCCTTGAACTTAAAGCCTAAAGGTCTTCGCCCTCTCGGAAAATGTCCTTGGCGGCGACGAGCACGGTGACGGCCGTGGCCGCCAGGGTCGCCGCCAGGAGGGGCAGCGTGTAGGGCGCGGCAGGCCTCTTCGGGGTCTCGTGGACGAGCGAAACGACCGTGAGGTCGCCGTAGGCGAAGAACTCCGAGGTATCGAAGTCCACGCCGATCGATTCGTAGATGTGGGAGTTTGCCGTGCCGAAGTCGTAAAGGAGGACGCGGGGACTCGCCGAGAAGAACCCTGGCTTCGTGCCGCCCATGAGGACCGTGAGGTCGTCGGCGAGCACCCACTTGGGCGTCACCTCCGCGGGCGGCGGGATCGGCGCCACGACGCGGTTGTAGACGTCGAAATACTCGCCGCGAACTGCCGACGCGTTGATCCAAGCCACGAAGAAGAGGCCGGCCGCTGCCGTTCCTACGCCGGGGCCCCGCGCGAGCATTTCTTCGCGCTCCCGGGTCGTGTTGAGGAGCCAGAGGTCCGAGCGGTCGGACGCCTTCGTGAAGAAGAGGTCGGGGCCCAGGACCGCGGCGGCCGTGCGGTTCTCGCCCGGGCCCCCGGGGAACAAGCGCAGCGTGAGGTCCGTCGCATTGAATAGGGCCAAGGCAAAGCGGCCGTCGGAGCGCGCATAGGTCCAGGCGACGTTGCCCCCGCCGGCAACGAGGCTTCCCGGCAGCGGGACGTTCGCCTCCGGGATTTCGAGCCGGCGCTGCGTGCCGAGCCCCTGGTCGAAATACGTCACGCTCGTGGTCCCCTCATTGCGCCAAACCCATGCGAAGTTGTCGCGGTCCGCGACCGCCTCGAGCGTCCCCGGTTCCCGGGGGAACGGTCGCGTCGGCGCCCCGCCCCCGATCGGATGCAAGAGACCCGCGTCGGGGTCCAGCACGTAGTGCGAGCCCACCACGGGCCGCGGACTTTGGATTTCGATGCGAAGGGCCGAGGACGCCGAGTCGCCCGCGCCGAGCGGGATCACTTCCGCAAAGGTTTGCCGAGCCGGTTGGGGCGCTGCCGCGTTGTTGTAGAGGCCCGTTGCGATGAGGAGCGCGACGGTCACGAGAAGCGAGACGACCGCGCGCGAGGGCCGGCGCAAGAGCCGCAAGGGCGCCTTGGGGAAATCCCCGTCCAGACCGCCGCCCCCTGGCTCCATCACTCAACCCCCCCTTTGCTTTAAATAGCGTTTCCTCGTCTTGCGCTTTCCCCATGGATTTCCGCCTGACCTCGGAGTTCAAGCCCACCGGCGACCAGCCGCAGGCGATCGAGAAGCTCGTCGACCTCTTCGCGAAGAAACGCGCGCGATCGGCAACGCTGCTCGGCGTCACGGGCTCGGGCAAGACCTTCACGATGGCGAACCTGATCCAGGCACTCAACCGTCCGACGCTTGTCATCTCCCACAATAAGACGCTCGCGGCGCAGTTATACAATGAGTTAAGGGAGTTCTTCCCCGACAACGCCGTCGAGTACTTCGTGTCCTATTACGACTACTACCAACCCGAGGCCTACATGCCCCGGACGGACACGTACATCGCCAAGGAGATGAGCAAGAACGAGGAGATTGAGCGCCTGCGCTTCAAGGCGACGGCCTCGCTGCTCGCCCGCCGCGATGTGATCGTCGTGGCCTCCGTCTCCTGCATCTATGGCCTCGGCGACCCCGCGGACTTCCGCGAGGGGTGCATCCAGCTCACCACGGGCGACGAGATGCCGCGCGAAGAACTCGTCCGCAAGCTCGTCGAGATGTACTACACGCGCAACGACTTCCAGCCCACCGACGGGACGTTCCGCGTGCGCGGCGAGGTCCTTGACGTCGTGCTTCCGGGCCAGAGGGAGGTCCTGCGGGTCGAGTACGACGGCGACCGGATTGACCGGCTCTCGGTGCACCACCAGGTCACGCTCGACCTGCTGGAGAAGCTCCCCACCGTCCTCGTCTACCCGGCGAAGCAGTACGTGACCACCGAGGACAAGCTCAAGAAGGGGATCCGGCGCATCCGCGAGGAGATGGAGGCGCGCGTCGCGGCCTTCGAGCGCGACGACAAACTCGTCGAGGCCCAGCGGCTGCGCCAGCGCACGGAATTCGACCTCGAGATGCTCCAGGTCCAGGGGTACTGCCAGGGCATCGAGAACTACTCGAGGCCCATTGAGGGGCGCCCTTCCGGGTCGCCGCCCCACACGCTCATCGACTTCTTCCCGCAGGACTTTCTCATGATCATCGACGAGTCCCACGTGACCGTCCCCCAGGTGCGGGGGATGTACGAGGGCGACCGGACCCGGAAGGAAACGCTCGTCGAGTACGGCTTCCGCCTGCCCTCCGCGCTCGACAACCGGCCGCTCAGGTTCCCCGAGTTCTCGAAGAAGATCAGGCAGGTTCTCTATGTCTCGGCGACCCCCGCGCCCTTCGAGATCCAGGACAGCGCGCTCGTCGTCGAGCAGATCGTGCGGCCCACCGGGGTTGTCGACCCGCTGATCGAGGTGCGCCCGCGCAAGAACCAGGTGGACGACCTGATCGGGGAAATCCGCAAGACCGTGGCCCAGGGCGACAAGGTCCTCGTCACCACCCTCACCAAGAAGATGGCCGAGGACCTCACGGACTACCTGAAGGACCTCGAAGTCCGCGTGCAGTACCTCCACAGCGACATCGAGACGCTCGAGCGGATCGACGTGATCGAGGGCCTCAAGAACGACGTCTTCGACGTGATCGTGGGGATCAACCTCCTGCGCGAGGGCCTCGACCTGCCGATCGTCGGGTTCATCGGGATCCTCGACGCCGACCGCGAGGGGTTCCTGCGCGGCGAGACCGCCCTCCTCCAGACCGTGGGGCGCGCGGCGCGCAACATCCGGGGCCGCGTGATCATGTACGCGGACAAGGAGACCGACGCGATCCGCAAGGTCGTGGACGTGACCCAGGAGCGCCGCCGGCGCCAGATCGAGTACAACCGCGTCCACGGGATCGAGGCGGTGAGCGCCGCCGTGCGCCACGTGCGAAGCCCGCTGCTCGACTCGTACCGCAAGATCGCCCAAGGCCGGGGCAAGGCCGAGGCGGCGGCCAAGGCGCTTGCCGACGAGGACGTGGGCGCGCTCATCCAGCTTCTGGAGGACGAGATGAAGAGGGCCGCGGCCGCCCTCGAGTTCGAGCGTGCCGCGACGCTGCGGGACGAAATCGCCGGCTTGAAGAAGGATGCCGAGAAGCGCGGCGTCCTTATCGCACCGAACTGAGGGGAGGCGGAAACGTGGCGCTCGAGAACATCACGATCCGAGGCGCGCGCGAGCACAACCTCAAGAATATCGATGTCGTGATCCCCCGGAACTCGCTCACCGTGATCACCGGGCCCTCAGGGTCCGGCAAGTCCTCGCTCGCCTTCGACACGATCTACGCGGAGGGGCAAAGGCGCTACGTCGAGTCCCTCTCGGCCTACGCGCGCCAGTTCCTCGAGCAGATGCAGAAGCCCAATGTCGAATCGATCGAAGGCCTCTCGCCGGCGATCTCGATCGACCAGAAGTCCGGCGCGCGCAACCCGCGCTCGATCGTCGGGACGGTCACGGAGATCTACGACTACCTGCGGCTCCTGTTTGCGAATGTCGGCCGGCAGTACTGCTACAACTGCAACGAACTCGTC
>DATEUP010000134.1:0-16978 GCA_035283065.1 Thermoplasmatota archaeon | reverse complement strand
CCGCGCGCTTCGTCCTTGTCGGCGCCCACTCGGACAACGTCTACGTGAACAACGGCGCGGTCGACGACGGTGTGGGGACCTCGACGGTGCTTGAGCTGGCCTACCAGCTGGCCGGCCTCTCGCCGAAGTACACGATCCGCCTGGCCACTTTTGCCGGCGAGGAGCAGGGCCTGTTTGGGTCGGCGGACTGGCGCGACGCCCACATCGAGGAGGTCAACGCCTCGATGATCGCGATGCTCCAGTTCGACATGAACCACGTGGACATCGACCGGTGCAGCGACATCAACTTCTATACGAACGACAACTCGACATTGGGCGCCCTCAAGGACACGCAGGCGAAGGTGCTTGCCCAGACGCCCGCGTACGGCAAGTACACACCCCATGTGGACTGGGCGGACACCTCGCGCATGGGCTCGGACATGGCCGTCTTTGCCGCGATCGGCAAGCCCGCGCTCTTCTCGTTCGGCTGTGGGTCGTGGGAGTACCACACGTACCTCGACGACATCGAGCGGGTGAAACCGGAGAGCCTGGCGTACTCGGGGCGCGTCTTCGGCTCCTTTGCCCTCTGGCTTGCGAACCGGTGATCCCCGATGGAGGCGAGCGCGGGCGGGCGCCAGAGCGCCCGGTGCAGTTGCGGTGGTCCTGCGGTCACCTTTGTCCGCTACAGCGGAGCGCACCTTTGCGCGGACTGCTTCCGGCGTTTCGTCGAGGCGCGCGTGCGCCGGGAGTTCTATGCCCAGGCGCCGCTCAAGGGCGGCGGGCGGATTGCCGTCGCCCTTTCCGGCGGGAAGGACTCGCTTTGCGCGCTCACGCTCCTCGTGAAGCTCGTGGGGGCAAGGCGCGATGTGGAACTCCTCGCGATCACCGTGGACGAGGGGATTGCGGGCTACCGGCCGCCGTCCCTTGCCGCCGCCGAAGGGGTCTGCCGCCGCCTCGGGGTCGAGCACCGCGTCGTGGACCTGAGGGGCCAGGTTGAGGTCAGCGTCGACGAGATCGCCGCGCGCGACCTGGCGAAAGCGCCGTGCAGCTACTGCGGCGTCCTGCGCCGCCGCGCGCTGAACGCCGAAGCGCGCGCGTGGGGCGCGGACTTCCTCGCGACCGGCCACAACCTCGACGACCTTGCGCAGACCGTGCTGATGTCGTTTGTCCGGGGTGACCTCAACAAGCTCGCGCGGCTTGCGCCCCACTCCGACCCCAAGCCGGGGCTCGTGCGCCGGGTGCTCCCGCTCCGTTGGGTGCCCGAGAAGGAGGTCTTCCTCTACGCGATGCTCGAAGGCCTGCCGATCGCAAGCGAACAGTGCCCCCACATGGGGCGAGCGGCCCGGGGCCCGATCAAGGAGATGCTTATGGCCCTCGAGGACGCCCAGCCCGGCACGCGCCACGCGATCCTGCGGACCCACGAGCGCCTGCGCGGCGCGCTGGAGGCGCTTGTCGGCGAGGGCGCGCCGCCCCTTGCCGCCTGCCCCCGGTGCGGCGAGCCCTCGCTTTCCGGCGTGTGCCAGGCGTGCCTCTTGGTCGACGAGGCCGCTTCGAGCGCGCCAGGTCCCGTGCGCGCCGCGTGACGGGCCCGCAACCGTTTATCCCCACCAAGGCCATCCGCGCGCCCTTGGGCGCAGTTTCCCTCAAATTCCTCGGCACCGGCGGCGGCCGTTTCACCACGATCTACCAGGCGCGCTCGACCGGCGGCTGCATCCTGGAGGCCGACGTGAGGGTCCACATCGACCCGGGCCCCGGCGCCCTCCTGCGCTGCCGCCAGGAGGGCGAGGACCCCACGCTCACGCGGGCGGTGCTCGTCACGCACGCGCACCCCGACCACTACGCGGAAGCCGAAGTCGCCGTCGAGGCGATGACGAAGGGAGGGACCGTGAAGCGCGGCACGGTCGTCGGCTCGAAGAGCGTGATCGAGGGCAGCGACACCCACGACGCGGTCTTCTCGCGCTACCACAAGGAGCGCCCCGAGGAGTTCTTCGCGGTCGCCCCCGGCGACAACTTCAAAGTCGGGGCCCTCACCGTGCGCGCCACACCCTCCCGCCACTCGGACTCCACGACCGTGGGGTTCCGCTTCACCACGGCGGAGGGCGTCATCGGCTACCTTGCCGACACGTCACTCGAGGACGAGGTCATCCGCGCCCACCGCGGCTCGCGCGTCCTCGTCCTGCCGGCGACCCGGCCGCGCAAGTCGCGCATCGACTGGCACCTGTGCTCCGAAGACATCGTCGCGCTCCTCAAGGCGCTGCGGCCCGAGGTCGCGCTGCTCAACCACCTGGGGCTCAAGATGGTCCGCGCCGGGCCCGACGAGGAGGCCCTGTGGATCGAGGCGCAGTCCGGCGTCCGCACGGTCGCGGCCAAAGACGGGATGCGCGTTTCCCTTGGCGACAAAGTCTTGGCGGTCCCATCCGCGGGCACGGCCTTGCCCGAGCGCGGTGCGGCCGTGGATCTCGCGGAGTAGCCGGCAGGCGCCCGGCGCGCGTGATTAGGCCTCGCGTTTCGCCTGCCCGTACTGCATCTTGTACATCTCGAGGAGCTCCTCGACAGTCGTTGCGTCCCCCGGCGCCTTGTCGTCCCGGTACCTCTCGAAGCGCGGGAAACGCATCGCGAGCCCCGCGCCGGGCTTGACCTGCCCCCACGCGGCCCGGTGGACCGGCGAGAGGGTGAGCTCGGCGCCGCGCACCTCCATCACGACCTTGGGTTCCAGCCACACGTCCGGGACGAGCCCCGATTCCACGCCCTGCGGCTTCTCCGTGCGCGCCGAGGGCATGAGGCGCGCGTCGAATTCCGCAAGCTGGGCGTCGTCGAACCCGGAGGCGAGCTTGCAAAGTGAAACGAGCCCCCCGGTCTCCCCGTCCCTTGCGGCCATCAGGAGGGAGCCATAGTGGCCGGCCCGCCGGCCCTTCCCGGCAAAGGCCCCAACGACCACCAGGTCCACGGTGTCGCCAAGCACGGCCGAGTAGTCGCGCTTGAACTTGATCCACGCCCAGCCGCGCGCGCCCGCGCGGTAGGCGCTGTCGTCGGAAAGCGACTTCGCGATGATCCCCTCGCAGCCGTCCGCGAGCGCCTCGAGGAAGAAGGCCTCGCCCTGCGCGGGGCTCTCGACCACCCGCATCGTCGAAAGGCGCAGTTGCTCGCCCTCGCGCACGGCCCGGCGGATTGCCTCGCGGCGCTCGGCGTAGGGGCGCCCCGTGAGGTCGGCGCCGTCGACAAACATGCAGTCGAAGAGGAAGAGCGCGAAAGGGAGCTCCTCGGCCTTCGCCGTGAGGTCGTACTTGCGCCCCCTCCGGCGCGAGGCCTCTTGGAAGGGCCGGATCTCCCCCGTCTCGGGGTCGACGGTCACCCCCTCGCCCTCGACGATGAACGCGTGGGCCCGCGAACTGGCCTTCACAAGCGCCACGACATCGGGGAATTGGTCCGTGTACGGCTCGAGGTTGCGGCTGAAGATCTTGACGTCGGCCCCTTGGACGTGCACTTGCATCCGGAGGCCGTCGTACTTGTAGTCGAAGGCCGCGCGCCCGCCGAGCTTTACGAGTACCTCCTCGACGGACTTGAGGCGCTCGGCGAGCATGGGCCGCAGCGGGATGAGCGGCTGGACGCGCACGTCTGCAAGCGCGGGAAACCCCCCGCCCGCCATTTTCTGCGCCACGAGCGCAAGGTCGGGGTGGCGGTTGAACGCGGACTCGACCTCGGCCTTGCGCTTCCGGTCCCCGTGCGCGTGTGCAAGCGCCTCGATGATCGTCCCCTCGCCGATGCCCACACGCATCCGCCCGATGAGGAACCGGACGAGGTACTTCGCCTCCGGCGGCGAGGCCGAGGCCAGGAGCTCCTGAAGGACCTTGAGCTTCCGGTCGGCCGACCCCTTGCCGCCTGACGCGGAGATCAGGGTGAGCTGTTCGCGCACGCGAGCAAGGTCGAGCGGCTCGGCAAAAAGCGTCTTCTGGCGCCCGCCCTCCACGGCCTTCGCCGCGAGCTCGCCGAGGTCGCCGACGGCGCGCATCTGCGCACCCACGTCCTTTTCGCTCGACTGCGTGAGCGCCGCAAGGGCCTTCACGACGTTCTTGTCGCCAATGCCGACGGGGTTGGACTCGTAGGCGGGCCCCAGCTGGCCAAGCAGGAAGTTCACGGCGAAGGCGAGGTCGTCGCCCTCGAGTACCTTCAGCAAGTCGCCGAGGATCTGCGCGGTCTCGACCCTCGAGGCCGTGGCGTCGGCCCTGTCAAGCGCCTCGGCAAAGGCCGCGAACCGCACGAGACCCTCTCCCGCGCACCCTGGCCGACGCCCTCAAACGAAGGCCCCTCGCCGGGCGTCAGACGCCTTGGCCGCCCTCAGGCGCAGGCGGGGACTCCTCTTCTTCGCTCACTTCGATCACGACGCCGCACGACGTGCACTCGCCTTCCGCGCCGCGGATCCACTGCTCGGTGCCGCAGTTCGGGCAGACGATCTTGTGCTCGACCCCAGGCCCCTCGGCGCCCGGAGGCGCCGGGGGCGCGCCCCCCGTGCCCTCGGCCTCAAGGGCCTCGAGCCCGGCAAGCGCCGACTCCGGGGAGCCCGGCGGGGGCGCCCGGGGCCCCTGCGGCATCGGGAACGCGGGCGCGGGCTTCCTCCGGCCTGCGCCCCGCGCGGCCAGGCCGATCACGAGGCCGACGACGAGCCCGAGGATGAGCACGAGTTGGGTCGTCTGGTCTCCCGTGATCTTTGCAAGGAGCCCTTCCTGCGCCTTGGCGCCCACGGTTACGCCCTCTGTCGCTTGGTAGGCATTGCCGCCGACGATTTCGACCCCGATCGTGTGGGTCCTGCCCGCATAGGACGAGTCGACAGACCAGGTGAGGGAAACCTCCGTGGAGCCGCCCGGCGCGATGGGCGAGAGTGTCTTTTGGTCGACGTGCTGCTGGCCGTCGATGACGAGTTCGACCTGCACGCCCGTGGCCGTGCCCGTCCCGAAGTTCTTCACCGTGAAGGTCACGGACACGCTCCCGCCGATCGCCACGGACGTCGCGGTGATCGCAAGCTGCGGGGGGTCGACCCGGACGTCCGCTTGGAGGAACTCGACGCGGACCGACAGGTCCGCCGTGGGCGCCGCACCGTCCACCGAGCGGGCCGAGACCCGCAGCGTGTCGTCCTGCGCACCCGCGGGGAAGGTCGCGATTCGCACGACCGCGCTCTTCTGCTCCCCGGGCGCAAGCGTGAGCTGCGACCCCGGCGATCCGCCGATGAGGATCGCGACCGTCCAACCTGCGATCGGCGTCCGGGAGATCGTGACGGTCTCCGCCCGGTTCCCCGTGTTGCGCACGAACACCGTGAGCTCAACGGGCCTCTGGTCGGCAAGGTCGTGCGAGGTCACGTTCGAAGTCACGAGGGTTTCAGGGTCGAGGGAGAACGTGAAGCCCGCCGCCTGGCTCACTTCGAGGGACCCGGCGATGGCCGCCCTCACGGCCGCGCCGCCGCCCTGGGAGACTACTGTCACATTGAGCGTGCGCGGGCCTGCGAGCGCAAGGAGCGGGTCGGTGGGGATCCGCAGGATGACGTTCACAATCGCAACGCGGCCCGAGGCAAGGCTCAGGCTGCCCGCGCCCTGCAGCGCCCAGGGCGCAGCCTCACCCGAGAGCGTCCAGTTCAAGACGTCATCGCCGTTGCCGCGGTTCGTGATGTTGAACGAGAACTGGACCTCGCCGCCCGGCGCGCCTGCCCCCGTGAAGGTCCCGCCGGGCAAGCCCGCGGCCGTCACGTTGTAGACCTGGCGCACGGTCGTGCTCACCGTGACGACCTGCGTGTTGCCGGCGCTGCCGTACACCGTGATCGACACGGGCATCGGCCCGGCCGAGGCGTTTGCCGATGGCGTGATGAGGACCGTGACATTGAGCACTTGGAGCGCGTCGATCGTGCCGCCCGCAGGTTGGAACGAGACGAACTGCTGGGGCGTAGCCACGAAGCTGTAGCTGTCGTTCGTGTTGCCCGTGTTGATCACGCTGAAGAGGAACGAGGCGGTCTGGCCGGGGGACACGAGGACGGGCGTCGTGGGGGCCGAGACCGCGAAGGCGTAGACCTTCAGCACGGTGACGGTGAAGGCCACAGCCTTGAACTCCGCGGTGGCACCGCTGTCCGACTGGAGCGAGAAGCCCTTCACGCCGTCATGGGTGCCGATGGGCACAAAGACCGTCAGCGTGACGGTCGCCGACGCGTTGGCCGCAAGGTCAAGGACCGGCTGGTCGACAGACACCCACGAAGCGACCTGGCCCGTCGGCGAGAGCAGGAACTGGTCGGCGGCCGTGCCCTCGTTCTTCACGACGACCGTGAAGGTCTCCATCGAGCCCGGCAGGAGCGCCTTGTCCTGGAGCGTCGGCGTGAGGGACTGGTCGAAGGACACCTGGAAACGCAGCGTGAGCGCCGCGCCGATTGCCGGCACGGTCTGCGACCGCACCTCAATGCCGAACGCGTAGCCCGTGAGCGACTCGAGGAGCGTGGGCGGCGCTTGGAGCGAGACGGAGACGTTTGTTGAAGCGCCCGGGGTCAAGGTGAAGTTGTCCTGCGAAAAGGTGACCGTCCAGCCGGAGGGGTGCGTCTGGTCGACCATCGCATAGGTGTCCGTGATGTTCCCGCGGTTCTGGACCGTGAGCGTGAAGCTGCGCGTGTCGCCGGGGCCGCCCGAGGTCGTGTCCTGCTGCCCGACGGCCGAAAGGTCGACCGCGCGCGTGACTTCCAGGGTGATGTTGGCAAACGCCCAGCCCTCGAAGGAGGAGTTCGTGAGGGACACCGCGCGGAAGTCGACGAGGTAGACGCCCGAGTAGGGGTAGCTTGCCTGAACGACGAACGTGCCCGAAGCCGAGGCGAGCGCGTTGAGCGTGTAATTCTGTGAGAAACCTTGGAGCACCGGGAAGTGCGCCGTGGCCGTGAGCGTGATCGTGTCGGGGATCGTGCCGTTGTTGCGGACGATGAAGGCGATGTTCACGTTGGCCGAGGGCTGGGCGAAGTACGACGTCGTCGTGAGGCGGACCTCCGGCCGCAGGATGTCGTTTACCGTGACCGTGAAGGTCGCGGCGGCCTCGAGGCTCGTGTTTGCAAGCGAGGTCGCCCGCACGGTGAACGCGTGGGCCCCGTTCGACGGGTCCGCGGGCAGCGCAATGGGCAGCGTGAACGTCAGGTTCTCGTTGGGCGCGAGCGTCACGTTCGCGAAGGGCAGGGTGGCCCAGTTCGCGTCGGCCCCCGAGATCGAAAGCGCGTAGGTGTCGGCCAGGTTCCCGCTGTTCCGCACGGTGACCGCGATCGAGTACGCGCCGTTCCGGTGGGAGTTCGGCAGGTCCGTGGCGCTAAGCTCGAGGGCAAGCGACCGGCGGGGGTTCAGGAAGAGCGTGAAAGAGGAGAGAGCCGTGGCGTTGCCGTCGCCGTCGGAGACCGCGGTTACTTGGAGGAGGGTCGCGCCTTCCGGAGCCCAGGAGGGCGTCGTGACCTGGACGGTGAAATTGCGACGCGCGCCGGCCGCGACCGTGCCGTTGCCGGTCGGGAAGGTCACCCAAGACTGGTTGAGGCCGGCTTTTTGCAGGGTCACGCCGTCGGGCCCGTTCCCGTTGTTCGTGACCGAGACCGTGTACGAGGCCGTGGCGCCCGGGTCCGCCGCCTGGTAGGAGGGCGTTACGGTGGCCTGGAGCGCGAAGGTCTGGTTGACCGTGAGCGCGAGGGTTACGGTCGACAGGCGCGAGGCGTTCCCTGACGACCTCACCGTTACCCCGTAGTAGTAGACGCCCGCCGCGGGCGCCGGAAGCGAGGTGACCGCGACCGTCACGGTCACGTTCCCCGTCCCGCCCGTTGCAAGCGAGAGCGTCGACGAGGAGAGCGTGACGAGCCCCGCCTGAGTCGTGTTTGTCGCGGCGACCGTGAAATTGTCAAGGCCGGTCCCATTGTTGCGCACGGTGACCGTGAAGGTCACGGACGAGCCGGGGTTTCCGGCAAGCGCGCCCACCGACGAGGTCGCGATCACGTCGAAGACCTGGCTCACCTCGAGCGTGAGGTCGACCGTGCGGTTGCGGTAGGGCGCCGACCAGTTGATCGTGCCCGCCGCCTGGAAGGCGAAGCTCGTCGGCACCTGCGTGCCGGGGATCGTGAAGTTGTAGTAGACGATCCTGTAGGCGCCCGGCGCGAGGGTAAAGGGTGTCGCGGAGATCGCGACCCACCCGCTGTTTGCTCCCACGTAGCTGAGGTCCACGCGCTCGTCGAAGGCGCCGGGGTTCGAGACGTTCACGGGAAAGGCGACCACCGTACCGGGCTCCCCCGACTGCCGGGCGACGAGGCTCTCGTACACGAGCGACAGGTCGTGCTTCGCCGTAATCGTGATCGTCAGGTTGAGGAACGCGATGACCGCCGTCGAGTTGTCCGAGATGATCCGGAACTCGACGGTGTAGTCGCCCGTCTGCGTGACCGCGGCGGGCACGGTCACCGTCACGTTCAGGTACCTCTGGGTGAAAGCCGGCAGGGCGAGGGTGCTCGAGGGGAACGAGACCCATTCGCCGTGGCGGCTCGCGTTCGCCGTCCCGAGGAGCGTGTAGGCGTCGGCCACGTTGCCCCGGTTCTCGACGATGATGTTGCGCAGCGTGACCGCCGATTCCGACTCCGTGGAGGCCCTGAGGTCGTCCGGCGTGAGCCCGAAGAGCCCCACCGCGCGTTTCGCGTTCACGGTGGCGGCAAACTCCTCGGAGTCCGTCACGCTCGAGTTCGCGTTCGAGGTCGCGGTGATCCGCGAGTAGAGCACCCCCACGGGGGCCGTCGCGCTGATGTTGACCGTCACCTGCACGACGCGCGTGTCGCCCGGCGACACGGTCACGAGGTTCGTCGTCAGGTTCGTCGAGGTGAACGAGGTGTTGTTCACGTTCACGGTGTACGTCTGCGGGCTGTTGCCCGTGTTCTGGATGTACCCCAGCCACGTGATGTTCTGGCCGGGGTCGCCGGAGGTCCCGCCCTGCGGGATCAGAGTCACGGCCACGCCGAAGACCTCGGTAACGCGGGTGGTCGTGGCCACCGTCTGGGCCGTGGTATTGTCGTCAGGGGTCGCGGTGACATTCACGTACTGGCCCACGGAGTCGGCAAGGGCCGTCGAGGGCGGGCGCACCGTGAGCGTGACCTGCTGGGTCGACGAGGCGGCCACGGTGAGGCTCGTCTGGGAGAGCTGGGCCGTCCACCCGACCGGGCTTGCAGCGATAGCGAGGTTGAAGGAGATCGAGGAGGACGCGTTGAGGTTCGTGAGGTTGAGGGTGTAGTCCTTGGCGACCCCCGGGGCGGTCGTGCCCACCGCGGAGCCCGAGGCGTAGAACGTGTAGGTCGCCGCGGCGCTCGCGGGCGAGGAAGCCACCAGGACCCCGGCAAGCAGGACCGTGAAGGCGGCGGCGGTCGACGTCAATCTTAAAGCCAGTCGGGGGAGCGACAAAGCTCAAACCTCTTGCGCGGCATTCCGCTTGCCCTTTATAAGGATACCTAACGAGTGGCGCTCAATTTCTGACTAGCTGGCTCGCGCAAAAATCCCAAAGCTGGGGTCGCCTCCAAGTTGCATCTAGAGTGGGAAATAGAAATCGCGCCCGCCTTACCCGAACATCTGGGGAGCGGGGGCCCGCTTGCCGCCTTTGGCCCCGCGCGCCTGCCGGTGGATCGACTTGATCTGCCGCTCGATTTCCTCGGCCTCCCGGTAGAGGGGCTCGGCCGACAGGTCGATGTTGAGCACGAGCTTGTCGATGATCTCGATGACCTTGGCCGCAGCGCGCGCGTCCGGGTAGTTGCTGTGGGCCTCCGCGAGGATCGTGATCACGTCGAAGTCGCGGCGGGCGCCTTCATTGAGGAGCACGCCGGCCACGCCGGTGATGACCCCCTCCTCGAAGAGCTTGATGTTGTGCTCCGCGAGCCACTTGTTCGCTTTGCGCGTGGAGCCCACGCCGTAGACATCGATGCTCTCGTCGGCGCGCGCGCCCTCGGGAACTTCCGGGTTCGGCTCTTCGCCCTCGCGCTCGATCACGAGCCCCTCGGGGGAGATCATCGCCTTGCAGCGCTGCTCGGCCACCCAGTCGAGGAGCGTGGCGGAGATCGGGCGGATGAGGTTGGGGGGCGGCTGGAACTCCGAGAGGAACACGACGATCTGGTCCGTCTCGTCGTCGACTCCGACGACGCGCTCGCTCGCGTAAATCCGCACGGTCGAGAGCGGCTCGCCCTTGCGGATGAGCGAGATCGCGGGGAAGTGGTCCGACTCCATGGTCCCGATCTGCTGGAGGTGGAGCGCGTTCACGAGGTAGTTCGCCGTGATCGAGCTCACGAGCCCGATGGACGGGAAGCCGTCGATGACGGTGGCGCCCTTGAGGTTCGTCTTCTTGAGTTCGTAGATGCGGACATCGGCGCCTGTGCTCATTCGTGTTCCGCGCGGCAATCCCGGGCGGCCGATATAAGGGTTGGCGGAAGGGCCCTGGCCACGCCGGCGGGCGGGGCAAATCCCACGGAGGCTTTTATCGCGCCGCCTGCGATCCGACGGCGTGCGCCCCACGGTCACGGTGAACTGCGCGGCGTCCATCGACGGCAAGATTGCCGTGCGCCTGCGCCGCCAGACTCGGCTCTCATCAAGCGAAGACCTCGAGCGCCTGAGAGCGCTGCGGGCCGGCGCCGACGCGATCCTCGTGGGGGTCGGCACCGTCCTGGCCGACGACCCGGGCCTGCTTGCGCCCCTGGGGAGCGGGAAGCGGCCCCTGCGCATTGTGCTCGACTCCAAGGGCCGGACCCCGCCCACTGCCCGCGTCCTCGATGGGCGCGCCCCCACACTCATCGTCACAGCCGAACCGTCGAGCGCAACCTTCCCAAACGCTGAAGTGCTGCGCCTCGGGCGCGGGCGAGTGGACTTGGGCGCGCTGCTTGACGAACTCGGCCGCAGGGGGGTGGCAAGGCTCCTCGTCGAAGGGGGCGGTGAAGTGATCCATTCGTTCCTGGCTGCACGGCTGGCCGACGAGCTCTTCGTCTTTGTGGCCGACTTGGTCCTTGGCGGGCGGGACGCGCCGACCCTTGCCGACGGGGAGGGCGCTTCGACCCTTGAGGAGGCGGTGCGCGCGCGCTTCGTCTCCGCGCAGCGGCTCGAAGGGGGCCTGCTTCTCCACTACCGGTTTGGGGACGCCCGCTGAACCCGGGGGGAACCGCCACGGCCGACCCGCCCCGATTTGCCGCCGACGCGATGCTGGGGACGCTCGCGAAGTGGCTGCGACTCCTCGGCCACGACTGCTTCTACGAGCGGGACGTCGCCGACGAGCGGCTCGTCGAGCTTGCGCGGGCGCAGCGGCGCATCCTCCTCACGCGCGACCGGCGGGTCGCCCGTAGGTCGCCGCACGCGATCTACATCCCGCCGGGCGGCATCGACGACGAACTCTTCACCGTGCACGCCCTGCTCGCGCTCGTCCCGCCGGGGCACCCGCCCATGACGCGCTGCTCGATCTGCAACGCGCTCCTCGTCCGTGCCGGCCCGGAGGACCTCGCCGCAAGCAGCCTGCCCCCGCGCGTCGCCGAGGAGCGCAAGGAGATCTGGCGATGCCCGGACTGCAGGCGGTTCTACTGGGAAGGCACGCACGTAGCCTCGATGGACGAGCGCCTCGCCCGACTGCGGGAGCGGCTCGCCGCCTTGGAGGGGCCGGGCCCTGCGCCGACCGCGGCGGTCAAAAGCGTTAAGTAAACCTCGCGGTTTTCCGCGCCAACACGCCCCCCTGTGGAGGGCCTTTCCCTATGGCGGACGCGGACATCTTCCAATTGGGCACGCTCCTTGGCATCGTCGGCGGCCTCGTTGCCATCGCGTTTGCCGGGTTCTACTTCCAGCTCATCCGGCGGCTTCCCACGGGCACGGACGCGATGCGCGAGATCGCGCAGGCGATCCGCGAAGCGTCGATGGCCTACCTCAAGCGCCAGTACCGCGTCGTCGCGGTCTTTGGCGCCGTGATTGCCGTGGTCCTCGCCGTCGCCCTGCCCGATGGCCCGCGAATCTCGCTCGGCTTTGTCGCGGGCGCGTTCATGTCGGGCCTTGCAGGCTTCATCGGGATGAACGTCTCCGTGCGGGCGAACATCCGGACGGCCGCGGCCGCCGAAAAGAGCCTTGACGCTGCGCTGCGGGTCGCCGCGCGCGGGGGCGCCGTCTCGGGGCTCGCCGTGGTGGGCCTCGGCCTTGCTGGGGTCTCCGCGTTTTACCTTGCGTACAACGCGCCCTACGTGGGCCCCGGAAACCCCGCGCCGCTCATCGGCTACGCGTTCGGCGCATCGCTCATCTCCCTTTTCGCGCGCGTGGGAGGCGGGATCTACACGAAGGCCGCCGACGTGGGCGGCGACCTCGTGGGCAAACTCGAGGCGGGCATCCCCGAGGACGACCCCCGCAACCCGGCCACAATCGCCGACGCCGTCGGCGACAATGTCGGAGACTGCGCGGGGATGGGGGCTGACCTCTTCGAGACCTATGTCGTCACCCTCGTGGCCGGCATGCTCGTTGGCGCTCTTCCGCCCGTCTACGCCGCCCTCGGCGAGACCGGGATCGTTTTCCCCCTCATCCTCGCGTTCCTTGCGGTGCTCGCCTCGGTGGTGGGCACTTTCGCCGTGCGCCTGCCCAAAAGCGGGAACATCATGAACGGCCTCTACCTCGGCGTCGCGGTCGCCGCGGGCGTGTCGATCGTCGGCTTCGTCGCCGTCACGCTCCAGATGCTCCCAGTCATCCCGCCTGCGCTCCTTGCGTCGGCCGGCGTCGGGATGTTCGTAACGGTCTCGCTCATTGTCGTGACGGAGTACTACACGGCCACGCGCTTCAAGCCCGTGAAGGACATCGCCAAGGCCTCGGAGACAGGCCCCGCGACGAACATCATCGCGGGAATTGCGGTCGGCCTCCAGTCGACGGCGATCCCCCTGCTCGTGATCTGCATCGGGATCCTCGCGTCCTACTCCATCGGGCTCTTTGCCTTTGCGACGGCCGACCCCGTGCTTGGCATCTACGGAATCGCGATCGCCGCCGTTTCGATGCTCTCGACGGCGGGGATGATCGTGACCCTCGACACCTACGGGCCGATCACGGACAACGCGGGCGGAATCGCCGAGATGTCGGGGCTTGCGAAGGATGTACGCAAGCACACGGACGAGCTCGATGCCGTCGGGAACACGACGAAGGCCGTGACGAAAGGCTATGCGATCGGATCGGCCGGCCTTGCCGCCCTCGTGCTCTTTTCGGACTTCACCCAGAACGCGCGCGTGGGCGGCGTGCCCCTCGTGTTCGACATCAGCAACCCCCTCGTCCTCGTCGGGCTCCTCCTTGGGGGCCTCCTGCCGTTCCTCTTCGCGTCCTTCCTGATGAACGCGGTCGGCCGCGCGGCTTTCGCCGTAGTGAACGAGGTCCGGCGCCAGTTCAAGGAGATCCCCGGCATCATGGAGCGCACGGCGAAGCCCGACTACGCCAAGTGCGTGGACATCGTCACGAAGGCCGCGCAGAAGGAGATGGCGGTCCCCGCGCTCATCTCCGTGGCCGCGCCCCTTGCGACCGGCTTCATCCTCGGCCCCTTGGCGCTTGGCGGCCTGCTCATCGGCGTCATCATCTCGGGACTCCTCGTGGCGATCTCCATGGCCGTGGGCGGCGGGGCGTGGGACAACGCGAAGAAACTCATCGAGTCGGGCGCGCACGGCGGCAAGGGCTCGATGGCGCACAAGGCGGCCGTCGTGGGCGACACCGTCGGCGACCCCTACAAGGACACGGCGGGGCCCGCGATCAACTCGCTCATCAAGGTGATCAACACGCTCTCGCTGCTCTTTATCGGGCTCATCCTGAATTGGCACCTGCTCTAAAGGGCCCAGGGGGTTGCGAGGGGCCCCATCACTGGTAGAAGTGCGGGTCGCTCGTCTTCTTCTCTTTCTCGGGCTCTTCCTTCTTCGCCTCGATGACATCGAGCGAGACGACCATGTGGCTCGGGATGATCCGCACCTTCCCGGCCATGTCCGCGTGCGACTTGTCGAGCCGCAGCGCAATCCCGTCGATGTTGCCCATCATGGTGAAGCCGAGGAACTCGCCGTGGCTCACGATGGTCTTCTCGCGCGACTCGAGGCTCTCCACACGGTACTTCGAGCCCTTCGTGAGCGTGAGTTCGGGGTCGTGGTTGGCCAGGCTCTCCCCCGGGGCCGAACTTCGCGCCGTGGCTATATATTGAGCATGATGGAAGCCCCGCGTCACTTGGACTTCGCCCCAGCCTTGCGGGGCTGTTCCCCCTCCCCGGCGACGAGCTTGTCTAGGTGCTCGGCCCAGCGGGCCATCGAGTCGAGCGCGAGCCTCGCCCGCGCGTCGGTGAATTCGAAGGCGCGCGCAAGCGAGCCGTGCCTGAGGCGCCAGTGCCTGCGCGGGAAACCGAACTCGTCGGGGAAAGCCGCGCGCTCCAGGAGGTCGAGGGACTCGAGCCTGCGGATGTGCTTGAGTAGCGTGGGCCGTGTCGAGCCTGCGTGCTTCTGCAATTCCTCGAACGACCACCAGCGCTCGCCGCCCATGAGGAACGCCGAGTAGAACGCCCGGAAAACGGGCAGCGCCGTGGGCTTGCGCCCGCCCGTGCGTCCGGGGATGACGCCGACGGCCTGCAAGAACGCGACCGCGAGGTCCTTTGGTTGCCCGTCGCGCGGCAGCGGGTAGTCGGCAAGCCGCATGACAAAGGCGTCGCCCCGGGCGCCGCCCGCGTCCCCGGTCACGGGGACCGTCGGCCTTGCAGGGGGCTTTTCTCGGTGGGGCGCCACGCGCGCCTCGAGGGCCTTCGCGAGCCCCCCGTAGCGCTCGAGCGCGAGGCCCGCGGCGAGCTCGGTGAAGCGCCAGGCGTCCTGGAGGCGCCCGAACCGGAGGCGGTAGCGCTTCCCGGGAAGCGACCCCTTCGAGGCCTCGTCGGCCTGAACGACCCAGTCGAGCGACTCGAACTTGAGGAGAGCGCGGTAGACTTGTCCTACCGGCGCGTCGACCGCCTTCGCCAACTCCGCGGCCGAAAACGAGCGCCCGGGCTCCAAAAGGAGGCACTCGACGAGCCCTCGCACGGGTGCCGAGCCTTCCCCGCCCGAGCCGCCGCCCAAGGGGTCGAAGCCCGCGCTGACCACGCCGACCTTCCGCAAGAACGCGAGAGCCACGGCCCGCGGGTCGTCCGACGAAAGGGGCGGAGCCGCGCGCTCGAGGCGCAACTCGAAGCCCATGGGCCCTTGCACCCGCAGGGGAGGGGATGACCTTTTCCGCGTGAGGCGGGTCGGCTCATCCATCGGGGATCCGGGCGCCTTTGAGCGAGGCGCCCGCCCCGACGGCTTGCCCCTCCCCGACCACGCAGCCCTCGAGGACCGCGCCCGCGCCCACGGAGGCCCCGGCGGCAACCACGCTGTCGGCGACCCGCGCACCGGGTCCGATCTCGCAGTCCTCGAGGACGAGCGCCCTCTCGAGGACGGCCTTCTGCGCGAGCGAACTCGCGCTGTGGACGGCCGCGTCCTTCACGCACGCGCCTTCCGCGATCCTCACGAAGTCGCCGAGCATCACGGAGCCCTCGAGCGTGGCGGTCGCGTCGACCTTCACGCGCTTGCCCTCGAGGAGGCGCCCGCGCGCGCCCCCGGCGTGGGGCCGCCCTTCGCGTTCGATCATCATGATGTTCGCGCGGATCAGGTCCTCGGGGCGCCCCACGTCCATCCAGAAGCCCTCGATCATCTCGCCGAAGATCGGGCTGCCTCGCTCGAGGAGGTCGGGCCATAAGTCCTTCGAGAAGTCGAACGCCTGCCTTGGCGGGATCTCGTCGAGGACCTCGGGCTCGAGGACGTAGATCCCCGCGTTCACGAGGTCCGAGAACACCTGGCTCGCCCGGGGCTTCTCCTTGAAGCGCTCGATGCGCCGGTCGGGGCCGAGCCCCACGATGCCGTACTGCGTCGGGTCCTCGACTTTCGTGAGCGCGAGCGTGGCGAGCGCCCCGCCTTTTCGGTTCAGGTCGTGCGCCTCGATGAGCCGCCGGATATTCACGTCGGCAAGGACATCCCCGCTTGCAACGACAAAGGTGTCGCGCCCGAGGAAGGGGCCCACATGCTTCACGCCGCCCGCCGTCCCGAGCGGCTCGTCCTCGAACGAGTAGGCGACGCTCACGCCGTGCGCGGCGCCGTCGGCGATCCCCCGGATCACGCGGTCGCTGAGGTAGCCCGTCGTGACAATGATCTCGTGGATGCCCGCGGCGGCAAGCGAGCGGATCACGTAGTCGATGCAGCGGCGCGGCCCCACGGGGACCATGGGCTTTGGCAGGTGGTCCGTGAGCGGCTTGAGGCGCGTGCCCTTCCCGCCCGCCATGATGACGGCTTTCACCGGCTCGCGAGCCCCCTAGAGGTTCAGCTTGCCCTTCGCGCGAAGGGCCGCAACCGCGTCGTCCGTTTCTTTCTCGATCCGCGTCTCGTCGTAGAGCGCGCTCTTCACGCGGCTCGCCTGGTCGCGCATCGCCTCCTGGGCCTCGTCGTGCTCGGCTCTCCGCTTCGCGCGCTCGGCGATGACGAGCTCGCGGAGCTTCATCGCCTTCTCGTGGAACTCGTTCGCCCGCGCCCGGTGCTCCTCGACCTTCGCGTGCTTGAGGTCCGCCTCCTTCGTGAGGCCGTCGATCTCGCTCGAGTGCTTGCCGGCCTCGTCGTGCGCCGACTGGGCGTCCTGCCGGAGCCGCTGGGCCTGCGCCATCGCCTCGTCGAGCATCTTCCGGAGCTCCTCGGCGTCCGTGGGGAAGGCGTCGGGCTCCGCGGGCGCCGTCCCCGCCTTTGCCGCGAGGGCGCCCGCGATCTTCTCGGCCTCACGCTTCTTGCGCCGCGTGAGCTCGACGAGCCGCTTCTCCTCGGCAATGGGCATGGGCGTCGTCTCGAGGCGCCGCAGCGCATCGGCGACTTCGAGGGTCAGCCTCTGGGCCTTCTCGGTGTCGGTCTCGGGCCCCTTCTCCCGCGGCCGGCCGGCGCGGCGCGCCGCGCCTTGGAGCCGCGCGCGTATCGCCCGGGCCG
>DATEUP010000133.1:0-8677 GCA_035283065.1 Thermoplasmatota archaeon | reverse complement strand
TGTCGCTCCGTCCACCCCCGTCGCGGCGGTTTTCCGGGATGGAACCACGGCCGCGACTCCGAAGCCGATTCCTCGCCCGGGCGCTATTAAGGCGTTCGGCGTCCGGGCAATCCGCCTATTTGCGGTGTTCGGTTAATTCGCTAGGGGGAGAGAGCGTGGAACGATGCCCTAGGCGGCGGCTCTCGCCACGAACCGGGCGAGTATTCCCGCGCGCTTGATGACTCCGTTTTTCCGCGTCCGATAGCTGACAAGGGCAAAGTTCCCTAAGCTGGCAGATCGCTTTCGACGCCTAGTCTGTCAACCAGATTCCGCTTATAGGAGGATGGCTACGCAACCGGATTGCCTAATACTTCCCCGGCAATGAATAGCGGTTCGACGGGGAACCGTCCGGGGGTCATGTTGTGCAACGACGTTTGGGAATCCGGCTTCGACTGCTTTCGTTGATTTGGCGCGCATTCCAGACCCGTCGCAGGCGGCCTCCGCCGCGCAGGCCGAGCGGAACCCGCGTCTCCCACGCCGCCATCCGAGAGCAGCCGGCCCACCTCGGCTCCAACCTGCCGCCGATGCGATGACGTTTGACCACGCGGCGGGCCCCCCCGAGACGACGAAACCCTGGGGGGCTCGCCGCGCATCGCCCATCACGAAGAGGGGCGATCGCACACCTCGAAGCCCGACCCAGCAGGCCTAGTCCCTTTGCGAAAGGACTTTTGTACCAGACTAGGTGGGCAACCAGACTGCTTATCATGGAAACGACAATTCTTCCACCTGCGCCGCGCCGGTGGGCGGGCGAGTAAATTCGGAGTGAGGGATACGTGATGCGTGAAAAAAGCATGACATGGCTGGTCGGGAGCTGCAAGGCGAAGGAAATACGCGAAAGCCCTGGGCGCGGGACGGTTGCCATCTCCGCCTTGGGGTTGATGGTTCTCGTGGCGCTGCTTCCGGCCGTGGATGCGGCCCAAGGGGGTGGCGGCAATGGTGGCGAAAACTGCACATGGGACGTTGAGAAGATCGGGAGCCCGAGAAAGCCGGGCTACACCGAGGTGACGACCATCTACTGCGACAATCCTTTCGCCGGGAGCACGGATTGCTCGCCCCTTGGCCAAGACTGGACCGCAATTGAATGGGCCGCCGGCAAGCGCCCGGATTACAACGGTGATGGGACCGTGTGCTCCACGCGTCATGTCCTCGTCTACCGGTAAGAGCCCGGCCACGGGCCCGACTGCGTCGGAGGGCCGCGATGCGAGAAGGAGGCGGTGGCGGATCCGCCTGCTGGCTGTCTTTTGGGGGGGCGTGCAAAGCGCGCGGCAGGCCCTTGCGTTCGCCGGGGGCGACGAGAGCACTGCTGGACTCCACGCTGGGCGTCTGCGGCCGCCCTGCTCGTTTGGGGTCTCGCTCCCTTTGCTCCGTTAGCCTTCGACCACGCGGCGGATCCCACGAACCGATGAGACCGCACGGGTTGCCCCCAACTCCCCTTTTGCAGCCCGCGCCTGCCACCAGCAGGACCACACCAACCGCAGGGAACATGTATGAGGATAGTCGCCGGGACGCATTCCTTAATACTCCACCGAAGGGCAAGTGTCCGTGGCACCGCGCCTCGCCCTACGGGCGAGCACGGGGGAGCCGAGGGGAGACGCGTTTGCCCAAGCTAACGCGCGCGTCACGCTTCGTTCTTGCCCTAATGTTGGTAGCCGCAGCGCTTCCGGTACTGGGGGCGGAGCCCGCGGGCGCCTCGCAACGCCCCAACCCCATCGTCCTCCCTCCAAACCTGCGCTACGCCGCCATGGCCTACGACGCGGGATCAGACCGCACGGTCGTCTTCGGCGGGACAATCCTGGCGGATCTGACCGCGTCAGGGTACCCCTCGAGCAATGAAACATGGATCTTCGACCTCGAAAACGCCACCTGGACGCTGAAGCAACCCCTGGTGTCTCCTCCCGCACGGATGAAAGCGGCCATGGCCTATGACGCCGAATCGGATCGCATTATCCTCTTTGGCGGGGATGCCTTTGCATCATCAAGTGACGACTCTTTGACGGCGTTGGGGGATTTCAACGATACGTGGGCCTACGACATGGATTCCAACACCTGGACGTCGATGGCTCCCGCCGCGAAGCCGCCGGCTCGAGCGTTCCACGCGATGGCCTATGTTGAGAGCACGGACCGCGTCGTCCTGTTCGGCGGGACTGCGCCGCTTGGCTCTGGCGTCAAGTTGAACGACACCTGGTCCTACGACTTCAACGGGAATTACTGGCGCGAGGAGACGCCAAGCGCGATGCCCACCGCCCTGCGAAGGCCCCAACTCGCGTACGACGAAGCCTCCGACCGGCTCGTCATGTTTGGTGGCATTGGCGGCACGGGCGCCTCATGGAACGGTTCCAACGAGACATGGCTGTACGCACCACAGACTTCGGAATGGACGCGCGTGGCCCTCAGTGGCTATCCCCGCGCGCGGTTTGGACATGGGCTCGTGTACGATGCCGCCTCTGACCGGGTCATCCTCGCAGGGGGCGAATACCGCTACGACACAGGAGCAGGCCCGAGCTTCCTGACCTTCTTGTACGACACCTGGACTTTCGACGTCGAGATGGCAGCGTGGACGCGCGTGGACCTCAACGGGACCTACACGCGCTCTTGGGATGGCGTGATGGCCGCAACGGGCCGGGACGGCCGCATCCTCCTATTCGGGTCGGGAAACCCGTGGGTCTTCGACCTCAACCAGAGCCGATGGGTTTTGTGGAGGTGGCCCGAGCCCCCATTCGACCTACGGGTCACATCGGAATTCGGGCGGGTCGACCTATACTGGCGCGCGCCCAACGGGAGCTTCAACCTCGGCCTCCTGCAATACACGATCTATCGTGGGGAAGATCCCGACCAACTGGTCCCGATCAACAACAGGGTTGGCGGCACATCGGGCACGGACACGCAATTGGCAAACGGCTCGACGTATTTCTACGCGGTCGCGGCCGTAAATGACGTCGGAGAGGGACCGCCTTCAGAGGTTGTCTCGACCATCGCCATAGCACCTGTGGGGAGGGAGTCGACGCCCCCAGTCCCATCCCGCCCCTTCGGATCCATGGGCACCCTGCTAACCATGCTGGTGTTCGTGGGCATCGCGGTCTCGTGGTCGAACTCCAGGGGACGAGAGGCGCTCGCCGCAACGCTTTTTGCGCCCCTTTTTACGCGCTTGCGACGCGACGAGGTGCGGAACCAGGTGAATCGCGGCCGGATCCTCCAACTAGTCGACGACCACCCCGGCATGACGTTCTCCCAGATTGGGCACCGACTCCAGCTCTCGAGCGGCGCCTCGGCGTACCACCTCCGTGTGCTCGAGCGCAGTGGCGAAATCCGGCGCGTGGTCCAGGGCGTATCAGCCCGGTTCTATCCCCCAGGCTACAGGGTGGACCCAGGGGCACTCCCGCCCCTATCGCAGGTGCAGCGGAAGATCCTAGAGATTATCGTTGAGCGGCGAGAGGCGACCTTCGGGCAGGTCGCAACGCTCCTCGATTCGCGCGATGTCCACGTCACCGAGAAGAACATCGCGTACCACCTGCGGACGCTTGTCCGGAAGAAAGGGCTGGTGGAGACACGGCGCGAAGCGGGCCGCACGCTTTACTCTGTTGATGGCGGGCGACGCGAATCGTTGCGCGGGCGGCTGATCGAGGAGGCGCAGGCCGACGGGGCGATGGACGCGATGGCATCGAAGGCCCAGATGGAGGCTTCCGCCGCGCGAGAACTCGCCGCGCCAGTTTCCGCCTCGATGGATCGCCCCCTCCCACCATCGAGTGGCCAGCCGCAGGGACCCCAAGCTGAAGCAGGCCCCAGCCAAGGGCCGTCATCGTAGCACGCGTTGCAGCGGGACGATCGGCCCACGCGCGGCTTACGCCTTCCCGATCCGCGTCCCCCTCACCGGCGCCGGTGTGGCGGCGGCCCTCTGCGGCACGAGGATGAGCCCCGTCGGGTCCGCAAGCAGCGCGGGCCCGCGCGTGGGCGCCTCCTCGGAAAGCGCCCCGGAGGGCACGACGCGCAGCTCGATCGCCTGTTTGGCTCCCGGCAAGATCACCTGCCGCGTGTCTGGCGCCGCGAGCGGTGCGGCAAGCTCGGGGACGTGGATTTCCCGGTCGAAGGCCGCGGGGTAGACCTCGACCTCGAAGGTGATAGGCCCGCCCAGAGGCGCCGCTTTAAGCAACCCCTCGACCCCTTTCATGATCGACTCCGGGTCGAGCACGGGGAAGATCCCGTGCGCCCCCTTGCTTCCGGCGATCCAGGCGACGGCAGCCAGCGAGTCGCGGTGGAGCCCGCCCTCTTCGAGGTCCGCAACGCCGGTCCGCAAGAGGCCTTCGAGCCCGCGCAGGGCCTGCTCGACCGTGAGCCCTCCAGGCGCGGGGCTCAGCGTCTCGGCGCCGCGGGCGGCGCGCGGCGCTTTGCGCGCGACAAGCGCGGCGCAGGCACCGAAGGCGGGCGGGAGGAACACTTCGTCGAGGCCTGCTCGCAAGCCTGCCAAACCCGCGAGTGCGCCGGCAAGGGGTCCCGAGAAGACTCCCGTCTTTGCTCCCGCAAACGTAAGGCGCAGCCTCGTGCCGAGCCTCCCGGCAAGCGCGTCCATCGCCTTGCCGACGGCGGCCTCAGGCGCTTCGCCGAGCCATCCGGCCACCGTCGTTGCCGCGTCGACGGCGCCTTCCGCATCGGAAAGCCCGGCGGCCGCCAGAATCGCACGGACCGGCAACGATCCGGCCGGGGCCCGGTCGTCGGCGACGGTGAGCGCCCCGCGCTCGAGGAACATCCGGCTCTCCGCGCCGATGCCGATGCTCTCGATGTGGGCGCCCATGAGCGCCGAATCGAAGGACTCGCCGGCCTTGCGGTCGGCAAGCCTTGCAAGCGCGGTGGACGTGCCGTGCATCGACCCCGCCGCGATCGGGCCCTCCCCCGGCAGCTCGCGCGCGTAGGCAAGCGCGCCCGTGAGCGAGAGGATCGGGAGGCCCCGGAGGACGGCATAGGGGTGGCGCTCGGCGAGGCTCGAGGGGACGGCGGTTCCGTCAAGCGAGGCGAACCAGACCTTCGTGCCGGCCCGACCGAGCCCCTCGCGCGCGCCCTCGGCCGCTTCGCGCACAAGCGGCAGGATCGCGGCCGACACTGCAGTTTTCTCGAGCGGCTTTTCCGCCGTCCCCCAGAGGGGCCCGATGTCCGAGGAGAGCAGGACGGGGACGCCCGGGAGCGCGTCTCGAAGCGCGCGCTCGGCTTCGCGCTCGTCCGAGGAACGGGAGGGTGCGCCTCGAAGCGCGAGGGCAACGGCGCGGGCTTCGAGGGCCTTTGCGCGCGCGGCGACCGGCGCGATGCGCTCGTTCCAGGGGCCTTTGTCGCCAAGCAGGACCGTGTTCTCGTCGGGGATTAGGCTGCGCACAAGGCGGCCCCGCGCCTCATCGTCGTAGGGCTGCGCCTTTCCCTTCTCCTCGGGCGAAAGGGCAAGCAGGACCTGCCTCGCGCTTGCATGGAGAGGCGGCCAAAGGAGCGAGCCGTCGAAGGCAATCACGACCTCGAGGCCGGTCGCCGAATCCTCCGCGGCGAGCGCGAGCCGCGCCTCCGATGCGGCCTTCGAGACGGAGTCCCCGAAGGTCGGCCCGAGGGGGACCTCGCCGAGCAAAAGGGTGCGGGCGCTCTCCGGCTGAACGGCCCAGAGCGTTCGGTGCCATCGGACTTCGATGGTGACGGTGTTCACGGCCTCGAATGGGGTTTTTGGCTATAAGGGGGGTAAAGGCCAGGCGGTCTGGGTGGCGCCTTTCCCTAGTCTGAGGACGGGGCCAAGATCCTTAAATACAAGACTAGCATAGTGTTGCTATGTAAGCAGTGTTGAAAGGCCCATAGCCTTGACGAGCTGCCCCCAAGAACGGAGACTGGACACATGCAAACGAACACGATTGGACGCACACGCCCGCGCGCGGGGCTTGCCGCGCTGCTTGCCGCACTCACCCTTGCAGGGAGCCTCGCTTTCAGCCTTACCGCGGCCGCCGCCGAAACGGCGCCTCGCCCCCTCATGGACATGATCAAGGTCGAAAACGGCACGCGCTCCTCGCTCGACGGCGGCGACTACCTCGTCGTACGCGTCGGCGACCAAGCCTTCGGCGTAGTCTACGGTTCCGAGGACCACCCCAACGCGGCGGTCACCCTTTTCACCGTCTTCACGCGGTCGCTCGGCACGGCGACCGTCACCGACGAGGACTCGGGCAAGGTCATCGCGGAGAACCGCTCGATCCCCGTGCGCACGCTGATCGCGCAGCGCCTCGATGCGGCCTTCGAGTTCCGCGACCTAAACGGCGACGGGATCTTCAACTTCCGGCCGAACACCTCGACGCGAGACCCCTTCGACATCGCGGCCTCCGAGTTCCTCGTGAAGGGCGTCGACCTGCGCGGCGACTGGAACCTCACGGACTTCGAGATGGTCGAGGTCTCCGCGGGCGAGGTCCACATCAGCTTCGCGCTCTCAATGATGGACGTCCCGTACAAGCCCCTCGAGCTCACGCTGGGCGGTCGCCGCGTCCTCGACAAGGTCGAGTTCACCGTACACGTGGTCGTGTCGCGCACGCGGATGCACTCCGAGGACATCCCGCACTTCAACGCCACGGTCGACCGCACGGACGGGCGACGCGTCCTCACCTCGCTTGCGCCCGCAGGCACGGTCTCGGGCTCCTGGTGGTCGACGCGCGCGGTCTTCAAGGTCGACCACGACATCGTGGGCTGGGACTTCGCGCCGCCCCGCGAGTTCGTGGGCTCGAAGCTCATGCTCCACACCGTGCTGCTCTACCTCAACGCAATCGACGTGCGCCTTGCGCCCTGGCTCTCCGAGTCGGCCCTTGCAAACTCGCGGGCCGGCGAGGCGGAGATTGGCGCGGAGAGCGGGACGGCCGACTCCACGAACGCCACGGTCACCGTGTCTCGGCCGGTCGCGGAATTCCGCCCGGCCGACAGCGTGGGACTCCGCGACCACTGGCACCGCGTCGGGCGGCTCGTCTGGGTCTCGGACGCCGACGTTTGGGCCAACGAGTCCTCGACCGACCCGCAGCACGCGCGCGTGCGCTTCCAGGTCCTTGGCGGCGCGGCGTTCGCGCTGTCGTACGACGGCACGCTTTACCGCGGCTTCGTGCTCCACGGCGGCTTCATCTACCCCGCCGGGTACCGGATCTACCACGACCCCCAGCTCGAGTCCGCGTCGGTCGAACTCGACGCGTCGTCGCAGCTGCCCGGGCTCATCAACGCCCTCGTGCTGGTCGGCGAAGTCGGCCTCGCGACGGCCGCGGCGCTCGGCGTGCTCTTCGTCGCCGCAAAGACCTCGTCGAAGGCCGCGCGTTCCCGCGCGGTGGCCGAGGCCCGGCGCCTCGAGGCGCTGAAGCAGCGGTACACCCTGCCTTCCGCGGATGGCGGCCCCAAGGGGGAAAGCTAGAGTGGTCCTCTGGAAGCGCGTCGTCCTCACCCCTCGCGTCTTTGCGGCCCTCGCGTCCCCCGAGCGCATCCGCGTCCTGCGCGCGCTTGAGGAGCGCAACATGACCGGCACGGAGGTCGCCTCGCGCCTCGCGCTCTCGAAGAGCACGGCCTTCAAGGAGCTCTCGAGGCTCGAGGAGGCCCAGCTCATCGCGCGCGTGGAAGGGAACCGCAAGTGGGTCTACTACCGCCTCACCGAGATGGCGCGCCGGATCCTGCACCCGGAGGACGTCATCTTGACGTTCGCCTCTGAGGCGGAAGCGGCGGCGGCCCTCGGCGAGCTCACGCACCTCCGGTCCCCCGACGGAGAGGGAGCGTAAAGGCGCGCCCCGGCGGGGGGGTTTGCCCCCGCCGGACCACGCTCGCGTTTAAGACGCCGGGGGAACTTCGCGGAAGCGCCTACGATGCCGGAAAAGCCCTGGACCGCGGAGCTCAAGAAGGGGACGGTCCAGCTGGGGATCCTCGCGCTTCTCTCGGAAGGCCGCCGCTACGGCTTCGAGATCATCGAAGAGCTGAAGGGGAAGACCGGCGGGTACCTCGACCTCAAGGAGGGGACGCTCTACCCGGCGCTCCACCGAATGGAGAAGCAGGGGCTCCTCGTGTCCGAGTGGGTGCTTAAGGAGGCCGGCGCCCCCCGCAAGTACTACTCGATCACGCCGGAGGGCGTTCGCTCCCTTGGCGAGGCACGGGCGCAGTGGAAGCAGATGGTAAGCGGACTTGAGGCCGTCATCGAGCCAAAGGGGCAGGGCAGGAAGGAGGGCAACGCGTGAGCGGTGGCGAAGGGGCGGGCCGCCGGGCGGCCTCGGCGGGCGAGTACGAGAAGCGGTTGCGCGGCGCGATGCGCCTCATGAAGGGCGCGACCCGCGACGCGGTCGCCCGCGAGATCCTCACGGGCATCGACGCCCAGGTGAAGGCGCAGGGCGGCGACTTTGCGCGCGTGGCCCCCGGCCTCGACGACCCCGCGTGGGTCGGCGTGCAGATGTCCAAGGTGTACGGGGTGGCCCCCTGGGTGAAGGGGGCCGTCCTTGCGGGCGCCGCCCTGCTCGCTGCGCTCACAGTCCCCGGCGTTGTCTCGCAGCCCTCGGAGGGGCTGGGGGGCCTTTTCGTCGCGCTCGCCGCCTTCGCCGTCCTCGTCGGGCTGCTCTTTTGGGGCGGCTCGAAGGTCGGCGTCCTCGCGGCGGCCCTTTCGGCGGCGGCCGCCGCTTCG
>DATEUP010000132.1:0-4093 GCA_035283065.1 Thermoplasmatota archaeon | reverse complement strand
CGAACTCCAGCGAGGTCGCCCCCGGCGGGATGTAGAGGAACTTCGTCTGGTTCGCCGACGAGAGGGTGCCGCCCAGGAGATCCGTGAAGCGCCCGTACTCGCCCTGCCAGGACGCGACGAGCCGGTCCGTGCTCCCCTTCGTGAATTCGAAGTACGCCGCCCCCTGCTCCTCGCGCAGCGCGTCGGCGACCGTCACGTCGCGCCCGGGGTTGTCCCGGCGCAGCTTCTCGAGGGCGAGCGCGACCGCGACGGCCCGCCGCATCTCGATGATCCCGTAGCCCTGGACGTAGTCGTGGGGCTTGCCGTCCATTCCGACTTGCGTGTCGTTCGCCGGGTTGCCATGCGCTGGGTCCGGCGGCAGGTACGTCGCGGTCGCCTCGAGGATCCACTCGACCTCGTGGATTCGCGTGAGCGGGTTCCCCTCCCACGCTTCGGCGTCCGATCCGTTGTAGTCCTCGTGGCGGCCGGAGATGCGAAGCGACGGGGCCGCCTGCCAGAGGAGCGCGGTTGCGCCGGCGGTGTGCGGCGTCGACATCGACGTGCCGGAGATCGCGAGGTAGTAGGGGTTCGTGTTGCCCCCCGAGTACGTCCCCGCCGAGATCCCCGTCCGGCGCGCGGAGGTCGACCAGATGAGGACGCCCGGCGCCCCCACGTCGGGGTACGTCTGCTCGAGCCCGACCTTCCCCCTCGAGGAAAAGTCCGCGACCGCCGAGCCGTTGTGGACATAGGCCGCGTTTACGATCGCCACGGGCGTCGTGCCCTGCTGCGAGGTCGTCACCGTCGCGCCGTTGGGGTCCGTCCGGCCGTCATTGCCCGCGCTCCAAGTCGAGATCACGTTGTTCTCGAAGGCCGTCGCCTCGATCGCCTGGGAGAGAGCGGACTGCGGGTCGTATTCCCCGACGCTCGTATGCCAGGAGTTCGTGAACGTGCGGATGTTGTGGGGGTTGTTGCCAGGCCTCGAGTTGTCGTAGATCCAATTGAGGGCCGCGAGGTACCCGGCGGTGTCCGCGAGAGTCACCGTGAGCCCGATGAGGTTCGCGCCGGGCGCGACGCCGCGCCTTGCCCCCGCCGACGCCTCGCCGTTGCCCGCGACCGTGCCGGCGACATGGGTGCCGTGCCCCACCGCCGTGTCCGTGTTCTCGAAGGACGACCAGACGCCGGGGACCGTTTCCTGGAGGTTCATGAGCGTCTTTGCCCCGTAGTCGAGGTCCGGGTGGCCGGCGTCGATCCCCGTGTCGACGACCACGACGGTGACCCCCGTCCCGTCAACTCCCCCGGGGAAGTTCTGCGCGCCGCGGACCTGGCTCTCCCACACGAGCGAGGCGTTGATGACGGAGGTCGAGATCTCCTGGTCGAGGAGGAGCGGCCGGTTCGGCTCGAGAAAAAAGAGGCGGGGGTAGGCCGCAAGCTCGAGGAGAGCGCCGGCCGGCCCTCGGATCGCATAGCCGGGGATGACCGTGTAGGCGCGCACAACCTCGAGCCCGAGCGCAGTCATCCTCCCCATGTCCGCCGGCGTGGGGGCCTGGTCGCGGAACTGGACGACGGCCTCGACGAGGGCCGCGGGGTCCGCCCGCTCGAGCTCTCCGAGGAACTCCGCGGAGATTGGCCGCTCGGATTCGTGGCGCCACTCGCGGAAGAGCGCGGCCTCGCTGAGAGGGGCTGCGGGCGGCGCGGCGCCCGCAAGCGCGCTTGCGAGGAGCAAGGGTTGCGCGGCCAGCATAAGGCCCAACGCCACGCCCCACAGGGCACCACGAGCGCGCGCCATCCCCTTACCTATGCGGCTGGCCTGCCCTAAAGGGTTTGCGGGAGTACGCCTGCGGGGGGCAGGGCGCTACTTGTACCTGGGCTCGACGGGCAGGGGTTTTTCCGCGACTTTGAGCCTGCGCGCGCTCTTGAGGGTCACGTAGGCGACGCCGACCGCTGGAAGGATGGTCGCGCCGATGACGAGCGCGACCGCGGCGTTCCCCACCTCCCGGACGCGCACGACCACGACCGCCGGGAACTCGATGGTCACACCGTCCACCTGCGAGCGGTCGGGCGCCAGCGTCGCCGGCACGAGGGACTCGAACCCGACGATCTCGAGGCCGCCCGCCACGCGCAGGTGGAACGCGAGCCTCGGCGGCGCCTCGACCTCCACCCGGTGGACCGTCTGGGCGGCAGGCGGGGCCCCCCAGGAAAACCGAACCGTGTGGAGAACGTCAATGGGCTTCGAGGAGCCCACGGGCCCCGACAGGTTTGTGAACGTCAGCGCGACGTGGTCGAGCGTCCCGTTCAGGGAATCGAGCCTCGCCTTCAGGCGGAAGGCCGGGGCGCGCTCAAGCGCGAAGGCAGACAGGTTCGCGCGCCCGTCGAGGGTGGCGCCCGACGCGCCGCTCGCGTTCTCGGCCGCCCACGTGAGGTTGTACGCCTCGAGCGTGCCGACCTCGGGCCGCGAGGCAAGCTCCTCGAGGAGGCTCACGAAGGCCCCGACCTCCTGGGCCGAGACGTCGTGAGATTCGTCGGCGTCGACCGCCGCGCGCCAGGAGGGCGATTCGTCGGCGGGGGTCGTCCCGGAAAGGTCGAGGCGAAGCTGCCGCAGGGAATCGAGCCGCGCGTCGAGCGCGGGCTCCGCAAGCGCCCCCGGGACGAAGAGGGCGGACGCGAGGAGGAGGCCCGTGAGGGCGCGCAGCCAGCAGGACCCCGTACGTCGCGCCCCCAAGCGGGCGCAGACCTCAGGGAGGCGATTTGAACATTTCGCGCGCGCGGGCAGCGCGGGAGAAACTCAAACGCGCGTCTTTTAGGCCCGTAGCCGTAATCCAGGGACACAATGGCGCCCGAAGCCCCCGATGACCTCGAACTCGCGCGGCTTCGCGAGCAGAAGCTCAAACGGTACGCGCGCCTCCAGCACCTCAAGGCCACGGGGCTCGATTGGCCCGAGTCGCCCGTCGAGCAGTCCACGGGGGACGCTGTCGCTTTCCTGAAGAAGTACCCCGTGGCCATGCTCGAGTTCTGGGCCCAGTGGTGCAAGCCGTGCCACAAAATGAAACCCGTCGTGGAGGAGCTGGCCGCCGAGTATTGGGGCGATGTGGCCTTCGCGCGGCTCGACCTCGACAAGAACGCCGACGCGCGCGAGCTCTGGGGGGTCACGGTCCTTCCGACCCTGATCATCACGAAGCACGCTCTCGAGGTCACTCGCATCGAAGGCGCGTCGACCCGCACCCGGCTTGTGAAACACCTCGCGCCCTACGCGGCCTCGCCCGAGGAGCGCGTAAAGCGCGAAGGCCGCGCACAGCCGCCGGGCGCGCAGGGCGAGTAGCCGCGGTTGCAGCGCCCTCCCACCCTGAAAGGTTAGCTTCATTTCGCCCCGCGGGGCTCATCGGCCGATGGACACTTCAGAGGACCCTGAGCTCGCCGCGATCCGCGCGCGGAAGCTCGAGCAGCTCCGCAAGGCGGCGCTCGAGCCCGCAGGGAGCCCCGTGAAGGTCACGGACGCCTCCCTCGCCGCTTTTGTGCGGACCCACGCCACGGTCGTCGTTGACTGCTGGGCGCCCTGGTGCGGCCCCTGCCGCGCGATGGCGCCGATCATCGAAGAGCTCGCCTTGAAGTGGGCGGGCAAGGTCGCCTTTGGGAAACTCAACACCGACGAGAACCCCGTGACGGCGGGTCGATACGGCATCATGAGCATCCCCACGCTCCTGATCTTCAAGGACGGGGAGCTCGCCGACCAAGTCGTTGGGCTGCCCCCCAAGGCGCAGCTCGTCCAGATGCTCGCGCCGCTGGCCGCGTAAGGCCGCGGGCCCGAGTCGCGCGGCCGCTTGCCTCGGCGGCCTTTAAGGGCGAAACCCCTAATTGCTCCCGCCCCGCTTGCGTGTTGGGGGCGGCAACCTGTGAAAATCCTCGTCGTGGGAGGGGGGCCGGCGGGGATCACCGCGGCTTCAACGGCGAAGGAGACGGACCCCTCGGCCGAGGTCGTCGTCGCCACGGAATTCGAAGACGTGGCCTACTCCCCCTGCGCGATCCCCATGGTCTTCGGCCGCGAGATCCCCACCTTCGAGGGGCTCATCATGCAGCCGCCCGAGCACTACCGGAACATCGGGATCGACCTTCGGACCTC
>DATEUP010000131.1:0-3593 GCA_035283065.1 Thermoplasmatota archaeon | reverse complement strand
GAGCTGTCGGCCAGGCGCTTGCCCCCCCGGGGGGCGAACCGTCGGGCGCAGATGAGGCTTTTCGCCTTTGCGCCCCTCAAGGGTAAGACCCCAACGCTTTTCCCGAACGGCGGCGATCGAGGCCTCCAGGTCCGAGAGCATGCTCGCCAAAATCACCGTAGTGGGCGCAGGCAACGTGGGCGCGACGCTCGCCCAGCGCCTGGCCGAGAAGCAGCTTGCCGCCGAAGTCTCGATGGTCGACATCATCCCGGGGCTGCCTGAAGGCAAGGCCCTGGACATGTGGGAGTCGGGGCCGATCGAGGGCTTCGACACGAAGGTTTCAGGGTCGACGGACTTTTCCCTCCTCAAGGGGTCCGACATTGTCGTCGTGACCTCGGGCGTGCCGCGCCAGCCCGGCCAGTCGCGCTCGGACCTGCTCGGCGTCAACGCGAAGATCATCAAGGACGTCGCCGGCAAGGTCCGGGACCTTGCGCCGAACGCGGTCGTCGTGATGGTCACGAACCCGCTCGATGTCATGGCGCACCTGGCCCTCAAGACCACGGGGTTCCCCAAGGGCCGGCTCGTGGGGATGGCCGGGATCCTCGACACGGCGCGATACCGCACGTTCATCCACGAGGCGACCGGCGTATCGATGAAGGACATCACGGCCTTCGTGCTCGGCGGCCACGGCGACTCGATGGTGCCGCTGCCTTCCTACACGCAGGTGGCGGGCCGCCCCCTTGCGGAGGTCCTCACGGCGGACAAGGTCGAGGCGCTCGTGAAGCGGACGCGCGATGGCGGTGCGGAGATCGTGAAGCTCCTGCAGAAAGGGTCCGCATACTACGCGCCGTCGGCCGCCGTCGCCGAAATGGTCGACGCGATCGCAAAGGACCGCAAGCGGATCCTCCCGTGCAGCGCGTACCTCGACGGCGAGTACGGGATGAGCGGGGTGTACCTCGGCGTGCCCGTCGTGCTCGGCCGCGCGGGGGTCGAGCGGGTCGTGGAGCTGAAGCTCCACCCGCAGGAGCTCGAGGCGCTGCGCCGGTCGGGCGCGGAGGTCGCAAAGGACATCGAGGAGCTGCGCCGCCAGGGCTTCGAGTCGTGAAGATGCGGGTCTGAGGGAGGGCCACCCATGGCGCGGAAGCCCGGCATCGAGCCCTCGCGCGTCGAGGACTTCATCGAGTTCCGGGACGAGGAGTTCTACGCGCAAAAGGTCTACGACTCGGACGACCTCCGGGTCCTCACATTCTGCTTCAAGCCGGGCCAGGAGATGGAGGAGGTCCGCGTGAAGCCCTCCGTCCTCCTCTACGCGTTCCGTGGCGAGGGGTTCTTCACGGTCGGGAAGCGCGAGCGCCCCGTGATGCCGGGCGCCTTCGTGGTCGTGGGGCCCAACGAAGCCCACGGCGTGCGGGCGGGGAAGCACGGAGAGTTCGTCGTGCTCGTCGTGATCGCGCCGAGCCCTACGGGGCTACTTGAGTAGCGGCCCCTCAGATCACGAACCGCTCGTACTCGACCTTGCGCTTCGCCACGCTGATCTGGCTCACGTCAAAGGACCTGCCGCCGTAGAGTGCCGCGTGCGTTTTCCCGGCGAAGACCGCGGCGGCGATGCGCCCGAGGGCGTCGGCCTTCATGATCCCCGAGCCGCTCATCCCCGACACCACGATGCAGTCGTGGTCCTCAAACACGACCGGGATGCGGTCGGGCGTGTGGTAGATGTAGTGGCCGGCCCACGCGTTGTGCGGCTTCAGACCGTCGAACTGCGGCAGGTACTTGCGCAGCACCTGGTGGACGCCCATCTCCCAGAAGGACGCCTCGGGCTGGGGGTCGTCCTCGACCTCGAAGGACCGGCCGAGCTCGTCGGAGCAGCCGATCCACGCCGCGTCCTCCGCAGTGTCGGGCTTCAGGTAGATGCCGTTGCGCGGGAAGATCAGCACCGGGAGCTGCGCTTTGCCGGCGAAGCGGTGATGGATAATCTCGCTGATCGCCGGGCTCTTGAACGTGAAGAGCTGGCGCTTGCGCGGCTCCGTGCGCGCGTCGATCCCGGCCCGGTCGAGGAGTTGGCGGACCCATGCGCCCGTCGCGACGAGTGTCTTTTTCGCGCGGATCCTGCCCCGCGCCGTCACCGCGCCCGCCACCCGGGGGTCCTGCCACGGGAACGGCTCGCCGGGGATCCCCATCGCGCCGCCGCGGGCCTCGAGGAGGATCTCGCCGACCGCCGTGTCGTAGAGCGTGACCCCGCCGAGCCTCAGGAAGTCCCTCTCGTACACTTGCGTGAGCAGGTCCGGCTCGATTTGGCCGCACTTTGCGCCGAAAAGGCCGTGGTCGATGTTGCGCAGGCGAAGCACCTGCGCCTCCTCGTCGCCGGCAAAGTCGCAGCGCAGGCCGGGGATGCGCTCAAGCTCGGAGCGGTCGAAGAGCTCGACCTCGATCTTGTGCGCCTTCATCCGCTCGATCGCCGCGCGGTTCTTCTCGAGGCCGGCGGCGTCCATGAGCCAGAGGTACCCGTAGAGCTTGAGCCCGACCTCCTCGCGCCGGTCGTCGCGCAGGTGCTTGTAGAAGTCGATCGAGCTGTCGGTGAGCCATAGGTTCGTCTCGGAGGTGAACGTGTTGCGCACGAGGGCGGCCGAGCGCGCGGTGTTCCCCTGCGCACAGGCCGACGCGCGGTCGACGACCACGACCTTGGCGTCGGGGTTCTCGCGCTGCACATGCGCCGCGGCGGCCATCCCGATGATGCCTGCGCCGATGACGAGGAGGTCGGCCTCCTCACCAAACGGGTCAAAGCGCGGAATGCCCTGGCCCCCTCGCGGGGGCGAAATCGGGCGGCGGCCTCTTCAAGGTTGAGGTTGCGGGGGACTCGCGCGGCTCAAGCCTTCACGCCTTCGGCCGCGGCGGTCTCGTTGAGTTCGCGCATGAGCGCATTCACGTCCTTCATGTGCGCGCGCGCACCCTGGTCGATGTTCTCGAACTGGTTCACCGCGCACCCCACGCACCCCAGGCCGTATTTCTTGAAGACGGGGACCGTCCTCGGGAACTTCGCCACGACATCGCCGATCTTCATGTTGCGCTTCACGGGGCCCGCGTCCGCGACCGCGTCCGTCTGGACCGACAGGACCTGCTTCGGCGTGTCCTTGTCCTCCTTGATGAACCGCGCGAACACGACGCCGCGCCTCTGCATCTCAAGGGCCTCGTCCTCGTAGTTGAAGTCCCGCGCCTTGTGCCCGCCCTGCTTGATCACGAAGTCGAGCGCCGTGCACACGACGTGCTCGAAGGCCTTGGCCGCCGGCGAGTCCCGGTGGTTCATGATGAAGGGCACGCCCGCGTCGCCGTCCTTCACGATCGACGGGTCAAAGGGCACGGCGCCAAGGTAGGGCACGCCATACTGCTTGGCGATCCGCTCGCCGCCGCCGCGCTTGTAGATCTCGACCTCCCCGTTGCAGTGCGGGCAGATGAGCCCCGACATGTTCTCGACGACCCCGATGATGGGGATGTTGAGCTGCCGCGCGAAGTTGATCGACTTCTGGGCGTCGAGGAGCGAGACGTCCTGCGGGGTCGTCACGATGATCACGCCGTCGGCGTCGGGGATCTGCTGGGAGATCGACAGCGGCTCGTCGCCG
>DATEUP010000130.1:0-11087 GCA_035283065.1 Thermoplasmatota archaeon | reverse complement strand
GTCGGCAGGTCGCCCGCGCCCGAGCCGATGATGAAAACGCGTGGGCTGTACGAGTGGCCCTCGTGCCAGAGGTCCTTGTCCTTCGCGCGGGCCTCGTCGGTCGTCTCGAAGAGCTCGCCGGAGGCGGCGTAGTAGCAGTTGAAGTCGAGACGGATGATATCGCCTTTCTTCATAGGGAGGGCTCCATTTTCCTTGGCCAGTAGGCTGGAGGGATTGCGGGGATACGGGTTCCCCTTTATGAACGTAACCGGGCTCGGATTTTGCGCGCATTGCGACGGCTGGCTCGCGCGGGAACTTGGGTCGCGTCCCCCTTGCGCCCTGCTCCCGGCAAGCCGGCGGGCGAACCCCTCGAATTACCGGGACACTACGCTCAAATACGACGCGCGCTAGCCCCTGTAGTGATGGCAACCACCACAGACATGCCGCTCGAAAGCACGCGAACGCGGCAAGCACCGGGGCCGGCGATCCTATCGAAGGCCGACGGGATTTTCATCGGCATCGTGCTGCTCGTCGTGGGGGCCGTCTGGTTCCTCAACAGCGCCGAGATCATAAACCTCGGGCCGAAGTTCGGCGAGCTCGTGCTCCCGATCCTCGTCGTGTTTGCCGGGCTCTACCTCGTAATCGTGAAGGCCGTGCGCAGCTAGGGCCGCCCTCTACGCGGCCGCGGCCGAGGCTGGCGGCGTGCCGGGGGAGGAGGGGTCCCCCGCAAGGACCCTCTCGTAGACAGCGACTACGCTGTCCGCGACCGTCGTCCATGTGAATTCCCTAAGCACGCGGGCCCGCCCGTTGCGCGCAAGGCGCGCACGCGTGAGCGGCTGGGAGAGCAGGGCGTCGAGCCGCCCCGAGAAGCTCCGGGGGTCGAGCGGGTCGGCGAGGTACCCCTCGACGCCGTCGGTTACGACCTCGCGGACGCCCGGGATGTCGGAGGCGACGACCGGCAAGCCGCACGCCATCGCTTCGAGAGCGACGATCCCGAAGGCCTCGAGCCTCGAGACCGAGGGCAGGGCGAAGACGTCGCAAGCGCGGTAGAAGTCCGGCAGGTCCTCGAGCGGCACGCGGCCCGCAAAGTGGATGCGCGAGGCGGAGGGCGAGGCGCGCGCGCGCTCCTCGAGCGCGGCCCGCAGGGCGCCCTCGCCGACGATGATGAGCTCGGCGGGCGGCCTTAGGAACGCCATGGCGTCGATGAGCTGCTCGATGCCCTTGTGCTCGACGAGCCTGCCGACGCAGAGGATCCGGAAGCCCGGGGTGCCCGGCAGCCCATCAAGCACGTGCCGGGCGGGCTCGCGGGGGCTGAAGAATTCGGAGTCGACGGCATTGGGGATCACGGTGGGCGTGTAGTTCCAGATTTCCCGCGAGGTCGAGGCGTAGGAGGCCGTGGTCGAAATGAGTTCGTCGGAGCGGCGGAGCGTGCCCCGGCCTAGGGTGAGCCGGAAGAGCCCCACGATCGGCCCGCCGAGGGGGTGGACGATTTCGGGGTCGCAGTGGAAAGTGAGGACGTGGGGGATCCGCAGGCGCCGGCATGCGCGCGACGCGCGCCAGGCGGCGAGAGGGGGCGGCGTGTGGGAATGGACGAGGTCGAAGCGGCCCGACGCGATGGCCTCCGCGACGGCGGGCATCGACGGGGTCTTGAGCCACACGGAACGGGAGGGCACGCGCACGACGTCGAAACCGCCAAGGGCACCCCTGGCTCCCGCGCCCTCCGTGTCGGCTGTGAGCACCGTGACTTCGTGGCCCCGCCGGACGAGCTCGCGGGACAGTTCGCGCACGTGGGTCTCGACGCCGCCGACGTGGGGCTCGAAGTAGGACGTCACCTGGGCGATCCGCGTACAGGGCCCCTCCGCCGCTTGATGCGGCCCCTCTCACATGACCCTTGCGCCGGCCTCGATCGACCCCGAGGCGCGGGCGCCGGGGCCGATGAAGGCGCCGGGCCCGACGAAGGTCCCGACATCGATCGAGGCGTTGATCCCGGTCTTCACGCCGTCGCCGAGGACCGCGCCGAGCTTGCGCAGGCCCGTCCGGACGCGCACGCCGCCGACGTTCGCGAAGACCTCGCGCTCGTCGAGGCGCAGGTTCGCGGTCACGGTCCCGGCCCCCAGGTTCACGTGCGACCCGAGGACGCTGTCCCCGATGTAGTTGAGGTGCGGGGCGTTCGTGTGGGCAAAGAGGATCGAGTTCTTGACCTCCGTCGAGGCACCGATGTGGCACGAGGCGCCGATGTGGGTCGCGCCGCGGATGTAGCAGTGGGGCCCCACGCGCGCGTCCGGGCCGATGAAGACGGGGCCCTCGATGTACGAGCCGCTCTTCACGAGCGCGCCCTTCGAGACGACGACGGCGCCCTTGAGGACGGCGCCGGGCTCGACCTCGCCGTGGTGCTCGCTGCGCCAGCCGGCCATGAGGCGCTCCTGGGCGACGAGGAGGTCCCACGGTCGGCCGACCTCGGTCCACGGGCGCTTGGCGGGCAGCGCGAAGGCGCGGCCCTCGCGGACGAGTGCCTCGACGGCGGAGGTGAGTTCGTACTCGCCGCGGGGGCTTGCCCGCACACGCTCAACGGCCGCGGCAAGCTCCGCGCCCGCCTTGTAGACGCCCGCGTTCACGTGCCGGGTTGCGGGGCGCTCGGGCTTTTCGGAAAGGGCCGTGACCTTGCAGGGCCCGTTGCCACCCCCCTCAAACTCGACCACGCCGTAGCGCGAGGCATCCGCGACCTCGGCCGTAAGCATCGTGACGGCCGCGCCGCGCGCCTGCGAGGTGCGCAGGGCCGCGATGTCGCCAGCCGACGCGAGGACGTCGCCGTTCACGATGAGGGCCTCCTCGTCGAGCAGGGACGAGGCGGCACGCACCGCGTCGCCCGTGCCCTGCGGCCGCTCCTGCTTCACGATCTCGAAGGGGCCGAGCGGGGAGCGCTCGAGGTGCGCGACGAGCGCCTCGGACTGCACGCCCACGACGACCGCCACGGAGGTCGCGCCGCCCTCGCGCGCGGAGCGCACCACATGGTCGATGAGCGGGGCGCCGGCAAGCTCGACAAGGGCCTTGGGGCGCGTGAGCGTTAGGGGCGCCATGCGCTTGCCTTCGCCCGCCGCGAGGATGATTGCGCGCACGCCGCCACCGCCTAGAGCCAGGAGATGGTGCCAAAATTACGTCAAACTATGGGATGCCGGGCCAGGCGCGCCCCGGCCCGTCCCTGGAACGAAGGGCCCCCTGCCAGCCAGCAGTTATTTTTGGGTTCCGCGATAAAAATAGCACTCCTATAAAGGCCTTTCTCAAGCAAGCCAGGTGCAATAACGAGGGTTAGCCAGGCGCGTTCCAAACGCACATATAGGAGAAATTTCGATCCAGAGCTACCCGCGAAAACGGGAGAAAAGCCGAGGGAAAACCATGGCTATGCAGGAGATTTCGGTGGACAAGGCGAAGAACATCGCCGGGAAGAAGGGGCTAAAGCCGGGGAAGGTCAAGGGGACGAACGGGGTCCAGTTCACGAAGGGTGACAACCCCCGGCTCCAGACGATCGACTGGGAAGAGTTCAGCAAGACGCTGAACGACCACAAGCTGGCCGTCTACGAGTCGGGCGGCTGGATGAAGATCATGAAGCGCGGCAAGAAGTAGGCCCTGCGCGCGTCTCGCGCTCCGCGGCCGCCCTTGGGGGAGGCGGCCGCCTCTTTCTTTCCCCCGTTTTCCCGAACCTCGAGCGCGCGTGCTCCCGGGAAGGAGAGTGCGGGCGACAGGATTCGAACCTGCGAAGTCCTTCGACAACGGACCCTGAATCCGTCCCCTTAGGCCGCTCGGGTACGCCCGCGTGTGTTGAGGAGCCCGCAAGACCGGGGCCTGGAGAAAAACATTCCGTGGCAACCCGGTCACGGCGCGGTCTTCTTCTGGGGCTCGTCGTCGCCATCGGGCACGAAATCGGCGCGCTCGAATGTGAGGGCCTGGCGGACCCACCCCTTGAGCTGGAAGTACCACCACATCCCGAGCCCCAGGACCAGCATGAAGAGCATGAGCCCCGGGTAGAACCACGAGGTCACGAGCTCGGGCATGTTGGCGAAGTTCATGCCGTAGATCCCCACGATGAACGTGAGCGGCAGGAAGATCGTGGCGACGAGTGTGAGCCTCTCGATGACCGCGTTCGTCCTCAGCGTGACCTCGTTGATCCGCAGCGAGAGCATGGAGCGGTAGGCCTCCGAGGCCGTCGCGACGAGCTCGCGGTTCGTGTCGACCTGGTCGTAGACGCGGGCGAGCCGGTCGTAGTCGTCGCGGAAGTGGACGGCGGCGAAGTGGGACACGACGGGCGTGTCCCTGCGCGCAAGCTCGTTGAGGACGTCGCGCTGGGGGCCGATGGACTTCTTCATCATGAGGAGCGCGCGGCGCGTCCGCATCGTCCAGTCGACGATCCCCTCGAGCTGGCCCGCGGCGATTCGCCGCTCCATCTCCTCGATGTCGTCGTCGAAGGTCGAGACCATCTGGTAGGCGAGGTCGATGAGCCGGTCGACGACCACGTGGGCGACAAGCGCCGCACCCCGGGCCATGACCGCGTCGGAGCGCTGGGCCTCCTTGAACACCTTGTCGAGGGGTTGGATCGGGTCGACGTGGACGGTCACGAGGTAGTTCTTGCCGAGGAAGACGTCGAGCTCGCGGCGCGTGAGCTCGCCGGAGGCCTCGTCGTAGCCGAGAGCGTGGATCACGATGAACGCGTAGTCCGCGAAGCTGTCGAGCTTTGGCAGGAGCGAGAAGGACATGGTGTCCTCGAGCGAGATGTCGTCGAAGCCGAAGGCGTCCTTAAGGGCCTTCACGCTCTTGCGCTTGGGGTCCTCGACGTCGACCCAAAGGACCGCGCCCGGCTTCTCGGCCGCCGCTTTCCAGGCGGTCGGCTCGATCCCTTCGGTGACCTTCCCGTCGTGGAGGAGGAGGGTGCGGATCATCGAGCGTGAAAAACGGTCGCCCGGCAGATGAGCGTTTGCCAGAGTTGCGGCGGCAGGGCAGGCGTGAATCTCGCGGCGTGCGAAGGTGCAAGCCGCCGCGGCAAACCCCCCAGCCTTTATCTGCCCCGCATCGGCTGGCTCGCGCGGGAAGGCTATGGCGTCGGGCCCACGCGTCTTCATTGCGGGGGCGCACACGTACCTCGGCGCGCGCGTGGCGGCCGTGTGCCAGGAGCGCGACTTCGACGTGATCGCGCTCGCGCACGAGAACCAGGAGACCTACGCGCTCGAGGCGATCGGCGTCGAGATCGTCCGCGGCTCGATCCTCGAGCCGGAGGGCTGGAAGAACGTCCTCAAGCGGTGCGACTGGGCGCTCAACCTGCACAGGCACTTCGACTTCAGGGGCCGGGTCCTACGGCCACGGAGCCCCCTCGAGCGCGCGTGGCTGCGCTTCAGCGACAGGCTGCACCCGACGCGCACGAAGGAGCGCATCGCCGTCGAGAAGCGCTTGCGGGCGATCAACGTCGACGGGGCCGTGAACTTCCTCGACACATGCGTGGCGATGGACGTGCCGAAGGTCCTCACGCTCTCGTCGGTCTTCGCGGTCGGCGACCAGCGCGGGCAGCTTGCCGACGAGACCTCCGAGCACCGGCGCGCCTTCCGCAGCTACTACGAGAAGACGATGTACGACGCCCTCTTCCAGACACGGCGCCGGATCGACGAGGGCGCGCAGATCGCCTGTGTCCTGCCCGGGCCGACGCTCGGCCCCCGCGCGGAGGGCCCGATCCCGACGCTCGTCGAGGACTATGTGGCCGGCAGGCTCCCCTTCGCGTTCACGGGCCCTTCGCAGATGACCTTCACGTACATTGACGACCTCGTGCGGGGCATCTTCCAGATCATGGACAAGCGCGCGCCCGTGGGTCTCTACATCTTCGGGAACGAGCCGATCACGTGGGAGGCGTTCTTCAAGGCCCTCGACAAGGTGGCGGGGGTCTCGCCGAAGGACGGGTGGGTGAAGGAGTCCTCGCTCGAGTCGAGGGCGGACACGGCGGCGATGACGGGGCGGGCCCCGCCGCTGCCCCGCGAGCTCCTCCCCTACCTCATGGACTGCCAATTCCGCTTCTCGAGCGCGAAGGCGAAGCGCGACATCGGCTGGGACTTCACGACGATGGAGATCTGGATGGCGGAGATGGTCGAGGAGATCCGCCAGGCGGAGCAGGGCCCGGCCACACAGGCGGCGATTGAGACGTTTAGGCGGTCGGCGCTGCCGGCGGGGTACTGAGCGGCTCGGGGACGGCGGGGAAGAGCCGCAGGCGCTCGCGGTAGGCGCGCACGCTCTCCACGAAAAGGCGGAGGGCCTCGCCCTCGTCGGCGGGCGCCGCGAGGTCCTCGTAGAACGCGCGGATGAACTCCCGGTCGAACGAGAGGGTCTCGGCGACCGACATCGAGGGGTAGCGGGTGCGCGTCGAGACGTCCCACACGAAGCGCGCCCAGACGCGGTAGGCCTCGGCGTAGGGCTCCATCCCTGCGCCGGTCGCCATTTCATGGAGCGTGCGGACCATGGGAAGCGGCGCGTCCGTTGTGCGGGGCGCGGGGCAGGGGTTCGCGCGGATCGAGAATCGCTGGAGGGGCGAGCGCCACCCGGGTTCGTTGAGGTCCGTGAGCACGCCGAGGGGGTAGCCGCGGCACACGAGCGGGCGGTTCGCGTACACGGTGCAGCGGTTCGACTCGTCGAGGAGTGAGCAGGCGGGGACGGTCTCGAGGAGGACGATGGGCAGGTTCGTCTGGGGGTGCTTGAGGAGCACGCACCGCTCCTTGACAAGCGCGCGGGCGCTCACCTTCTCGGCCGCTGCAAGGCGCGCGAGGTCGAAAGGGGAGAGGATGATGGCGGAGCCCTTGCAGCAGTCGCCGCACCCGTGGCAGGAGAAGGCCATCGTGCGGGAGCGGCCGAAGGGGTCGGGGGAGGGGCCGGACGAGGCGCGGACGACCATGGCAGGCTCGTACGGCGAGGAGCGCCGCGGCGATAAAGGCGCGCCCGAAACCACGGCTCCAGGCGCTCACCAGGGGGAGGCGCACGACTTCCTGGCGGCGAAAGGAGGGAAAATCTTATGTTTCAGAAACAATACATAAGTTTCGGAGAAGATACATGCACTTCCACGGGCTAAGCGGACGCCTGCTTGGGAGCCCGGCTCGAGCACGTGTGCTCGCCGCGGTGCTGGCGGCGCCGGATACCGACTACACGGGCCGCGAGGTCGCGCGGATGGCCGGCGTCTCCCCGGCGCGGGCGCTCGACGCGCTCTATGTCCTCGAAGCCGAGGGGGTCTGCTGGCGCCGAATCGTCGGCCGCGCGAGCCTTTGGAGGGTCGACCGGAGGCACTTCCTTGCCCGCCACCTGGCGCCGGTCGGCACGCTCGAGACGGAAGCGATGCGCGCTCTCACGGACCTCCTCCTCCTCCACCTTCGAAAGTCGGGTGCGCAGGAGGCCTACCTTTTCGGATCTCTTGCGCGCGGCGACGAGCGCGCAACGAGCGATATCGACTTGGTCGCGGTGTTCGCCGAGGGGGGAGCGCGGCGACGATGGGAGAGAGGGCTCCCTGAGTTGCAGAACCTCGTTCAGCAGAGTTTTGGCAATGAGTTGCAGGCGATTGCCTACACGAGGGCCGCCATTAGTCGAGGCGGCCCCCGGCGCGTCTGGAGCCGCGCGAAAGCCGAGGGACGGGCCATCGAGGGGTTGAGCTGACGGGCGGAGTCCAGACGGCCGCAGTCGACCGGGGGCGAGCGGCCGTCTACCTGAAGAAGGCCGACGGGTTCCTGAGGGCGGCGCACAAGGCACTCGAGGCGGGCGAGGAGGATGCCGCCGGCCTCCTTGCCATTCACGCGGCAATCTCCGCGGCCGACAGCCTGACGGTCAGGCACCTGGGTCTTCGGGCGACCGGCCCGAACCACCTGGACGTGATTCGGCTGGTCGACCGCATCCCTTCGGGGCCCCACGAGGAGTTCAAGAAACAGCTGCGCACCTTGCTCTCTCGCAAGAACCTCATCGAGTACGAGGACCGCCTCCTTCCGCGGGGCGATGCGCCCCAGATGGTCAAGGTGGCTGGTCGCGTGGTGCACGCGGCTAGAGCTTCTGCTGCCCCTTCCTCTTCGCCTTGACCGGCTCCGTCTTCCCCACGAGCTTCCTCAGCTGCGCGAGGTCCTTCTTCCACCCCGTGCACTCGTCGTCCTCGGGGTTCGTCTCGAGTACCATGGGGAACCCATCGAACCGCTTGTCGTTCACGATGAGCCGGAAGGCCTCGAGCCCCAGGAACCCCTTGCCGATGTGCTCGTGCCGGTCGCGGTTGGATGCGAACTCGAACTTCGAGTCGTTGAACTGGAAGCACTTGAGCACGTCGAGGCCGACCTTCTCGTCGAACGAGTCGAAGAGGTCGCCGTACGAGGCCCCCTCCGCGAAGTCGAGCCCGGCCGCGTACGCGTGGCATGTGTCGAAGCAGACGCCGACGCGCCGCTTGTCCTCGACGCCGTCGCGCATCATCGCGAGCTCCTCGAAGGACTTGCCGAGGATCGTGCCCTGGCCGGCCATGTTCTCGAGGCAGATCACGGTCGAGCCTTTCGGGACCGCCTTGAGGACTGTGTCGACGGCGGCGGCGACCCGTTTCGTCCCCGCCTCGACGCCGGAGCCCATGTGGCCGCCCGGGTGGAAGACGAAGTAGGGGATCCCGAGGGCCTCGCAGCGCGCGTACTCGTCGGCGAGGCGCCCGAGGCTCTTCGCGTAGAGGTCGTCCTTCGGGGAGGCGCAGTTCATGAGGTAGCTGCCGTGGCTCATCGCGGGCCAGGGGCCCTCCTTTGCCTTCTGGCGGAAGAGCTCCACGTCCTCGGGGTCAAGCGGCTTCCCTTTCCACTGGCTTGCGTTCTGCGTGAACACCTGGATCGCGTCGCACTTGAGCGCACGCCCGCGGTCGACCGCGAGGTTCATGCCGCCGGCAATCGAGACGTGGCAGCCGAGCTTTGGGGGCACGAGGGGGAGGATGTCCGGAGCCTCCGATAACCGTTTGCGCGGAGGCGCACCGGCTGATGGAATGAGGGTTTCATGATAAGCATCAGCAAAGAATGACATCCACAACGCGGGCCTCCCGTGTGATGGCGCCTGCCGATAGATCGACGGTCCAGCCGGAAACCGCCCGGCTGATCTACGAGGAGATCACGCGCCGCTTTGACGAGGAGAACCGCTGGAGGGATGAGCTTGAATCGAAGGCGGGAACCTTCCTGGGCTTCGTGGGCGTTTTTCTAAGCATCCTGCTGCTTTACGGCGGATCCACCCAGGCCCCAAGTTCCCCACTATGGAACGCCCTGGCCTTGCCCGCCGGTTTGCAGGTTGGAGCCACGCTTTTCCTCCTGGCTGCGTTGTACGGACACGGCCAATTTGCGGGCCCCTCGCCAGCCGACGTGACGGCCCTCACGGAGCCCGACCCGTCGTTGCTGGCCCTGCAACTCGCCGACGCCTACGCATTTTCGATGGCGTCGAATCGCGCGTCCCATGCTAAAGCTGTGGCGTCTTACCACTTCGCAGTCCTCTTGGCGGCCGCGGGCCTCGTTCAACTCGCCGTGGCGGTCGCCGTTCCGCAGAGCGCATTCGCCACGACCGGCGGGCCTCGCAGCCCGGCATGGCTACTTTGGTTGCCGGGGATTGGCGCCGTTGTAGCCCTTTCCTTCCCGATTTGCAGGGGTTATGCGAAAGATCGACGCGCCGCCAAGGAATTGGTTTATAGGCTCGGGCGAATAGCCGAGGCACGCGGGAATGGCAAGGAGGGCGATGGATAATGGCTTGGAAGTTTTGGCGACGAAACCTGGAGCCGGAGACATTTGGCGGCGTCGATCTAAAGGTACTGCGCGCAAAGTTGGAGGCCTATTATGGGTCGCCGTTCCCGCAGATTGAAGTGTACGACAGGGACCGCCTGCCCCGCTGGGCGCGCCCCCCCTGAGGCTTGGCTTTTTCCAATGGCTCCTGGCGGGCGAGCCTCTGGCGGCCCCTTGATTAAATGAGAGAATCGCGAGGGTTATCAGCCCCCCTTTAAGGCCGCCCGGTCCGACATCCCCCCATCAAGGGGAGGTTCGCAAAGGCCATGGCAAGGAGCCTTCGCCGTGACAAATGGGGGAACGCGGGGCTCGCGGTCGTCGCGGTCGCGCTCCTCGTCCTGGGGGGCGCCGCTGCCGTCGTTCTCCGCCAGATGGATGATAGGCTCTCCGAGGGTGGGCGAGGCCCGGATCGCGCGGCGCTCGTGCGCGAGGCGCAAGGAGAGGGTGAGGCACTCGCGACCCTGGCGCAGGGCGCTCTTGATGGTACGCTTGCAGGTGGCTTCTTGCCCTCGCCGGGCACGCTCTCCGGGCTGTCCGAGACCTTCCAGGCCTCCTTCGCCGCCACCCTCCATAACCGTTACCCGCGCCTTGCAAGCTCGGGGCACACAGTCCACGCCGCCCTTGAATTCGCTGGGCTCGAGCCGGCGGAAGGCGACGCGTCTGTCGCTTCGCCCTTCGGCGGGCGGTTCGTCCAATCGGTCCCGCTCCACCTCGAAGCGGTGGGTTCGGTCAACGTCACGGTCTCGGCGGGCGACGCTTCGGCCTCGGCGACGGTCCCGTTCGCCGCGCGGCACCCCGCACCGCTGCTCCTTCCCATCGCCCTTGCCGCCCGCGTTGTCCTCGAATCGAGTCCCGGCGGGCGCCTGGAGCGGCTCGCCGGACAGGCTGCACAGCGCGCGCTCGAGAATGTCCCGGGCCGCGCCCTCGGTAATGGAGACGCCTCCCAAATTGTCCGCTTCGCCGTCGAGTCGGAACTCGCGCTCACCCTCGGCTCGTCGGGCAACGCGTCGTTCGACGGGGCGCTCAAGGCCCTTCAGGCCACCCCAGGGTCCTTCCGCGCTTCGTCGTTCTTCGGCGGATGGGCGCAGGGCCCGGAAGCGTTCGCGCTTGACGGCTTCACGGGTACCTTCGACGTCGACGGCGGCACCGCTCAGCTTGCAGTCGTCCGGCTCGACACGGCAAACCTCTCCGTGAGGACCGATTGGACGTACTTCGACGGCCAAGAGCTTTCCGACGACCCTTGGGGCGGCCTAACGCTCGGGGTGGCCGGCTCCTTCGCGGTTGACCTACAGGTCGAATCGCCGCGTGGCCGTGCGGTTGTGGGGC
>DATEUP010000129.1:0-4421 GCA_035283065.1 Thermoplasmatota archaeon | reverse complement strand
CCATTTCGCGTAGAACCTGACGGCGAGGGCGCCGCACGCGGCCCCGAAAAGGGCGACGGCCAGGCCAGCAAGGTAGCTTTGGTAGGGCCATATCGGTATCCTCTCAACGAAAAGCACGAGAGAGCCCACCAGGACCAGGGTCGAGACGCAGGCCGCAACAACCGCCCCGATTAGGTAATCCCAGGGATCCCGGTCGGCCGCCCCTTTCCCGGGGTTCCCTGAAGTTGGCGGATCACCCGCGCGCGGGATCGGCTCGCTGGAGTCATGCGCGGGATCGTTTGGTCCCCCCTCCTTCCTCGAGTCCCGCGAAGCGGCCCACATTCGCACAGCGAAACCTTGCCGAAGGCCCACTTAGTCCTTGTGATCGCGTTGGCTTGGGCGTCTCGAACCCGAGGCGGATCGACGGTGCGCCGCCAAAAGCCGACGCTCGAGCGACCTACAAGGAAAACCAAGGCGCGAAAGGCGCCCCTCACCTCGCGCGCCCGCTGTGCCTGCGCCCGCCGTGCTTCTTGCGGATCCCCTCGAGCTCGAGGCGCCGCTCCTCGCGCCGCTCCGCGCGACCGGTCCCCCCTGGCAGCCTGTCCCAGGCGCCGTGCCACTTGGCCCGCCACGTGGCGGGGATCCGGTCGGTCACGCGGTCGCCGTACCGTTCCCAAGTCTTCTCGAAGGCGAAGGGCCCCACCGAGATCACAGCGATCGCGATGCCGAGGTTCCACCAACTGTTCGATGCCACGCACGACTGGGTGACGCGCGGCGGGTCGCATGGCGCCCGCCCCGCCCAGAGCTTGATCGCACCGAACCAAGGGAGCTCGCCCTGTGCCTTGCCCACGAGCCACTCCGCGCGCACGGGCTCTACGTAGGGCGGCCGGCCGTTGTTGAACACGGAGAGGCGCCCCTGGTCGACTCCGGGGTTGTGGTCGCCCTTCGTGATGAAGCCGACCGCAAATCCCGAGGTGTTCCCGGAAAACGAGGACGCAAGGGCCCGCAAGTCCACCGAGAGGTTCAGGGGCGCCCCCTCTGCACCCGTGCCGTGCCAGGTCCACACGGGCCCGATGTCGAAGGTCTGGTCCGCGGGGACACCGAACCGGTCGGGCCGGTCGATCTCCGGGAAGTCGAAGGACAGGACCCCCGTGCGCTCCGTCTCCGTGGCGTTGTAGACGATCCGCGTGATCGCCCGGTGGATGATGGGCGTGAGCTCGAAGTGGCCGTTTTTCGAGTAGATGATCACGTCCCCAAAGGTGCCGTAGGTCTGGTACCCTGTCCGTGCCCCCTGCATGTAGGTGACGATGTCGCTGTCGCCGCCAACCTTCTTGACGAGCGTGAGGTCCCCCGTGTCGATGACCCCGAGGAAGGAGCGGTCGTTCGCGTGCTGCATCGAAGACGATTCGATGACGACCATCGGCGGCCATGTGCCCGAGTAGGCAAACACCCCCCCGATCACGACCACGACGGCCAGCGCCGCGATGCCGACGTCCCGCAGGAGAAGCAGGAACCCGCTCCTCGGCGGGGCGCTGCCTGGCCGCCTGCGCTCGGTGCTACGGGGGCTCGCGCTTGGGGACATTTCGATCCGCACGATGGCGCGCGGCCATTCAAGCCTTGTGGGACGTGTCCCGAACCGCGGCGCCGCCCGCGGTTCAAATGGGCCTTCACCCAAGGATTAAATCGGAGCACGTCCTGCTCGGCTTTCGCGAGAAATTCGCGGGGATGGGTCCCAATCCTTGCAGCGGTCGGAGGACGCGTCCCGGGGGCACGACGTGCCCCCCGGGGACGACCCGGCCCGCATCACCCTCGATGAGTACTTCATGCGCATGGCGCAGCTCGTGAAGATGCGCGGCACCTGCCGCCGGCGCAAGGTCGGCGCCGTCATCGTCCGCGACAAGATGGTCGTGTCCACCGGGTACAACGGCGCGCCGCGAGGCGTCCCCCACTGCTCCTCGGAGACCGGGTGCCTCACGGACGACGAGGCGATTGCGCAGGGCCGCCGGGCTTCGGTGTGCATGGCCGCGCACGCCGAGATCAACGCGATCGTCCAGGCCGGCTACAACAACGTGTCCGTGAAGGGCGGCACGCTCTTCTGCACGACCTTCCCCTGCAACTTCTGCTCGAAGGCGCTCGTGAACGCCGGGGTCCGCGAGATCGTCTACGAGGAGGGGTACCCCGACGAGCTCTCCCAGAAGATCCTCGCCTACACGGACATCCGCGTGCGGCGCTACGAGTCCGAGGCGCCCCACCCGCCGACCCCGCCCCGCGCGCCCGACGAGACGCCCGAGTAGGCGGGTGTGCCATCGTTCACCGGGCCGTCCACGCCCCGACGACACGTTTTAAGAGGAAGCCCAAGATCAGGCCGTGGGGCTCGGGGGGGTCGAAGCGACCGGAGAGATTCCTCGGCAGAGGCGGCCGCCGCGCGCGCCGGAGCCGGCTGCACCCGCGCCGCGCCGCGCAGCGCCGGCCCACGGCGAGCGGCTCTCGGTCCGCGTCACGCCGGGCGCGACCGCCGAGACCGCCCGGATCGAGTACAAGGGCCAGTCGAAGTTCGTCATCGAGTGGGAGGCCGAGGCCGCCCTCGAGATGGCGCGCGAGAACCCCCGGCGCTCGCTCGAGGTCTACGACGTCATCCTGGCTGCCTTCCCGATGTACGCGAAGGCGTGGTACAACAAGGCCGTCATCCTCCACACCGTGTTCCGCGACTTGGACCGCGCGCTCGACGCCTACGACCGCGCGCACAAGGCCCTCCCGAAGAACCTCGACATCCTCCACAACAAGGCGAAGCTCCTCGGCGAGCTGCGGCGCACCAAGGAGGCGATGGCGACCTACGAACAGGTCCTGCGCGTCGACCCGGACTACCTCATGAGCCTCGAGGGGTACGCCGCGCTCCTCATCAACGCGGGGGCCCCCGAGAAGGCCGAGCCCCTCCTCGTGCGGGCCGAGCGGATCTACGAAAAGAGCGCCCGGGACCCGTACCGGGCGACCCAGCTCCTCGCGACCGCATACTCGAACCTCGGGCGAAACAAGGAGGCCTTGAAGGCGATCGACCGCGCGCTCGGGGCCCACCCGCAGGACGACTCGCTCTGGGAGGCCCGGGGGATTGCGCTCTCGAACATGGAGAAGTACCGCGAGGCCGTCGAGTGCCTCACGAAGGCGCTTCGGATCAACCGCTCGAACCGGTTCGCTTTCGACACGCGCCAGCAGATCCTCGAGGTGTGCAGGCAGCACAAGATCCGCTTCAGCGAGGGCGAGCTCGCGTTTTGAGGGTCGGCGCAGACGAGGCGCCAATCCTCTAAATAGGGCCGTTCCACGTCCCGCCCCGTGGACTTGGCCAAGGCGGTCGCGGGCGCGCTTGCCTCCGCCCACGCCTGCGGCGCATGCGGCGAGACCTTCGTCGACGGCGAGCTGCGCGACTTCGCGGGCGTGCCGGTGTGCGTCGACGACTACCGCGCGCTCGAGCTCCTCACGCTCCTGGAGCTTCCTGCCGAGCCCGACTTCGCTCTCCTCGACCGGCTCCTGTCCGTCCCACCGGGGGGCGGAGCCCCGGCCGGCCCCCGGCGCCGCTTCTCGGCGCTCTGGAAGTTCGCATCGCGCTATGCGCCGGGGGGCGCCGAGAGCCTCCTTTCGACTGCCGCGCGCGGGACGCCGGGCACGGGGATGCCGGAGGTGCTGTGGGTGCTCCTTGCCGCGGTCGCGCTGCTGCGTGCAGGCGGGTCGAACGGCACGCGCCCGCTTGAGGGCCGCGAACTCTCCCTGCTCCTGAACCTCGGCGCCCGGGTCGGGATGGACGTTGCGTGGGCCTCGATGCTCGACACGGGAATCGCGAAGCGCGCGCTCGACGAGGTGGGCGCGGAGTGGGCCTACGAGGACCTCGTGGCGCCCGCCGGCACCGACATCGCGCGCCTCGCCGCCGAGAAAGCCGCTTTCGCGCGCTACATCCGAGGGCTCAAGGTGAAGGTGGACATCCTTGTGAAGGAAGCCCAAGGCCACCGCGACGACACGGACATCCCTCTCGAGCTCATCGCACGGACGGCGGACGAGATCCTTGCGGCGTTTTCAATGATGGAGGGGCCGCACGGAGGCGGGCCGAAAAAGGCATCGTGACGGGGCTATTCTTCCTCGCGCATTCGCCCCGTGCCCCTCCGGAACCCCTTCGCCACGATGTAGACCTCCGAGCTCTGCGCCCTCGAGGCCTCCGGCGAGTGCACCTTCACGAATGCGAACGACCGCCGGACATCCGCAAGCAGCCTGGCGAAGTCCTCGCCCTCGAACACCTTCACGCAGAAGCTGCCGCCGGGCCGCAGCAGGGCCCGCGCCGTCCCAAGCGCCTTGCGGGAAAGGACCACCGACCGCGCCTGGTCGACCGAATAGACTCCCGAGATGTTCGGCGACATGTCCGAGATCACCGCGTCGGCCCCGCGCCCCGTCGGCCGAAG
>DATEUP010000128.1:0-9018 GCA_035283065.1 Thermoplasmatota archaeon | reverse complement strand
TTCACGTCATGAATGATCTTTCCTCGGACCGGGTCGGCGAAGAAGGCGGCGAGCGCCCGCTCATCGGCCTCGGCGAGCTGGTCGGGGTCGAGGTAGGCGGCGGCGCCGGCGGCGGTCGCCAGGGCGGCCCCAATGCCGGCGTTCGGACCCGGAACCGGGGCGGTCGGCGCAACCGTCTGGAGCGGAATGGAGATCACAAAGGCCGAGTCACGGTCTATGGCGGCTGCTTGGAAACGGTATGTGACGCCGGGCTCAAGGCCGGAGACTTCCGCCATGTGGACTACGGAGAACGCGCGGTCCTCAAGGAACCCGATGACGGCGCCGCCCGCGGGCCCCCACCAGAGCCTGCCCATGCTCGGGTTGTTCGTGCGCCAGGTCACCCGAAAGACATCCGGCGCCACCCAGTCCCCGCTCACGAAGTCGAGTCCAAAGGGGGCCGGGACGCGCGGGGCCGTTGGCTGCCATGAGGCCTGGGCGACGATTTGACCGGGACAGCCGACGCGCAAGGCGGGGTAAGCCTCAACCGACACGTTGACTGCCGAGGCATTGTAGACGATCACGCCGGGCCAATCCGCAGAGCCGGGCTGGAGGTCAACCGAGCCATTGACTCCCGAGGCATTGTAGACGACTACGCCGGGCCAACCCGCAGAGCCGGTTCCGATTGCCGCCCAGCATGCGCCGATCGGCGCGCCTTCCTCGCCCTCCGCAGGAAGACTGAACACGGGCACCAAGAGGATGAGCGCAATCCCGAAGCCAACTCTGACCCTACGCACGCCATCTCCACCCTAGAGGGGCAACATAACCCTTTGGAAATCGCGCGCCTACCCAAAACTCGAGGCGCATTCCCGCTAGGTCGCCGAGCGGTCGTCGCCCTGGCCGCCGGCGGTTGCCGGGCGCAGTTCTCGCACGACCTCGCCATCGGCCTCGAAGTCCACCTCGAAAAACCCCAGCGACTCGAAAAGCTGCGCTGCCGCCCGGTTTTCCGGACGGTGGCTGATGAAGACCGGGCGAAGCCCGGCTGCACGTAGCTCCTCGAGCAGGAGTTCCATGAGGCGCCGTCCGAGCCCGTGCCCCTGGTGCTCCTCGTCGACCATGACGCGCCAGATGTAGCCGGAGCCATCCCTTCGCCTCTCGTACATCGCGAAGCCGACGACTCGGTCCGCGGCCACGAGCGCGCGCGTCACGAGCTGGGGGTTCTTTGAAGCCTGCTCGAGAGACTTCTCATTCGAGGCGATGAGCGTGTGCTGCGTGCGGTGAACACGTAGGGCAAGACACGCGGCGCGGTTCGACTCGTCGACGGGGACGAGGCGCACGTGTTCCCCAAGGGCGACGGGTCCGTTCATCGCCCGTCCCCCAAGCAGCGCGGCTCGGGCCGCCTACTCCTTCGCCCTGCTCCGGACCATCCGTTCCCATCCCCACACCCTTCGCCCCGCCTCGCCCTTTTCCGCGAGCGAAATCCTCGCCGCGCAGAACTTGAGTTCGGGGATCCCCGAGACGGGGTCGCTGTAGGTGACCGTGAGCGAGTTGGCCGCAGCCTCCTCGTAGTGCATGGGGACGAAGACTACGCCCTCGGGGACCTTGCCGCTGAAGGCCGCCCGGCACCGGATCTTGCCCCGCCGGGTTTCGACAAAGATCCAGTCGCCGTCGGCGATGCCGAGCGGCTCGGCGTCCAAGGCGTTCACCTCGGCGACCGCTTCCGAGGCGGGCAGCTCAAGGTCGGTCTTGCGCGTCACCGAGCCCGTGTGCCAGTGGAAGAGGTTGCGCCCCGTCGTGTAGACGAGCGGGAAGTCCTTGTCCGGCACCTCGACGCCGAGCCTGTGCTTGACGGGCACGAACTTGCCGCGCCCCACGGGGAAGGTGTCCTCGTAGAGGTCGCGGGTCCCCGGGTGGTCGGGCGTCGGGCAGGGCCAGAGGATTCCCTTGCGCCCCAGCCGGTCGTAGCGCAGGCCCGCAAAGGCGGGCATGAGGGGCACGGCCTCATCGAAGATCTCCGCCGGCGTCCGGTAGCGCATGGGGTACCCCATGCGCGTCGAGATGTCGCAGATGATCTGCCAGTCGAGCCGCGCCTCGCCGGGCGGCGTGAGCCCGCCCTCGGAGATCGCCACGCGCCTCTCCGTGTTCACGAAGGTCCCCTCCTTCTCGCCCCATGCCGCCGCGGGCAGCACGACGTCGGCAAGCTCGGCCGTCTCGGTCATGAAGATGTCCTGGACGACGAGGAACTCGAGCTTCTTGAACGCGGCCTCGGTGTGCGCGCGGTCCGGGTCCGAGAGGATCGGGTTCTCGCCCATGATGTACATCGCCTTGAGCTTCCCGGCGGCCATCTCCTCGACCATCTGCGTGGACTTGAGGCCGAGCTGGTGGTCGAGGGGCACGCCCCAGGCCTTTTCGAACTTCTCCCAGTGCTCCGGGATGTTCACGTCCTGGTAGCCGGGGTAGGCCATCGGCAGCGCGCCGAAGTCCGAGGAGCCTTGCACGTTGTTTTGGCCGCGCAGGGGGTGGAGCCCCGCGCCGGAGCGGCCGAACTGGCCGCAGGCGAGTGCGAGGTTGATGACCGCGTAGACGTTGTCGACGCCGTGGGACGACTGCGAAAGCCCCATGGACCAGAAGATCGTGGCGTTCTTGGCCTTCCCATACGTGATGGCCGCCCGCTCGAGGTCCTTGGCGGGGATCCCCGTGATCTCCTCGACCTTCTCGGGCGTGTAGTCCTTCACGGACTCCCGCAGGGCATCGAAGCCCTCCGTGCGCGCCTCGATGAACGCCTGGTTGATGAGGCCCTCGCGGATCACCACGTGCAGCATCCCGTTTAGCCACGCGATGTCGGTGGAAGGCCTCGGTTGGAGGAATTGGTGGGCGCTCTCCGCAATCCCGACGCGCCTGGGGTCGACGACGATGAGCGTCGTCTTCCTCGACTTCGCGGCCGCCTTGATGAGCGAGCCGATCACGGGGTGCGAGACCGTCGTGTCGGAGCCCGTGATGAGGATGACGTCGCTGTTCGGGATCCCCTCGATGTCCCCGGTCGCGGAGGCGTCCCCGAGGGCGACTCGAAGCGCCGAGACCGAGGACGAGTGGCAAAGCCGCGTGCAGGTGTCGACGCTGTTTGTCCGGAGGCACGCGCGGACCCACTTCTGGAACACGTAGTTCTCCTCGTTCGTGCACTTCGAGGAGGAGAGCGTCCCGATCGCCCGCGGGCCGTCCGTGTCGCGGACCTTGGTGAGGCGCGCGGCGACGAGGTCCAGGGCCTCGTCCCAGCCCGCTTCGCGGAAGGCCCCGTTCTCCTTGATGAGGGGGCGCGAGAGGCGGCGCTTGTCCGCGATGAACTTGTAGCCGAACTTCCCCTTCACGCACGTCATGACGCCGTTGGGCTCGTATTGCGCGCGCGTCTGGACCTTGATCACGCGGTTGTCCTTCGTGGCGAGGTCGAACTGGCAGCCGACCCCGCAGTAGACGCACACGACGGGGATGTGCTTGAACTCCGCGTCGCGCCCCTTGCCGACGGCGTCGACCTCCTGGAGGGCCTCGACGGGGCACACGGACACGCAGATGCCGCAGTAGACGCAGCCCGAGTCATCGAAGGTCGTGTTCTTCGGCAGCAGCTGGGCATCGTCGCCCTCGCCCTTGATCGCGAGGACCCCCTGCACCTCGAGGTTGTCGCAGGCCTCGACGCAGCGGTTGCACAGGATGCACTTGTTGTTGTCGATCTGGATGAAGGGGTTGTCCTTGTGGACGGGCTTTAGCTTCTTGAGCGTCCCGAAGCGCGGCTCCTTGATGCCGAGCTTGTAGATGACGTCCTCGAGTTCGCAGGCGCCGTCCTGCTCGCAGGCCCAGCAGGTGAGGTCGTGCCTTTTGATGGTCGTATCGGCCTGGAGGCGCTGGGCTTCCTTCACGCCCTCGGCGGTGGTCGTGACCTCCATCCCTTCCTTGACGCGCACGCAGCAGGCGAGCGCAAGGCGCGGCGAGCCCTTCACCTGCACCTGGCACATACGGCAACTTCCCAGCGGGCGCAGCTGCGGGTGGTCGCAGAGCGTGGGGACGTAGGCGCCGGCGGCCTGGGTCGCGTCGAGGATTGTCGAGCCCTGGGGCACCTCGACGCTCCGGCCGTCGACGAGGACCTTGGTCATTGGGACTCCCCCGGAACCCTGCGGGCCTGTGACTTGGGGATTTTGACCGCAGGCGTGGAGGCGGCGAGCAAGGCTCGAGCCATGGGATGGGCGTCCCATTTCTCCAGGGGGCGAGGCGCGGCCAGCAAGGGAGAATCGGCTGGGTCCGCCATGGGGCCCCATTCGGGGACGTTCGATTTAAACCGGTTGTCGCGCCCCGGGCTACCGCGAAAACGGCGCGCGAACCGCCCGTACGCCTGTCAGAGGCCGTCGACCGCCAGGTTTGCGATTTGCCCGTTGGTGCGAAGCCACGGCACGCGGTCCAACCGCACGGTCATTGCCTGCGGGGGCCGGGGAGGGGCCTCAAGCGAGACCGTCCAGCCTGGCGAGGGAGTTCGCCTGTGCGCGGGTGCGGTTCGATCGTGCCTCCGGCTCTGCGACCGGTACACCAGGAGCTAGCCGCGGCGGCGGTTCCTCTGGGCCCCTCGGCGCAAGGGAGCCCTGTAGGCCGGCGCAAAGAGGTCCTGCTCGGGAGGGATTGTCGCCTGCTCGCGTTCGCGGTTCGAGAGACTCCGGCTGAAGGTCCGTACGCCGGTGTCCCGGAGGATCGCGGCGGGCGTCGACTCGTCGACCTCGCCCATCTTGAGCACGGCCGCCGAAGCGAGCCCGTCTGCCACCGCGCGCTGCGTGATCCGCATTTCGCGCCCGAAGAGGTCCTGCCGTCCGCGAACGTCTTCCACAGGCAGGAACCCCGCGCAGGCCAGCGCAACCCCGGAGGTGCCGAGGCGCAGGGGCTCGCAGTGGGAGTCCGTGATCACGACCCCCACGGGGCCGCCGGCCCTGCGAACCGCCCAACGGCGCAGGCGTTCCGCCGAGGCCCAGGGGTCCTTCGGCCAGAGCACGGCGAAGCCCGGCGGCGCGTTCGAAAGGTCGGCTCCCCCGTTCGCGATGAGGTGGCCGCCCTTGAGGCAAAGGAGCGCGCCGGGCACGGCGCCGAGCACGAGGTCGCTCTCGTCGAGGGCGACCCGCGCAAACGCCGGATCCATTCGCGCCTTGCGCGCCAGCGCGACCGCGCGCTTCGTGGGTCGCACCCTCGAGAGGTCCGTAAGGCGTCCTTCGTCCACGGAGACGACCTTCGAGGTCACAGCGAGGATGTCATCGGACCTGAGCCCGCCCGCGCCCCGGAGCGCGCCGTCCAGGGCGGGGCGCAAGACCCCCCGCCGCTCGAGGCGAGGGAGCCGGAGGACGACGACCTGCATCGCGACCCTCCTCGCCAAACGGCAGGGCGGGGAAAAAGGTTCGCGGACGCGGCGCCCTCAGCGCGCCGTGCGGGCCCGCGCCCGGCGGGCGGCGCGGGCGCCTTTGCGCGGCCGCATCCCGGGGGCGGTCTCGATCCGCTGCGGCGCCGCGTAGATGTTGAAGCGGTTGTTGCGCAGGAAGCCGACGAGCGTCAGGTCAAACTGCGCGGCGAGCTCGACCGCCTTGTCGAGCGGCGCGGAGCGGGAGATGACAATCGGGATGCGTGCGCGCGCGGCTTTGAGGATCATGTCGATCGTGATGCGCCCGGTCGAAAAGAGCACGGCCTTCGAGGGGTCGAGGCCTTTGGAAAGCGCGAGGCCGACGACCTTGTCGATCGCGTTGTGCCGCCCGATGTCGATCGCCTGGGCCACGACCTTGGCGGTCTTCGGGTCAAAGAGGAAGGCGTAGTGGTACGCGCCCGTGCGCCGGTACGCGTCGTTGTGCTCGAGGACTTCCATGTAGCAGCGGAACATCGCCACAGGCGTAATCGTGACCTTGGACTTGATCGAGGGGATTTTCTCTCCGAGCATCCGGTAGAACGCGTCGGCCGTCCCGCACTCGGTCCAGATGATGTTGTAGTTCTTGCGGAAGGCCAGGGTCTTGACACGCGGCGAGTCCAGCGTCACATCCGCTCGCGCGATCCGGTCCTTCGCGTTGAGGCGCATCTTGGTGATTTCGGAGGCGTCGGCCGCATACCCCTCGCAGATGAGGTAGCCCACGACGAATTCACGGATGTGTTGGGGAGTCACGACCACGTCAAACGAGGCGGTCTCGTTGATCTCCACATGGAGCATGGCCTCCTCGGCGAGCTCGGCCCGCGGGTCGTGGCTGAAGGTCCCCGTCTCGTACCGGACGATGCCGCGCCTTGCCACGGGCCGCCCTACGGAGGCGCCCCAAGATGAGGGCTTGCGTGGGGTCTTGGGGCGAAGGGGCGCCTTACGGCGCCTTGGGCTTCTCCTTCTCCTCGTCCTTGGGCGGGGCGGCGGCAACCGAAGCCTCGCCGCGCACCCACTTGGCGAGCGTCCCGCGCCTCGCGAGCATGAGAAGTGCCACCGACGCGGCGATGAGGAAGAGCAGGACGAGGAAATTCGTCGCTTCGCGGATCGCCCGCCACGCGTCGCCGTTTTGGACCGTGAACTCGAGGCTGCCCGTCTGCGTGTTGTGCCCTGCAGCGTCCAGCGCGGTCACGCCGACCGTGTGCTTGCCGTCTTTGAGCGTCCGCGTGTCGAAAGTGTACTCGAAGTTCCCCGTCGACGGGTTGAGGACGAGGACGACGGTCTGGCCGTCGAGCGAAGCCGTCACGGAGGAGAGCCCCGCGCCGTCGGCGGCAAAGACGGTGATCGTGTAGGTGCCGGCGACCTGTTGCGAGGCCGCGGGCCCAAGGAGCGAAACCTGGGGCGGCGCGTTGTCCACCGTCACGGTCACGCCGCCCGTCTCCGCCTCGTTGCCGAAGTTGTCGCGGGCCATCGCCGTGAGGACGTGGGGGCCGTCGGCGGCGCCCGTCGTATCCCACGGGAACTCGAACATCCCGGAACTGCCATTGAACGTCGCAAGCTGCCAAGCCCCCTGGCCGTCGCGGACCCACACGCCCGAAACGCCGCCAAGGTCGCTTGCGGAGACCTGAACCGTGACCTGGCCGGAGGCGAGCGCGCCCTCGGGGGGCGACACGAGCGCCACGCGTGGCGCGACGGTGTCGGAGACCCCGTTGGTGACCTGCACGATGAGGGGAACGACGACCATGTTGCCGACCCAGTCGACGGCGGTCACGAGGATCGAGTGCGGGCCGTCCGTAAACCCGGCCGTTGGGACGTCGTAGAACCAGTTCGCGCCATCGGAGTAGAACGTCCAGGTCCCGTTCATCGGGTCGACCTGCCCGAAGACCCAGCGCACGCCCGCGCCGGCGTCCGCGACGCTTACGACCACGCGCACGTTTCCGCTAAGGGGCCCCGCGCCGGAGGGCTGCAGGAACGTTACGGCGGGAGGGGTGTTGTCCTCGCGCACCTGGAAGTCCTGCGTGAGCGAATTGCCGGACTGGTCTGTTACCGAGAGGCGGATCGACCCCGTGCCCTGCGTGCTGTTGGCATGGAAGGTATAGGTCGACGTAAAGGTCGCTGAGGTCACGCCAGGCGCGAAGGTGTCGAAGGGGTTCGAGGGGCCGTCGGCCGTCGCGAAGGGTGAGACGCTCACGTTCTTGAGGCCGCCGCCGTAAAGCGAGACAACGGTCCCCGAAAACTGCGCGTCCGAGCCCGAGTAGATGTGGTCGCTGAAGTAGAGCGTGCCGTCGGGCGCGATGTAAAGCTCCGGGTCGGCGCTCGACCATCCCGCCGAGGAGTCGATGAGGATCTGGTCCTCGCGGTGCATGTACGGGAGCTCGTGGCCGGACGCGGACGCCGTCGCGGAGTTGCCGACCCAGTCGAAGACCGTAAAGTCGGCGGGGCTCGCGCTGTCCGTGCTTGACGCTGCGACCCTGTAGGGGGCCTGGAAGGTAACGGAGCCGAAGGTCCCGCCCGAGAGCCCCGTGGGCGGCGGGCTCGACTCGAGGCTCGACTCGTTCGACCACGTCGCGTTGCGCAGCCCCGAGCCAAAGAAGTCGGAGGCCTGCCCCCTTGCCGTTGCGGTCTGCGCCGCGGGCATTTGCTGGTTGAAGTAGAGGGTGCCGTCCCACACCGCGAGGTACTGGCTCGATTCCGTCCACGAGGACGAGGTGATCGAAGGGGGCGTGTCGTCGCCCATCAGGTCGTTCGTGTAGGCAGACCACGCCGGGAAGAGGAGCGCCCGGCCCTGGTCCGACGCAAGGAGGCCATCCACCATTGCGCTGCCGTGGACAAAGTGGAGGTAGAGGTAGTCCCCCGTCGTGATCGTCCCGGTCCGAACGACGACCATGAAGTCGAAGGTGCCCGTAGCGTCGTCAGGCAGCGGGAGTGCGGGCGAGAAGTCCATGGTGAAGACCTGCGGTGATGTCGACCCGAAAGACGTCGGGGAGATCGAGGCGAGGTTCACGGGGCCGTCGGACGCATCCCACGCATCGTCGCTCGTGCCGTCATCGCGGTAGAACGCGATTCCGCTGGTCTGAGCGTTCGTCGTGATTGGCGCGAAGTCCGAGGAAGTGATGACCCCGCTGTCCGTCCAAAGCTCGAGCTGGATGCTCGTGAGGCTGTCGCTCACGCCTGCAGCGCCGCCGTCGACGATCCTGAGCCCTAGGGGGGCCATCTCGTCGATCAGGACGCCGGAAGGGCCGATCCAGCCATTCGAGACCAGGTTCAGGCCGCGCGTAAGGCGGACGATGAGCGCGTCGGCGGCCACATCGCTGGCGGGCTGGGAGGCAAGTGCGGCTCCGTCGGTCGCAAGGATGTTGTCCGCGACAATCCGCGCCTGGATCCGGTTGCCGTCGCCGAGGTACGTGGGGTCGTTCGATGTGCGCACCACGATGAACCACGTGTAGTTCCCGTTCTGCGCGGACGGCAGGGGTTCGTTGCCGCCCGTGAGGTCGAACTCGACGATGGCGCCGTTCCAGGCGATGCCGTCGAGCTGCACGGGGATGTCCCCGGCGTCGAGCGCGTCGTCGACGGCCCCCGTGTCGCGGTAGAGGCCGACCCCGGAGAGCGCGCTGTCCGCGTCGAGG
>DATEUP010000127.1:0-19009 GCA_035283065.1 Thermoplasmatota archaeon | reverse complement strand
CTCGTTCGCGAGGGCGTAAAGGCCCCACGCCGGACGGCGCGCCCGGAACCTCCCCCAGCGGGCCGGGCCCCTCAGCTCTTCCGGATGACGCCGATGCTCCGGCTCCACGCGCTCGGCGAAATCGCGGTGGCCTTCGTCGTGGCCTCCGGCGCGACACTCGCCACGGTCATCGGGTCCTTGCGTTTCGACGGTTCGGCGGCGGCGGCGGCCTTGGTGCTGGGCGGGTTGGCCGGCGCGGCGGTCTACGCGTTTGTCGTTCCCACGCTCGACGCCTCTTGGGGCCGGGGGCGGCTCCTTACGCTCGTCTTGTTTTCGGCCGCCGTTGCGCCGCTCGTCCTGCTCTCAGGGCCCCTCGGGCCTTCGGCCCTCGGCCTCTTTCTTGGCGTCTTGCTCCTCGGCTTCGTCTTGGCCGCCTCTCCCCAGCGAAGCGCCCTGGCCTTCGACCTCTCGAGCTCGCAGGGCCGGCTGCGCCTGTCCGGCGACCTGCAGGGCGCCAAGCTCCTCTGCGCGGCGGCGGCGCCCTTTGCCTTCTCGGCCTTTGAGGGCGCCTCCGCCGGCATGGGCCCGCTTGCCGCCGCGCTCGTCGCGATCGTCGCCTTTGCGCTCTTTGCGCCTTCGCTGGGGGCGCTCGGAGCACCCCGTCGATAGGCGCGGGGTGTCCGGTTAAATAGCGTCCGCGCGGTTTCGCGAAGGGTGTTGGATTGCCCCCGCCCTCTCATACGGACCTCCAGGGGCTCGCGGCCGAGATCCGCCGCTACCCGGGCGTCACGCGCAAGCGCCGCCTCGGGGCCCTCACGGAGCACTTCCAGGCGGCCTCCGACGCGCGGGTCGTCGCGGACTTCGGCGAGGACTGCGCGGTGCTTGACCTCCCGGGGATGAAGGACGACTTCCTCCTGCTCGCGCTCGATGCGATCGTCCCGGAGCTTCTCCACAGGTCGCCGAGGGCGGCCGGCTACTCGTCGGTCCTCGTGAACGTCCTCGACGTTGTCGCGATGGCCGGCCACCCCATCGCCGCCGTCGATTTCCTCGGCTCGACGGGCAGGGCCTTCGAGTCCGAAGTCGCCTCGGGGATGGCCGAGGCTGCGCGGCACTTCGCCGTCCCGATCGTCGGCGGGCACCTCCACCCGGACGACCCGTCCCCCTCCCTTGCCGTCGCGATTCTGGGCCGCGTGAGCAAGCGGCACTGTACATTCTCCCACACCGCCCGCGAGGGCGACACGCTCCTTGTCGCCGTCGACCTCGACGGGCGGCGCCTCAAGGACTACCCGATGGCATGGTCGCCGCTGCGGACGAAGAGCCGGCGCGCCGTGGAGCGCAGGCTCAACGCCGTCCGGGGCGCCGGTGCGGAGGGCCTCGTGGGCGCCTGCAAGGACGCCTCAAACCCTGGGATCGTAGGTACGCTCGGGATGATGCTCGAGGCGTCGGGGGTCGGCGGCTTCCTCGATGTGGAAAAACTTCCGAAGCCCCCGGGCATCACGCTCCGGGATTGGGTTCTCATGTTCCAGGGGTGTGGCTTCGTCTATGCGGCCCGGCCGCACAAGGCGCAGCGTCTTGCCCATGCCCTTGAGGGTGGAGGGCTCACCTGCGCGGCCGTCGGCCGCGCTTTCAAGGCGCGGCGGCTCGACCTCGTGCAGGGCAAGGAGGCCGTCCGCGTCTTCGACCTTCGGCGGGGCGGCGTCACGGGGATCCCGCCCGTCCAATCATGAAAGGGGGTGCGCACCGCGGCCGCCGCCCTCGCCTCCCGCCTGACGCCTTGGGCGCCCGCAGTCCTCTGGGCGGCTGCGATCTTCTTCTTCTCCGGCCAGTCCCACCCCCCCCAACCGCCGGGAGCTGGGGAGATCCCCTTCATCGACAAGCTCGAGCACCTTGCCGCCTACGGAGTCCTCGGCGCGCTTGTCTTTCTCGCCCTTCGACGGGCAGCGCCCGAGGCTCGCGCGAAGCCAAGGGAGAGGGACGCGGCCCTAGCCGTCGTCATTGCGGCCGTCTATGGGGTCAGCGACGAGGTCCACCAGGCGTTCGTGCCCTTCCGCCAGGCGGACGCCGCGGATCTTGCCGTGGACGCGTTGGGGGCGCTTCTGGTCGTGGCCGCGGTCCTTGTTTGGAGCAAACGGCGGGTTCCGCGGGACGAGTCCCGCGGCAAGGGCTAAAGAACCCAGGCGCGCTCCACGAAAGTGGCCGTTCGCGCCGCGGCCCGGGGGAAAGCGGTGAAGTGGCTCCTCGTTTCCGACACGCACTCGAACCTCGAGGCGCTTGAGGCGGTCCTTGCCGACGCCGACTTCGACCGCCTCGCGTTCCTCGGTGACGCCGTGGACTACGGGCCCGACCCGGAGCCCGTCGTCGACATCTTGAAGGAAGCGGCCGGGCCAGGCGGCGTGCTCGTGCAGGGGAACCACGACCAGGGTGTCGCCACGCCCGAGGAGGAGTTCGACCCTGCCTGGTGGTCGCCAGTCGCCACGGACACCATGCGCTATTCGAGGTCCAGGCTCCGGAAGGACCAGGTCGGCTTCCTCGCGGCGCTGCCGCCGACCGCGAAGCTCGATTTTGGCGCGGGCGGCCGCGCGCTCCTCTGCCACGGGTCGCCCCAGAGCAACCGCGAGTACCTCTGGCCGGACTTGCCCGAAAAAACGTTGAAGGCCCTTCTTGACGACACAGCGCAGGCCTTCGACTACCTGCTCGTCGGCCACTCCCACCTCCAGTTCGCACGGAGTCTGCCCAACCTCACGATCGTGAACCCCGGTTCTGTCGGACAGCCGCGCGACGGCAATCCCCAAGCGGCCTACGCGATCATGGACACGGGCGAAGGCGCTTTGTCGTTCCACCGGGTCGACTACGCCATCGAGAAAACCACGCACAAAATCCGCGAGCGCGCGATGCCCCACGCCGAGAGGCTCGTGCGAATCCTGCGGTCGGGCGGCGGGTGAGGCGCGGCCCGCGAGGTTCCAAGGCCTGAAATAGCCGCGGGGGCCCATCGCGCTGGAGGTCGCGGGCTTCGTGAAGGCGCCTCGCCGGCCGCGCCGGCACCCGAGCTTCGAGTTTACCGACATCGACCCCGCCCGCTTCCGGGACTACCCCGAGGTCATCGTCGAGAGCCTATGGATCCTCGGCAAACGCGACAGCTACGGCCCGCACTCGGCCGAGTACTGGGGGAACTTCGTCCCGCAAATCCCCCACCAGCTCATGCGCCGCTACACGAAGCCTGGCGAGACGGTCCTCGACCTCTTCTCCGGCCTTGGCACGACGCTGATCGAGTGCCGGCGCCTTGGACGAAACGGCCTCGGAGTCGAAATCAACACGAAAGTCGCTGCGCGGTCGAGGGCCCTCATCCGGGAGGCGCCCAATCCGCGCCGGGCCCGCACGCGCGTCGTCGTGGCAAACTCCTGCGAGGCGAAGGCGCGCGGACGGCTGCAGGGGGAGCTGCGGGCCATGGGCTCGGAGGCTGCCGACCTCGTGATCCTCCACCCTCCGTACTTCGACATCATCCGCTTTGGCGCGGCGAAGGGTGACCTCAGCAACGCGCCGGACCTCCCTGCGTTTCTCAAAAACTTCCGTGGCGCCGTCGAGAATGCGGCCGCACTCCTCAAGCCCGGGCGATTCCTGGGGCTCGTGATCGGCGACAAGTACGCGGCGGGCGAGTGGGTCCCCCTGGGGTTCGAGTGCATGGACGTGTGCCGGGGGGCCGGCCTCACGCTCAAGGCAATCAACGTGAAGGACATCCAGGGCAACGAGCGCGGCAAGGGCAAAGCCGAGAACCTGTGGCGCTACCGCGCGCTAAGCCAGGGCTTTTACCTCTTCAAGCACGAGTACGTGATGGTCTTCCAGAAGCCCGAGGCCCCCAAGGCCACCTGAGTTCGCGGGGGCGTTCCAGGCCCCCTCACATGTACGCGTCCATGACGCCGTCGAGGAAGCCCCAGTACGCGTCGGCGACCTTCCGTGTCGAGGAGAGCACCTCGCGGCGCTGCTTCTCGGACGTCGCGTGCTTCGAAATGATGTCCACCGCGACCTCTGAGTGAATCTCGTCGAGCCCGATGTGAGCCTTGAAAAACTCGAGGGAGCGCGCGTCCCTCACGCCGTAGAACTTCTTGAGGCCGTCCATCTTGGTCTTGGAGACCGCGGGGATCTGCGATTCGTACGCGTACATCGCGGCCATGCCCGCGGGGTACGACCCTTCGCGCGTCGCGTTCTGGAAGGTCTCCACGAATGCCCGTGTGCTTTCAAGCGGGCGCTTCGCTTTGACCGCGCGCCTCGACATCCCGAGGCCTTCGGCGAAGCGCAGCCAGAGCTCGGGGTGGTTCTTGTCCCCGCGCTCCTCCTCGATGAGGTTCTCGAGGATCTGCTGGCGCACGCCGATGTCCGGGCAGTTTGCGTGGACGGCGCTGAGGTACGTGGGGAACGCGAGGACGTGGGGCCAGTACTGGCCCGCGTATTCCTGAAGCGTTGCCTTCTCGACCTCGCCCCTCTGCCACGCCTGGTAGAACGGGTGGTTGAGGACGGACCTCTCGCCAACGACCTGCTTAAGCTGCCGTACAAGACCTACGTTCCCTGCGCCCACGATTTCACGCCGGGCCGCGGGAGCGGGCGCGCGGCTATTGAAGGTTTCCTCCGCGCGGCTCCGGTCGCCGCTTGCTCCGAAGCGCGGTCACGCCGCAGCCTTGGCCTGCTCCCTCACGGCTTCATCGAGGTTCTCGGGCGTCATGGCCTTGAGCACATCCCGGTGGGAGACGATCCCGACAATCTCCCGGCCGTTGAAGACGGCGACGTGGCGCACGACCCCCCGTTCCATGAGGCGCGCGACATGCTCGGCGGGCACGTTCGGCGTGACGACAAGCAGGGGGCTCGACATCACGTCCGACACGCGCGTGAAGTTCGGCCGCATGCCCCTTGCTACGGCGCCCACAAGGTCCGCGCTCGTGACGATCCCGAAGGGTTCGTCTTCGTCCTCGGGGGCCACGAGGAGCGCGGAGATCCCCTTCGAAAGGAGCTTGGCTGCCGCCTTGTCGAGCGTCGCTCTTTCCTCGATTGTCTCCACCGGGCTTGACATGATGTTGCGGGCCATGAGGCGCTTGGTCATCGGAGTCACCAGGAGGATTCTTGGCTTCGCCGGCGTTCAGCCTCACGCCGGTACAGTATCGACTCTCTAGGCGACCTCGCCCGCCGAGGGGCGCGGGGGCCGTCGAGGCGCCCTCACTCGAGGTTGATGTACGCCCAGCCCTCGCCCTGCGCCAAGGGCGGCAGGCCTTCGACGTACCGCTTGAAGGCCTCGAGGTCGGGCTTCACGCGCTCGGCGTAGGCGCGCGCGGCGGCTGAGCGCGAGAAGGCCGCGGCAAGGCCGAGCCCGGTCTCCGGCAGGACCTCGCCCGAGAAGACGACGCGGGACTTGTTCTCGTCGCCGACGGGCTGGATCACGTCCCAGATCTTCGAACCCTTCTCGAAGCCCTCCTCGACGGTCCAGTCAATCCGGCCGACGGGGTGGAGGGCGCCCTTGAGTTTGCGGCGGATCGAGGGGCCGCCCGGCAGCTGGCGCTCGACCTCGACGACGAGGAACATCCCCGACCGGCCGACGATGCGCACGTCCTTGCAGCCCGGTTCCCACTTCGCGCGGTGCGTCTTGGGGTCCGAGAGCACGGCCCAGCACTGGTCGACCGCCGCGTTCACCGTGGCCTCGGTCTCGAAGCGGAAGGACTTGACCACGGAAGGCAGGCTCCGGTGCGGCTCACGGGGGCGGGACTACAAAGGCGTTTTGCCCGGTGAGGCCCTCGGGGAGCAGGGCCCCGTTCCCGGCGGGGCCAACCGGCGCCGGGCTTCGTGCGCGGGTGGGTGCTGCGGCTGGGGCCGGCGCGGCAAGGGCCTCAGGGCCCTTGAAGCGCAGCGAGCCCAGGAGCAAGCCGCAGGCCATCAGCGAGACGAACCACCCGGCGCCCGGCGACCACGTGAGCGTACGGGCGACGTTCACGGATTGGGCTCCCCAGAAGCTCGACCCCCACCGGCCGTCAGGCAGCGCGTGGTTCAGCGTGTTGCCGTCGGCGAGGAACGCCGTCGGAAGGCCGGTCGCGAGGAGCACGGGCGCGAGGACCGTAAGGGCCCCGGCCCCCGCGATGAGGGCCGTGGCCGCGGCCCGGGGGATCCGGGCGAAACTGCGGCCCACAAGCGCTCCAGCGCCAAGCAAGGCTCCGGTCCATGCAAGGAGCTGGACGAGCCCGAAGGACGTGGCCACCGCAAAGCAGTCGCAGGCGCGCGTGTCGTAGGGCACCACACGGCTCGTGCCGTCGGCGAAGTGCGCGACGGACTGCGTGAGCCCGTACTCCAAGGAGGGGTCGCCTTTGCCGGCGACTAAGTCGGCGAGGGCAAACCACGGCAGGACCACCGACGCGGCGGCAAGGAGCACGCCGGCTCCTGCCAGGGTCCCCGGGATGTTCTCGGGCCGGAAAAGCTGGCGCAGGGCGGCCACGGGCGGGGCGAAGGCGGACGCGCGGGTCCCTCCTGATCACGTTTCCTCGCGCGCGATATATATTGCGCGCTCGTACCGCTCGCCCTCAGTCGTCGTCCTCGGAGGCGGGAGCCCTGGCCTCGGCGCTCAAGCGCGAGAGCTTGGGAGGCCCTTTCCAGGCGCGCAGCGCTTCGACGAGGAGGCGCACGCCCGTTGCGGTCGTCCCCCGCGGCTGCCACGGGTGCTTGACTTCGCCTTTCCCCCGGTCAGTCCAGGCGGTCGAAGCGATGTCGAGGTGCGCCCAAGGGTGGCGGCCCGCGAACTTCTCGAGGAACCGCGCGGCCGTGCCCGCCCCGGCGGGCTGGCCGGCCGAGTTCTTCCAGTCCGCGATCGGGGACTCGATGAGCTCGTCGTACCACTCGAAGAGCGGCATGCGCCAGAGGCTGTCCTGCGTTCGCTTCGCGGCGGCCATGAGCCGGTCGGCAAGCTCGTCGGAATTCGAGAAGAGCCCGGACGTCCGGGGCCCCAGGGCAATCCCGATGGCTCCCGTGAGCGTCGCGACATCGACGACAGCCTGGGGTTTGAAGGACTGCGCGTGGGAGAGGCCGTCTGCGAGAACGACGCGCCCCTCGGCGTCGCTGTTGACGACCTCGATGGTGACGCCGTTCTGGGCGCGGACCACGTCGCTCGGCTTGTAGGCGCTCCCCGAAGGCATGTTCTCCGCAAGGCATGCGATGGCGACGAGGTTCACCGGGAGCTTCAGCGCACCCGCGCAGGCGGCTGCGCACACGACGGCCGCCGCACCGGTCATGTCCCACTTCATGTGCCACATCGGGTACGCCCCGAAGGTCGGTTTCAGGGAGATTCCGCCCGTGTCGAAGGTGATCCCCTTGCCGACGAGTGCGACGGGCGGGGCGCCCTTGGGGCCGCCGCGGTACTCCGCCACGACCATCCGAGGCGGCGCCGCGGAGCCCTTGCCGACGGCAAGCAGCGCCTGGAACCCGCGCTTGGCAAGCTCCTTCTCGTCGAGGACCGAAAACGTCAGGCCGCCCGCGCGGGCGACCTCCCCCAGCAGGTCAGCCAGGCGCGCGGGGGGCTTCTCGTTCGACGGGAGGGTCGAAAGGAGCCTTGCGGCGTTCGTGTACCTCGCGATCTCGCGGCCCCGCGCGAGCCCGCGGCGGGCCGGCGCAAGGGCCGCGCGGTCCGCGATGTAAAAGGTGAATTCCGCCGGCGAGCGCCCGGCCTCGGGGTTCCGCTTGCGGAAGTCCTCGACCTCGAAGAGCGCGAGGAGCGCGCCTTCGGCCATGACTTCGACCGCGGTGTCCACGGAGACCCCCGTGCGGGACGGGACGTCGATGGCCACGCGCCGGACGTTCTTGCCCTTCAACTTCGAGGCCGCGCGCCCGGCAAAGTCGCGCAGGCGGTCGGCCCCGACCTCCTTGGGGCGTCCGACGCCAAGGACGAGGAGCCGGGGAGCGGGAAGGCGGCCCAGCGTGCGCAGGAGCACGCCGTCCTTGGGGCCCGCCTTGAAGTCGGGTGCTTTGAGGTGGGAGAGCACACCGCGGGCCTTCGTCCGGTCAAAGAGGATCTCGTGTTTCCTCTCGCCCTGGTAGGCGGGGACCACGAGTGCGTCGGCCTCGCCCTTTGCGGCGTCGCCAACCTCGATCTTCAGGCGTGCGGGCAGGAGTTTCGTGCGGTAGGGTTTCAGCATGGAAGTCGCCCCGTCAGGCGCCCTTGCAAGCGCTCCGCCTTTCAAGAACCTTGGGGGGAGGGCGGGGGAGGCCTGGCCGCCGCCCGAAACCTCTACGCTTATCTAGGGGCGTCCGCGCTCAAGTGTCGGAGGGGTTGGCGCGGTGAAACTGCCAAAGGCCTTCTCTTCGCTGCCCCGGCCTTCCCGGCTTTTCAAGGCCCTTCCCCGGCCGAAGGGACTGGGGCTCCCCCAGGTCGTGCGCCGGACCTTTGAGGGGAGGCGGGAACGCCAGGTCGCTGCCCTGGCGGTCGTCCTCGTGCTCCTCGGCGCCCTCTTCCTCGGCGGTGCGGGCTTCGGGGGCGGGCGCCCGCCTCCCGGGCAGGGTGAGGGGCCCCGCGGCCCCGACGTGAGTTGGGGCCCGACGGTGAACCTCAATGCCGCGGGCTATGAGCCAGGGATCGCCTCGGACTCGACGGGCGCGCTCTACATGACGGCCCACAAGAACCTCGACGACAAGACGACCTGGCCCTACCTCGCCTCGTGGTTCCTCATGAGCCTCGACCAGGGGCAGTCCTGGGTCTCTCCAAGCGAGCCGCGAATCCGGGGCAATTGGTGGAAGACGTTCCTCGGCGACGAGGGCGACATCGCCGTCGACGCCGCCGACAACGTCTACTTCGTCGACACGTACCTGCTCGACAACCACATCCATGTTTTCCGCGACCAGGGCGTATGGGACCACTCGGTCCGGATCCAGAAGTCCACGGGGCTCGACGACAGGCCTTGGATCGCGGGCCAAGCCAACGGCGTCCTCCACTACCTTGGCAACAACGGGGCCGAGGTCGCGGGCGGCCGCTACTGGTACTACCGGTCGGAGAACCAGGGGCTCACTTGGACGGCGGGGGACCCCGTGCCCGGGAACGGCTGGGCGCACATCGACGCGGAGCGGACGGGCGACCACGTGTACGTCGTCTCGGAGAGCGAAGTGGACGCGCCGGCCGACATCCTCGTGTACGTGAGCGAAAACCAGGGCCGCACGTTCGACTTTTCGAACCCGGTCGTCGTCGCCCACCGCGACGGGCCGGGCCGCGAGTACCCGGTCGTCACGGCCGGGGACAACGGGCTCGTGTACGTCCTGTGGAACGACGCGTCGGACGGCATCGAGAACGGCACCCGCCTCTTCGTGGGCGTGAGCGACGACTTTGGCAAAACCTGGAACACGACGGAGGTCACGCCTTTCAAGGGCTTCTTGGACTACCCGACAATCAACGCAGGGCCGGACGGGCGCCTAGCCGTGGCGTTCTACGGCACGACGGACCTTCCCGTGTCAGGAAACTCGACGTGGTACCTCTACGCCGGGATGCAGCGCAGCGCGCTCTTCGGGGAGGTCGCCATGAACTTCTCGATCGCGAGCGAGGAGCCCCTGTACCAGGGCGACGACCTCCACGCGCTCCACGACTTCTTCGAGGTCGTCATTACGCCGGACGGCGCGCTGAACGTCGCCTTCCAGCACTACGACGGCCCGTGCAACGGCTGCAGTTCGCTCTACTTCGTGCGCGGCGAGCTGCCCGAGACGACCCGGCCCCAGTGAGCGGGCCGGCCCTCAAGGGGGACTCGGCGCCGCGGCGGGCTCGTCGCCTGTGCGCGCGGCCTTCTCGACGCGCTGTCGAAGCGCCTCGAGGGCGGCCGGGTCGACGTCGCCGGCGTCAACCGAATACATGAGGTTGAACTGGTGCGGGGCAAGGAACTCGCGGGTCAGGGGCTCCTGCCCGAGGCGCGCGCGGCGCGCGTTCAGCTTCGCGAGGAACGCGTCAAAGTCCCGGTGCCGGAGCCTCCCGATCTCCTCGCGCTCCTCAAAGTCGCCGAGTTTTCCAGAAAGGCGCTTCACTTCACTTGAGAGCCCCCGCGTCTTGAGGGCCCCGCGCGCGATCGTCACACTCGCGGCGACAAGGACGATGAGGACGAGGAGGCCCTGCGCCTCCTGCGCTCCGAAAGTCACCACGAGTCGCCCATGAAAGGCGCCCGGTCATGAGCCTTTCTCTCCCGTTCTTGGGGGGAAGGCCGCAGGCTAACCCATCCACTGCCCCATCGCCTGGGTCCAGGCGGCGCGGGCTTCGCGGACCTTGAGGTCGACGAGCGCAGAGGCGCCCCTTTCGATGAGGATGTTCTCGCCGCCGACCTCGCCGATCTTCCGGACGGGGACCGGCGCCATCGTGCGCTCGAAGGCCTTGGCCATCTTCTTCTCGACTTCGACGACCCACCGGGATGGGCTCTCGGAGAAGAGCGCGGTGTCCCAAGGCAGCCTCGGCGCGGCCCGGTCGGCGGCCACCGTGAGGCCGATGTCGCCGCCAAGGGCCATCTCGGCGAGGGCGACCGCAAGGCCGCCGTCCCCGATGTCGTGGGTCGCGCGGACCTGGCGGGCGGCTGCGGCCATCGCGAGGTTCTCGGCTGAGAGGCGCAGCTGCGCCGTGCCCACATTCGGGGGGTCCCCGCCCGAACCGCCGGCGAGCCGGTAGTACGTCGAGGCGGCCATTTCCGGGCGCGTCGTGCCGACAAGGTAGAGGAGGTCCCCCTCGCGCTTGAGGTCGGGCGTGACCGCGCGGCGCACGAAGGGGATCACCCCGACCCCGAAGACGGTCGCCGTCGGCGGCACGCTCCCGCCCCCGGCCTCGTTGTAGAACGACACGTTCCCCGAGGGCACCGGGATCGCGAGCGCGCGGGCGACCTCCGCCATCCCGCGCACGACCTCCGCGAACTGCCACATCCGCTCGGGCCGCTCGGGGTTCCCGAAGTTCAGGCAGTTCGTGACCGAGTGGGGCCGGGCGCCCGTGGCCGCGAGGTTCCGCACGACCTCGTCCATGACGAGCTTGCCGCCAAGGTAGGGGTCGATCGAGGCGACCTCCGGCGAGGACGCCACGCCGAGCGCGAGCCCGTGCGCGTCGTCCTCGAGGGGCTTCAAGACGACGGCGTCGGCCGGGCCCTCGCGGAAGGGCAGGCCCGTGAAGGGCTTCACGACCGTGCGCGCCCGCACGTCGAAGTCGTACTGCCTCACGACCCACTCGCGCGAGCAGAGGTTCGGGTCGGAAAGCATCCGCAGGAGGAGGGCGTTTCTCGCCTCGACGGTGCGCGGAGCCTCCGGGCGGACCTCCTTGCCCGACCGCTTCAGCGCCCGCTGGGGGCGCTTGTAGACGGGCCCCCCCGTGTACCACTCGAGGTCGAGGTCGAGGACGACGACGCCGCGGTACGTGACGGCGATGCGGTCGCCCGTGACGATCTCGCCGACGACGCAGGCCTCCACGTCCCAGTCCTGGAAGATGTCGAGGACGCGGTCGATCTCCTCGGGGGGCACGCAGAGCATCATCCGCTCCTGGCTTTCGGACACCCAGATCTCCCAGGGGACGAGGTCGGTCTCCTTGAGGGGGACCGCGTCGAGCTTCACGACGGCCCCGAGGCCCGCCGCGAGCGCAAGCTCGCCGCAGACGCAGGAGAGCCCGCCGCCGCCGAGGTCCTTCATCCCGGAGAGGAGCCCCTTCTCGCAGGCCTCGAGGACCGCGTGGATGAGCGGCTCCTTCGTGATCGGGTCGCCGAGCTGGACCGCCCCGCGGTCTTCCTCCTCGGACTTCTCGCGCAGCGTCGTCGACGCGAAGGTGACGCCGTGGATCCCGTCGCGCCCCGTGCGCCCTCCGACGAGCACGAGGAGGTCGCCGGCAGCGCCCGCGGCCGAGTGCACGACCTTGTCGCGCCTCACGATTCCAAGGCACCCGACGTTCACGAGGCAGTTCCCCACGTAGCCCTCATGGAAGCGAACGGACCCGGCCACCGTCGGGATCCCCACGCGGTTCCCGTAGTCGCGGATCCCCGCGACGACGCCCCTAAGGAGGTACTTCGGGTGCTTCACGCCCTTGGGGAGGCGCTCATCGGGGAAGTCGGGGGGCCCGAAGAAGAGGGGGTCGACAAGCGCGATCGGCTGGGCACCCATGCAAAGGACATCGCGCAGGATCCCCCCGATGCCCGTCGCGGCGCCGCCGTAGGGGTCGAGCGCGGACGGGTGGTTGTGGGACTCGATGCGCAGCGCATAGGCCCACTCGTCAGTGAAGGCGACGACCCCCGCGTCCTCCTTTGCAAGCACATCGGGCGTGTCGAGGCCCGCGAAGTGCTCCTTGAGGATGAGCTTCGAGGACTTGTAGCAGCAGTGCTCGGACCACGCCTGGCCAAGGGCCTGGAGCTCGACGTCCGTGGGGTTGCGGCCCTCGTCCTCGAAGTGCGCCTTGACCGCGCGCATCTCGTCAAGCGAAAAGCCGGTCTTGAGCTCCCCGTTGATCCGCCCGAGGTCCGTGTCGGAGGCCTCGCGGAGGTTGATGTCCGAAAGGGGGAAGGGCACTTTGCGCTGGATGAAGTAGCCCATCGAAGGTCACGGCCCCCCCAGTCGTGCTCACTCGAGAATCCGGATGCTGTAGCGGTTCACCACGGGGTTTGCGAGCAGCTTCTCGCACATGGACTGGAGGGCCCGGTCTGCGGCCTGCGGGTCCTCTTCCTCAAGGGTCACCCGGTAGGTCTTTACGGACTGCACGTCCCGCACGCTTGCAAACCCGAGCGCGACGAGGGTCTTCTTCACGTTCGCTCCCTCGGGGTCGGCGACCCCTCTCTTGAGTTCGACGCGCACCTCGGCCACGACCATCGGGCGCCTACCCCCCCTTCCAGTCGCCACAAACCCGTCGAGGCGCTATAAAGCGTTCGAGGAGCGCTCGCGGCCTTTCCCGCACGGGCCCGACCGCCGCGCGGCGTGAAAACCCGCAAATACGCACGCTCCCCTTTCGAGGCCGTGGACGCGTCGGACCTGTTCCTCGTGCTCTCGGACGCCAACCGGAGCCGGATCCTCGAACTCGTGAAGGGCGGCGAGAAGACCGTGAGCGAGCTTACGCGCGCGACGCGGCTGCATCAGCCGCTCGTTTCGCACCACCTGCGCGTGCTTCGCGACGCCGGGCTCGTCGAGGGACGCCGCGAAGGGCGCTTCCGGCTCTACCGGGCGGCCGCGGGCGAAGTGGCGCGGCAGCTCGCCAAGGTGGAGGAAGGCGCGCGGGCGCTGGAGGCCGCCGTCGAGGCTGCCCGCGAAGGCGCCGTAGCGCCGCAGGCGGCCCGCAACAAGGAGCCCGGAGCGGCCGCGGCGCGGCCGCGCGCGTGCGCCTTGACCGGGGTCAGAGGACCCCGGCGCCGGCGACCACGAGGTACGCGGCAGCCCCAATGAGGGCCGAGGCGGGGATCGTCAAGATCCAAGCGCCCACGATCCGCCGCGTGACCCCCCAACGCACCGCGGAGAGCCGCCTCGTGGCCCCGACCCCCATGATCGACCCCGTGATCACATGGGTCGTGGAGACCGGCATGCCAAGGTGCGCGGTTGCCACAAGCACGAGCCCACCGCCCGTCTCCGCCCCGAAGCCCTGGTAGGGTTTGAGCGAGGTGATGCGGCTCGCCATCGTGCGGACGATTCGCCACCCTCCGAAAAATGTCCCCAGGGAAATCGCCGCATGGGCGGCGACCATCACCCATAGCGGCACGCCCGAGCCTGCCGCGAGCATGCCGTTCGCGATGAGCAGCGCCGTGATGATCCCCATGGTCTTCTGCGCGTCGTTCGTGCCGTGGGTGACGGAGTAGAAGAACGACGATGCGAGTTGGAGTTTCCGGAACCAGAAGTTCATCCTGTGGACCGTCGAACGCCGGCCAAGCTGGAGGATGAGCGCCGTGAAGAGGAACGCGAAGACGAAGGCGATGACCGGCGAGGTCATCATGGGAATTACGACCTTGTCGAGCACTTTGTCGCCCTTCACGGCCGCAAACCCCGCTGCCATCGCGCCCGCGCCCACGAGGCCGCCGATGAGCGCGTGGCTCGAGGAGGTGGGGAGCCCGCGGTACCACGTGATGATGTCCCAAGCGAGCGCGCCGATCAGCGCGGCCAGCACGATCGACACGGGGTGTTCGCCAATTGCGGATGGCTGGACGATGTCGTTGGCGATCGTCTTGGCGACGGCAGTGCCAAGCAGGATCCCCACGAAGTTCCCGACGGCGGCAAGCGCGACGGCCTGAACGGGCTTGAGCACGCGCGTCGCCACAATCGTCGCAATCGAGTTTGCCGAATCGTGGAAGCCGTTGGCGAAGTCGAAGGCGATTGCCACAGTCACGGTCGCCCAGATGAGGAGCTCGACGGCCACCCGCACACCTTCCGCACGAGGTTCAGGGCGAGAGCGCGCTCACGCGTTTTTCGTGGCGATGTCGGCAAGCACGTCCGAGGCGTCCTCGCAGCGGTCCGTGGCCGCCTCGAGGCGCTCGTAGACTTCCTTGAGCTTCATGATCGTGCGCGCGTCCTCAAGCTCGAAGAGCTCGACGAGGGCGCGGTTTGTCAGGTCGTCCGCCTCGTTCTCCAGCCGGTTGATGATGACCCGCTTCTCCTGGATGACGCCGCCGTCCATTTTCCGCAAGCTTGCAACGCCTTTGTCGACCTCGCGCACCTGGTCGAGGATAATCTCCGCCAGGCGCTTGGCGTGCGGCGGCGCCTTCAGAATCTTGTACATGGACATGCGCCCGGCGGACGAATCGATGTAGTCGATGATGTCGTCGATGCGCCCCGCAAGCGCTGCAATGTCGCTGTGGTCAAACGGCGTGATGAACGAGCGGTTGAGCTCCATAGAAAGGTCGTGCACAAACGTGTCGCCGACGTGCTCGAGGTCCTCGATGCGCTTGGCGTACTCGGTAAGCTTGTCGTAGTGGTCGAAGAGCTCGACAAGCTGCTCGGCGGCGGCCACGACATTGTGCGATTGTTTTTCCAGCAGGTCAAAGAACTTGTCGTCCCTCGGGATTACCCACTCGCGAAAACCCACCGAAATTCCTCCTCGTCGGGCAAGATTTGCGCGCCTCTATTTGAAAGTGCATTAGCGGAAGTGAATCACTTGCAGGACGGGTAGGGCCGGGGTCAGGCGAACGCCACCGCGGCGCCATAGATGTCCGAGTTCGGCGCCGAGGGCGAGCCGTTGCGGGTGTCAGCCCACGCCATGTAGGCGTAGGTCGCCGTCGAGGAGATCCCGATGTAGTCGCCGATGAGGTGGTTCTCCCCGGAGAGGAAGGACGAACCCCCGTAGTCGCCGTTGAACTGCGGGCCCACGGCCATGTCGTGGAAGGAAAGGCCCCCGTCCGTCGAGATCGCGAAGTACGGCCGGATGAGCGTGTTGTTCGGGTCGTCGCGCCGGTCGTAGTAGACGAGCACGACATACCCCTGCTCGGTCACGTGGATGTCCGGCATGAACTGGTCCGTTCCGTCGCCAAGGGGGTTCTGGTTGACGCGCGCGGGGCCGCTCCAGTTCGTCCCGCCGTCGCGGGAGAAGACGAGGTAGACGTCGGTGTCGTTGTTCCTGTAGTCGTTCCACGCCAGGTAGAGCGAACCCTGGAACTGCGAGTACCCGCGGTCGGCGGCGCCCTGCGGGAGCATCGCCGAGCGGAAGGCCGAGTTCGGCAGGGGGTTCGGGATGTCCGTAAAGTCGCCGATGTCGACGGGGGTCGAGAAGCTCGCCCCCTGGTCGGTCGAGCGCACGTAGCGCAGGCGGTTGGTCTGGAAGTCGGCCCAGGTGATGTGGAGAGTCCCGTCGGGCGTGACCATCGGGTAGGCCCCCTGGATCTGGAACTCCCCGCTCGTGGCGTCCGAGATGATCCGGGGGATAGACCACGTGAGCCCGCCGTTCGTCGAGCGCGAGACGACCATCTCCGCGACGAGCGCGGCGTTGAAGCGCACCCAGACGACGTAGACGTAGTCGTTCGTGAGGTCCACGGCGATCCACTCCTTGTCGTGGAACGTGAAGCGCGAGATCGCGCGCGCGACGATCGTGATCTGCGAATAGGTCTCGCCCCCGTCGGCGGACTTGGCGACGAAGACGACGGAGTCGCGCCCGGGGTTGGGCCCGGGGACCGGCGACACGGCAAACGCGATCCCCGCGAGGTACGCGTTGCCTTGGGAGTCGAATGCCAGTGCCGGGTCGCCGGACGCGCCCATGCCGGAGAGGGTCGAGACCTCGCGGCTTCCCGGGTAGCCCGGGAGGAGTTTCTGGCCCCAGGTCCTCCCTCCGTCCTTGGACCAGTAGGCACCGACCCAGTGGGCGCCCGAGGGCTGCGCGTAGTCGTTGGCGGCCGCCACGATGTTGAGCGGGTTTGCGGGGTTCACCTGCACGTCGACCTCGTTCACCTGCTCGGGGCCCGGGCGGACCTCCTGGTTGCACTCGGGCTCGCAGAGGACCTTCGGCAGGCCCGGCGGCAAGTACGGGACGGTCGACTGGGGAGCCGTGGGCTGCGAGACGAGGGTGTACGCGGTGAAGCCCCCGACGAGGAGGAGAGCGACGACGGCGGCGGCGATGAGCGGGGGCGACTCGATGAGCCGCCGGACGGGGCGCTGGACGAGCTTCGAGAGGCGCCTGCGGAGCACCTGCAGGGACATCATCGGGCGCGCCGATTCGCGCGACGGCTATAAAACCGCCCGAACGTGTGCGCCCTCCACCCACGGGTGAGGGGGCGGCAGGCTTGGACTGGCTCATGGACGCGCAAGTCGTACTCACATTCGACAGCGCCCGCACGGCTGCCGCCGTCGCGCGCTCGACGGCCGTGGACAACCCGCCCGAAGGCGTGCGCCAGCGCCAGGCCGGCCGGATCGTGCGCTTCGAGACGGGCCCCCTGCCCCCGCGCTCGGTCCGCCAGACACTCGACGACTGGCTGCGCTGCGCAGCGGCGGCCGCGGAAGCGGCGCGCCGGGCGTAGCGGGGGCGCCTCGCTCACTCTTTATCCCAAGGCGGCCGTGGCGGGCAACCCGTATGACCGCCCGCGTCCCCACCCTCTGCGCGGCCCTCGACGACCTCCTTGGCGGCGGCGTCGAGCGGGCAACGATCACGGAGTTCTTCGGGGAGGGCGGCTCGGGGAAGACGAACCTGTGCCTCGTGCTTGCGCGCAACGTCGCGCGCTCCGGCAAGAAGGCCGTCCTCATCGACACCGAGGGCGTCTCGATGGAGCGCCTGTTCCAAGTCTGCGGCGGGCTTTCCGACAAGCCAGGCGCGGAGGCCCTCATGAAGCGGATCTTCGTCTTTGAGGCCCGGGACCTCGACGAGGAGGAGGAGGCCGTGAACAAGGCGATCGCGCTCGCCGAACAGCTCGAGGACGTGGACCTCATCGTGCTCGACTCGGCGACGGGCCACTACCGGCGGTACTTCGGCAGCGACGAGGAGGGGCGCGCGCGCCAGCGGCTCGGCTTGCTGGTCACGCGCCTCCTGCGCTGCGCGCGGACGCGCGCGATCCCCGTCGTGATCACGAACCAGGTGTACACGGACATCGAGTCCGACTCGTTCGAGCCCCTCGGCGGCCACGCGCTCGGCCACACGTCGAAGGCGATTGTCCGGCTTGACCGCCTGGCACCGAACCGCCGGCGCGCCACCGTCGAGAAGCACCGCTCGATTGCGGAAGGGTCGAGCGCGGAGTTTGCCCTGACCGCCGACGGGATCGGGTGAAGGGGCCGTCGCGCCCCAAAGCCTCAAGGCCGCCCCGCACCTTTTAGGGGCGCGGAGTGGGGCCGTTGAAATGGGTCACGAGGCAAGGGGCCAAGGTCGACCGCGTTGCGTGCCCGTGGCTCATCTTGCGCTTCATCGACAAGGAGGCCGAGTTCCTCTTTGTGCCGGCCGAGGAGGTCGACGGGGTCGCCGAGCGCGAAGGCGCAGTGCCCTTCGACACGAAGGGCGCGAAGCTCGGCCACCGCGGGCGGGAGTGCTCTTTTGACGCGATCGTCCACGACTTCGCCGTCAAGGACCCGGCGGTCCTCGAGCTTGCCCGCATCGTGCGCGCGGCCGACGTGGCCTCGGAGCGCGGGACCGCCGCGGAAGGCGCCGGCCTCGAGCTGCTAGCCGAGGGGTTCCGGCGCATCGCAAAAGACGACCACGAGAACCTGCGCCTCCAGCTGCCGGCGTACGACGCCCTCTTTGCGGCAATCCAGGCCCGCCAGGCCAAGGGCCCCTGAACGGGGGGTTTGAGCTTCCTCCCCTTCCTCACGCGCGACGGCTGGCTGATCCTCGCGAGCCGCGGCGCGCGGGGGGTCGCCTACGGGTTCGTCTCGGTCCTGCTCGCTGCGTACTTCCAGCTGCTCGGCGCCGACGAGGCAATGACGGGGGTTCTCCTCGGCGTCGCGCTCCTTTCAGGCGCCGCGCTCAACATCACGCTCTCGAAATACGCGGACCGGTTCGGGCGCCGCCGGTTCCTCGCGGTCGCCGGCCTCCTCATGTTCGCCTCCGGGCTCGTCCTTGCCTTCACGCGGTCGATCGAAGGCGCGCTTGCCGCCGCCCTCCTTGGCGCCCTCACCCCGACCGCGATGGAGGTGGGGCCGTTCCTGTCGCTCGAGCAGGCGATCCTCCCGCAGGCGTCGTCGGCAGAGGGCCGGACGGACGCCTACGCCTGGTACAACCTCGTCGGCTCGTTGGCGGCCGCCGTCGGCGCGCTCCTCACGGGGCTCGCGGGGGTCTTCGCCGCGCTCCAGGGCGGCGACCTCGTCGCCGGGATCCACTCGATGTTCCTCTGGTACGCGCTCACGGGGCTCCTCTCGGTGGCGCTCGCCCTCGCCCTTTCGCCCGCCGTCGAGCCCGCCCCGACCACCGCGCCCGTCGAGCGCAAGGCCCTTTCGCCGGAGGGGCGGCGGGCGGTCTCGCGGATGGCCGCCCTCTTCGCCCTCGACTCGTTCGCGGGTGGGATGATCATCCGGACGTTCACCGCCTATTGGTTCACCGTCCGCTTCGGGACGCCGATCGAAGCCCTAGGGATTGTCTTCTTTGCGGCCAATTCGCTCTCGGCTCTTTCCTACCTCGTTGCGGCCCGGCTCACGCGGCGCCTCG
>DATEUP010000126.1:0-11124 GCA_035283065.1 Thermoplasmatota archaeon | reverse complement strand
CAATGTCAACGGTGCGTACCGCCAAGGCTTCCTCCGCGAGCCAGGCATCACTCCTGCCGAGGTAGCGTAAGCCCGGTAAGGCGCCAGTCTCGAAAACTGGTGCTCTCGTAGCTCGGGAGTTCAAATCTCCCCCTCGGCACTCTTTCGATCGCGGGCGGAACCCGCGTAGTCGGTTTCCTCCGCGCCATCCCCCTCACTCTTCTTCCTCCGCAATCGCCCGCCGCGCCGCGGCAAGCAGGCCTGGGCTTAGCCAAAACCCGGATGCGTTGAGGGAATCGATGCACTGCTCCGCCTCTTCAACGGTGATCCGTCCACCGCGCGCGCCGTCGATGAGGAGCCCCACGAGCCCGGTGTGAGGGATCCCAAGGCTGCGCGCAAGCATGCGGGCGGGCCGCTCGTCGAGAACCGCGATGTCGGTCGCGCGCGCGGACGCCAAGACACTCGCCTCGCCGTTCCCAAGGCCAAGCCGGTGGAACTGCGCGCCGGGCCTGCCTCCGCGTCGCGGTTTCAGCCATGCACCCAGGGCCTCCCTGATCCCCGGGGTGGTTGTGTCCTCGCGCCGCAGCAATTCGGCTTTCACTTGGGCGGTTATTGCGGCCGGGGCGGCCGCGCGGCGCAACACATCGAGGTTCCCGGCGCGAGCCATCGCGATGACGGGGGAGGCGTCGAGGAGATAAGTCATCGCCGCACCCGGCGAAGCGTCTTCAGGTCGCGCTCGAGCTCCTCCGGGGCGTAGCGGAAGTAGGCGATGCCGCGGGCGCTTGCGGCGTCCGCCATTTGGGCGATCGATACGCCGGCGAATTCCGCCGCCCGTTGGAGGGTGATCTCCTCACGGGCGTACCGGTTGAGCGCGACGTCCATCTTCAGGACCCGGACGCCTTCCGCGAGCGCTCGCCGCGTCACCTCCGAGCGGCTCCGCTTGAACTCGTCCTGGAGCGCGCTCAACTCGGCAAGCTCCTCCTTGGCGAGCCGGATCTGAATGCTCTGCACAAGTACAATGTAATGGTTCGTACTCAAATACCTTTCGTGCCTCTAACCAAGGGGCTCTCCGGATCGACAGGTTCTCGTTGCGGCCGCCTTGGACCTGTTCCGCGCAGCAGGCTGCCATCGAGCGAGCAGGAACCGGACCGAACAAACGCAATGCGTGCGCATCGCAGCGGGGGCTTCCCCCGCTAGGCCAGGCGCCGTCTTCTGCCGAGGAAGCGTAAGCCCGGTAAGGCGCCAGTCTCGAAGGCGGGTGTCCTTTGTGACTCGGGAGTTCATAGCTCCCCCTCGGCACCATCTTCCGGTACGGCTGATCAACCGCAGGGCCGCACCCGAGAGCCGGGGCGACCGCTGGGGGGCGGCAGTGGCGAGCTCGGTCCTCAGCCCACCGCTTTCTTCACGAGCGCGCCGATTCTTGCCTCTTCGGCGGCCGTCAACTCCTTCAGCGCGAAGGCGACCGGCCACAGGGCGCCTTCGTCGAGCTTCGCCGCGTCGCTGAAGCCCAACGTCGCGTACCTCGTTTTGAACTTCTGCGCGCTTTGGAAGAAGCAGACGACCTTGCCGTCCTTGGCGTATGCGGGCATCCCATACCAGAGTCTCGGCGAGAGCGCTGGCGCGCTGGCTTTCATGATCGCATGGAGCCGCTTGCCCATGGCGCGGTCCGGTTCCCCCATCTCGGCGATCCTCGCGAGCACGGCGCTTTCCCCGTCCGCCTTGCCCGCGCCCGTGGCAGGGCGCGCGGCCGCTTTCAGCTCTTGGACGCGCTCCTTCATCGCTGCTCGTTCCTCGTCCGTGAATCCCTTGGGCGTCTTGCCGATCGCCGTGGGGCTCGCAGCGGACTTCTGCGTGCCCTTCTCGGCGGGCTTCCTCCCAGCCATGATGTCCGCTGACCTCGGCGGAGCGCTTAAGCATTTCTACCAAAGCAAGGACACGGCTCGCTTCGCCGCGGAGATCCTCGAAAGGCCTTCGGTGAAGGCCGGACCCTAACGCGCGGCCATGGGCGCATGACTTACCGGCAAACCTGGGTCCATATCTCCCCTTCGGCACCTCTCGCTACGCCCGCGCCTGCCCCGCGTGCGCAAGCGCCGAGGGCGTCCTGCACCCCACGATCGCCGGCGCCTCCCGAATCAGCTCATCATTCTCCAGCGCCGCGACCATGAACAACGCGAAGCCGGTGCGGCGCGTGAGGTTGCTCTCGAGGACCGGATCGCCGACGTGGCGGCTCCAGACCGGCAGGCCCTGGCTCTCGCCCTCTTCGAGGTCGCTGCCGCGGACCACGGTCCACTTCGTGTCGCTCGCCCAGAGGCGCCGGCACGCCTCGACTTGGTCGCGGATGTCGACCAGCCGAAACAGGCGCGCGATGCCGCCCAGCCCTTTCTCGAGCGCCTTGAGCTTCCACGAGTACACGTCCTTGCCGTCGCGCGTGATGTGCCACCCGCACGAAAACACGAGGCGCGCCCCCGGGCGGGCGAAGTCCAACACCGCCTGGGCGGTCCCCGTCGAGTACCCCTTGACCCCCCACGGAACGAGGACCGTGAGCACCCCATCGCACCCTGCGACGGCCCGCTGGGTCACGTCCCTGTCGTCCGTCGGCCCTGGAATCATTGCGATGCGGTCCTTGAGGGCGTCGAGCTTCCCGACGCTCCGCTCACGGCATACGCCGACCACCTCGTAGCCCCGGTCGAGAGCATGCTGCACCATGTAATGCCCGAGCTTCCCGGAGGCACCGATGATGCAGACCTTCATTGTTGCTTGCCGCCCACGTCTCTAGGGCGTATGTACGCTGCGGGAGAACGGGCGTCGCACCCCCTTGGCGCCCCATCCACGAAAAGACGATATCTGCCTCAGGCCATCCACCTGGCGCGGGTGCCAAAGGTGACCAAGGTGTTCTTCAGCGTTGGAATGACCCTCGACGGCTTCATGGCTCCCGAGGGAATGGACATGGCCCACGCCGAGGACCCAACCTACAAGGACTGGCTCGGCCAATGGATGAAACTCCAGAGCTGGGTCTTCCCCCAGGAGTTTTTCCGCAAGAACCTCAAGCTCGGCGAAGGCGGGGAGACGGGCGAAGACAACCGGATCCTGGAACGCACGTTCAGCCGCACCGGCGTGAGCATCATGGGCAAGCGGATGTTCGAGGGCGGCGAGAAGTTCTGGCCCGAAGAAGCGCCCTTCCATACGCCCGTTTTCGTCCTGACGCATCAGGTGCGCTCCCCGTGGGTACGCCTGGGCGGGACGACGTTCCACTTCGTAAACGACGGGATCGAGAGCGCGCTGAAACAGGCGCGTGAGGTTGCGGGCGGACGGGACATCCGCATTGCGGGGGGCGCCAACGCCATCCTCCAATACCTCAACGCGGGCCTCGTCGACGAATTCGACATCGCGCTATCGCCGGTGGTCTTCGGCGGGGGAGTCCGACTCTTCGAGGGGATCGACCGCAACAAGGTGGCTCTGGATCTCGTTGATGCGCCTCCGTCGCGGCTGGTGACTCATCTGCGCTATACGGTCCGCAAGCCGGGATGAAATGCCATGAGGTCCGGCAAGCGGAGGCCGACTCCGGACGACTTTCCAAGGCCTTCTTTGCGGAGGTCGAAACGAAGTACCTGTAAGCCTGCGAGTCTTGCAGACCATCCGGACACCGATGTCGCGGGCCGGTGAAGCGGCGCGCAGCGGCTTTCAGTCCATCAGCCGCAGGCCCGCGCGCAAGTCGGAAGCGGCTGGATCCAACGAGGGCGCCTCGAGGTCCTCGATCATGTGGGCGTGCGACGTGGTGCCCGTGAGGACGGTAATGCCCGCTTCGATCGCAAGGCGAAAAACCACCTGCGCGGGGGTCTTCCCCATCCGCCCGGCGATCGCGCGGACTTCGGGGTGGTTCACAGGCGACTTGCGGGAGGTGAGCAGGGAGAACCCCTGGTAGGCGATCTCGTGCGCATGGCAGAATGCGCGGACCTCGCGGTCCGCGTGCGGCCGTGCAAAGCAGCGGTTCTGGACGACCGCGGGCTTGACGGCAGCCCGTCCAAATAGGGCCGAGAGCTGGCTTACAGTGACATTTGAGACGCCGATTAGGAGCGTGCGGCCCGCCCGCTGCAGCGACTCCATCGCCTCCCACGCCTGCCAGTCGGCCCTGCCGAGGCCTTCCGGCAAGGATGGGCCGTGGAGCACGAAGGCGTCCAGGCGGTCGACGCCAAGGTGGGCGAGCGAGCTTTCGAAGGACTGCTCGACCTGACGCGGCACTGGCGCTTCAGCGTCATAGGGGAGCGGGCGGTCCTGGCCCTCCAAAAACGTGAACTTCGTCTGGAGGAAGAGGTCTTCGCGCCGGAGCGTCCCTCCTTTGAAAAGTGAAGCAAGGGCCTCCCCGACGGCCGCCTCATGGTAGTGGCGCCGCTGGTTTGCCGTGTCGATGGCGCGGAACCCTGCATCGAGCGCCTGCCGCGTGAGCGACGCCGTCCGGCCCTCCTTCCAGGCCGTCCCGTAGATGAGCCATGGCACGCGGACGCCCTGGACTTCGCGGTGGGGCGTGGGCGCCGAGGCGCGGGGGCTCGCCATCTGGCGCCCGCATCGCGGCAGAGCCGATGAACCTGACGCAGGCCGCTCTTCACTGAAGCCTCAAGGGCCTGCCGAGCCCTTCCGGCGTTCCTCTTCACGTTTATGTTGTGGACGGAGGTTCCGGGAGGCGGCAGGTGGGCCCACGGGCCCCCGCCTTGGAGGAAACGCATGGCGAAGAAAGGCAAGCGGGGTCCCGGCCCTCTCAAAAAGGCGTACTACTCGAACGGCCAGCTCAAGAGCGCCGGCCGCTACCTCTACGGAAAGAGGAATGGCCCCTGGAAGTTCTACCACCGCAACGGCAACCTCTGGGCCGCGGGCACCTTCGAGCGCGGCGAGTGCAAGGGGCTTTGGAAGTGGTTTGCCGACAACGGCGTCGTGCGCCAGGTCGGGCGGTTCGATGGGGGCAGGCAGGTGGGGCGTTGGAAGCGGTACCACGGGGGGACCGGGAGGCTCTACGACGAAGGGGAGTACAAGGCCGGCAAGGAGACCGGCGTGTGGAGGGTGTACGACAAGAAGGGGAAACTCGTACGCGCCCGGAAGTTCTGAGCGCAAGCCGCGCGGCCGCCAAGGGCCGATGGCGCGCGGAAGGGGAAGGGTGGACCTCGCCCGCCCGGGGCTACCAGGGCACGCGCAGCGCCTTGGCCACAAACGCGTTGAGCGGGGCCATCGCCCGGCAAGCCCCGAGGAATTCCCCGAGAAAGCCGGGCCCCGCGACTTTCGAAGGCCTGAACGAGACCTTTCCGACGAAGTCCTTGCGCTTGAGGTCCTCGATGAGCGGGTGGCCCGGGTCGTAGCCGGGGGGCGGCCGCTTCAGGGACTCGCCGTAGAGTCCGACGGGGCTCCGGGTCGCCCTCTTCCAGTCCTGAGGCCTGGCGACGATCGCGTCGCGAATCGCCTTGAGGGCCGGGCCGTCCGGTCGCCAGACGCCGGAGTACGCCACGCACTCCTCCGGGTCGAGGTGCAGGAAATAGCCCGGCAGGTGCACCTTTTCCTTGCCAGCCGCGTCGTGGGAGAAGTGGATCCCCACGTGCGTGTGGTACGGGCTCTTGTCCCTCGAGAAGCGCGTGTCGCGGTAGATCCGGTAGAGCGAGCCCCCGAAGGGCTTTGGCTCCGCCACGATGTGCGGCGAGAGGGAGCGCAGCTTGAGCCCCGCGTCGCCGATGAACCGCAGCGCGGGGGTTTGGACGGCCGCCTCGTACCTCGTCTTGTTCTTGGCAAACCACGCGCGGTCGTTGTGCTCCTTGAGGTCGGTGAGGAACTCGAATAGGTCGTTGGTAAAATAGCCCGGTGCGCCCTTGGCCACCCACGATGCCCCCGAAGGAGGTGGCGGATGGGCCGAAGGGCTAATGGGGGTTTCGTTCGGCCGATTGGAGGGCCTTACGCCTTCCCGCCAGCAGCCACGGGCCCGCGCCAGATCGCCCCGACGAAGACGCCGCCGAGGACAAGCGCGGTGCCCGCGGCCAGGGAAAGGGAAAGGGCTTCTCCGACGAGCGCGGAGGCGACGGCGATCGTCACGAGGGGGGAAAGGACGGCCTGGTAGGAGGCGGCGGTAACGGTCCACCGTTTGAGGATCCAGATGAAGATCACGAAGGCGACGGCGGAGCTCGTCACGAGCCAGAGGAACGCGACCCACGTGGCCGTGCGGGAGGGCAGTGCGTGCGCCTCGCCGGAGGCGAGCGAGACGCCAAGGAGCATCGCGGCGCCAAGGCCCATCGCGACCGCGTTGGTGGAGACCGGGTGCGCGCGTGGGGCGCGCTTGACGACGATGGCGGAAGAGGCGGCCGCAACCGAGGAGAGGATGATCGCAAGGAGCGGCAGGGCGGCAAGGGCGACCGTGAGCTGGCCGTAGGAGATGAGCGCGATGCCGGCAAGGGCAAGGGCTGCACCGGCAAGCGCCTTGGCACGGAATTTCTCCATCCTCAGGGCGAGCGCGAGCACAAACGTGGTGAGGGGGATGCTTGCGAAGATGACCGAGGTGACGCCGGAGGGGACGAAGAGGAGCCCCCAGTAGACCAGGATGTACGTGATGCCAAACGCGAGGGCGCCGTACAGGAGCGCCGCCTTGAGCGCCGCCCCCTCCGGGAGCGGGACGCCGCGGGCGAGCGCGACTCCGAAGAGAGCCGCGGCGGCGACGGCGAAACGCAAGCCCGCGCCCCAGAAGGGCGCGAGCTCGGCGTTCGAGAAGCGGACGGCCACGAAGTTCACGCCAAGGAGGACGACGAGGGTCGCGAAAGCGGCGCCGGTCCGGAGGTCGGGGGCCTGCGGCTCGTCGACGGCAAGACCCCTTGAGCGCGCGGCAACGCGCGCGGCGCACTTGAAAGGGAGGGTGCCGAGGCTCGGGCGACCTACTCGTAGGCGGCCTCGCCGTGGAGGGCCTGGTCGACGCCGACCTCTTCCTCTTCCTTCGTGGTGCGCACGGGCGTGACCTTGTTGATGAGCCAGAGCATCGCGTAGGTGAAGGCGAACGCGTACACGGACGCGAAGGCCGCAGCCGCGACCTCCTTTCCGAAGAAGCCCGGGTTGCCGGCAAGGAGGCCGTCGGCGCCCGCCGCGTTCACGCCGAGCGTCGCGAAGATCCCAAGCGAAACGACGCCAAGGACGCCGCCCACGCCGTGGACGCCCCACACGTCGAGCGCGTCGTCCCACCCGCGCCGGTTCTTGAAGAGGATCGCAAGGTAGCAGACGGAGCCCGCAAGGATCCCAATCACCATCGCGGCCGAGGGGGTCACGTACCCGGCCGCCGGGGTTATGGTCGCAAGGCCGGCCACCATCCCGGTGAGCAGCCCCACGAACTTGGGCTTCTTCTCGAAGACCCAGGACCACAGGAGCCACATGACGCCGGCCACCGAGGCGGCGAGGTCCGTGTTGAGGAAGGCCGTCACGGTGACTTCGTTGACGCTGAGGGCGCTCCCGGCGTTGAAGCCATACCAGCCGAACCACAGGAGCCCCGTGCCGAGCGCCACGAGCGGGATGCTGTGCGGCCCTTTCTCCTTCACGGCGCGCGTCCCCACGAATACGACGGAGGCAAGGGCAGCCATCCCCGCCAGTGCGTGGACGACGATGCCGCCCGCGAAGTCGAGGACGCCCCACTTTGCGAGCAGCCCCCCGCCCCAGACCATGTGGACGAAGGGGATGTAGACGAGCATGAGCCATGCCACGAGGAAGATGAGGTAAGCCTTGAAGGTCACACGGTTCGTGAAGGCCCCCGTAATGAGCGCGGGCGTGATGATCGCGAACATCATCTGGTAGACGAGGAACGCGTAGACGGGGATGTTCGGGTTGCCCGAGTACGGCGTCGTGGGGCCGATGCCCATGAGGAAGGCGTTGTTGAGGTCGCCGTAGACGCCGCCCTCGCCGCCGCTGAAGGCGAGCGAGTATCCGACGGTAAACCAGATCACGTCGGTGATCGCAAGCGACACGAAGCTCTGCATCATGATCGCGAGGACGTTCTTGCGCCCGACGAGGCCGCCGTAGAAGAAGGCGAGCCCGGGCGTCATCAGCATGACGAGGCTTGCGGCGATTAGCATGAAGGCGGTGTCCGCGTTGTTGAATGCTATAGGAATCCCACCTGGCTATGGCAAGCTCCGCGCGGCGCTAAGTCCGCGTCGAAGAACCTTTGGCGAGGCGACGATGGCGGGGGTGGCCTATTTGCAACCTCGCCTGCCGTGTGTCGCATAATCACGATTGGATCCCCTGGGGGCGCGTGCGGCGAGGCGGAAAGCCGGGGGGCCGCGCGGCCCCTCCGGGGAAGAAAAGCGGGCGTGTGCTGATTACGCGACGCGCCGGCGCCGTGCGGCCAAGAGGGCAAACGCGCCCCCGCCGATGGCGGCGACGGCCGCGGCCCCCTCGAAGCCCGGCAGGAAGCCGCGCGGCGCGGGGTTGTTCCCGCCCGTGCTGCCCTGGGGCGACAGGTGCATCGTCGTCGCGTTGCCCTCGGTCGTCTGGTCGGTGGTCGAGCTTGTTGCGCCCTCGTTCGTGATGAGGACGAGCACGGAGTAGTCGCCCTCGCCGAGCCACGCCGGGACCGTGATCGTGCCCGTGAAGGTCGATCCGGAGCGCGTGAGCGCCGTGTTGAGCGCGCCTCCCGAGAGGCCGACCCCGCCGATGTTCGTCTGGTTGCCCGGCACGATCGCCGCGTAGGCGACGGCACCCGTGAGCGGGTTCGTGCCCGAGTAGGTCGCGGTGATGGTCACGGCCTCGCCGAGCTTGCCCGATGCAGTCACGACGACCGCGCCCGAGCCGAACGGGTTGCCCGAACCGACCTGGACCTGCGTCGACCCCGCCGACCCCGAGGGGCACACGACGCGGACCTTGAGGCTGTCGTCGCCCGTCCAGTTCGCGGGGATCGCGTAGGTGAGGGTGAAGTTGCCCGAGGCGTCCGTCATGACGCTTCCGGCCTGCGAGGTGCCGCCCTCGCCCTCGCGCCACACGTACCGGTCGATGCCCTGCGACGCGACCGGCTGCGGGTTGAGGATTGACGCTGCGTAGGTGACGCGGAACACGAGGTTCGCCGTCTGGCCGGCGTGGAGGCCCGAGGGGTCGGTCTGCAGGTTCACTTCGCATCCGAACCCGATGGCGGGCGTGGGGATCCACGCCGACGAGGCGGAGGTCATCAGCGTGACCGGCGCGCTCGTCGTCTTGCCGCCGGAGGTCACGTTGAGGTACCAGATTGCGACCGGCGATAGGCCCCAGCTCGCCGTGAGGGTGGCCTGGCCGTTCGCGTCCGTCGTCGCCGTGAAGGGCCCCACACGCGCCATGCCGAAGGGCGGGCTCAGCGAGATGGACCAGCCCTCGAGCGAGACATTCGCGCCGGCAAGCGCCGTTGCGCCGCCCGCGAAGACCTTCAGCGTCGCGGAGGTCGGCCCGCCCGCGGTGACGAGCGAGTAGATCGGGAAGGGGTGCGCGCCAAAGCCCGTCGACGACGAGGGGCTGAAAATCGAGGTCCCGAGCTTTGCCTCCACGTTGTAGGTCCGGGTGAGGGTGAGGGAGGCGGGGACGACCACGCTCACCTTGTAGACCCCGTCCTGCACCTTCGTCGACGTCGGGGTCTCCGTGCCGTTCGTCGAGCCCTCCATCCATTCCAACGTGAAGTTGATCATCCCGCCCTCCGCGAGCGTGCCGTCGTGGTAGGAGCGCGCTTCGAGTTCGACCGTCTGGCCGGGCGAGACCGTGGGCCCAACGACCCCGAAGTTCGAGACGCGGACCGTGATGTCCCAACCGACGGTGGCGCCCGAGACCGCGTAGCTCGTAATGATCGAGGCGGAGTCGGCCCCCTTGTCAGCGCTGCCGACCAACGAGATGCCGCCGAAGAGGATCTGGGACACGTTGATCGTGTACGTCGCGTGGTACTTGCCGACCGAGGTGCGGTCGAACGTCAGCGGGTCGCCGGAGTAGCCCGCGCTCACGTCGATCGTGTCGAGGTCGACGGGCGTCCCGTCGAAGTACGCCTCGAGGTTCACGTCGACCGTCTGGTTCGCGATGCGGCCCTCGGGCGTGATGAAGACGAGGACTTGGAGCCCCGTGCCGGCCGAAGCCGTAAGGGGCAAGACTGCCGCCGATCCGATCAAGAGTCCGAGCACACAGAGAGAGACACGTTTCACTGCCGCACCCACGGCGGGAATTGAGGGGTTACAGTTAAGGCTTGCGACGGGGCGGGGCTCAAGGCCGACGCGCGCGGCGCGTTTATTGGCAGGTGCGCCTTAGTCTCGTTGGAATGAAGGTACTCGTCGCCGGCGCAAGCGGCTTCCTCGGGGCAGGCGCCGTGCGCGCGCTTGCCGCGGCGGGCCACGACGTTGTCGGCCTGGCGCGCACGCCCGAGAAGGGTGAGATCGTGGCGCGTGCCGGCGGCACGCCCGCGCTTGGTGACATCCTCTCGATCCCCTCGCTCCTCGAGGCCGCGCGCGGGTGCGAGGCGATTGTGCACCTCGCGGCCGCGGCGACGAGCGTGTCGCGCGACATCGGGCAGAGCACGGCCGCGAAGGTCCGCGTCGACGGGGCCTACAACCTCGTCGCAACGGCCCGCAAGGCGGGCGCGCGGCGGATCGTCGTGGGCTCGGGGACATGGCTCTACGGCGACCGCAAGGAGGCGATCACGGAGGCGACCCCCGTGAAGCCCACGGGCAACTCGATGTTCAACTGGCAGGCCGAGCGAGCGGCCCTCGAAGCGAACAAGCCGGGCGCGCTCGAAGTCGTGGTCCTGCGCCCCGGCATGGTGTACGGCGACGGCGGGTGGTTCCGCGAGATGGTCGACGAGATCCGCGCGGGGACGTACCGCGTGCCGGGCGACGGGGCGAACCACTGGTCGCCCCTCCACATCGACGACTGCGGCGAGGCGTTCCGGGTCGCCCTCGAGAGGGGGAGGGCGGGGGAGGTTTACCTCGCCGCCGACGACGAGCCGCTGCCACTGCGGGCCTTCGTGAACCTGGTGGCCGGAGCGCTGGGTGCCACCGCTCCTGCCGCCACGACGCCGCAGGAGGCGGTCCGCGTGCACGGGGAGGCAACGGGCCGGCACCTGATGGCAAACCAGCGGGTATCGAGCGCCCGCCTGAGGGCGCTCGGCTGGGCGCCGGCCCATACCCGGGCGGATAACGCCCT
>DATEUP010000125.1:0-3682 GCA_035283065.1 Thermoplasmatota archaeon | reverse complement strand
AGGTCGACGCTCAAGAGGTCCACCACCATCGCCGCCTCGAGGAGGCCGTCGGACACCGCGAGGCGCACCTCGTGCCTGCCCGTAGGCTGGGGCCCGACGGCAAACGAGGTGTTGCCCGTTGCGATGAGCGCGCCGTCGAGGAACCACCGCCAGGTCAGGGGGTCGCCGTCCTCGTCGGTCGCGGCGCCCGAGAAGGCCGTTGCGTCGGCGAAGGAGACCGTGAGGTCCGTGCCCGGCCCGAACTGTAAGATCACGGGGCCCGCGTTCGTGCCGGTCGTGTTCCAGGTCCATTCCGTGGAGGCCAGGCCGTCGCTCGCGGTGAGCCGCACCGCGACGGGCCCGAGGCCGATGGGGGAGAGGACGAGGGCTCCGGTAAAGCCCGACCCCGCGCCGTTCACGGTCCAACTGAGGGCCACAGGGTCGCCGTCCGCATCGGACGCGGCAAGCTCGAGCCGAACGCTTTGCGTGTGGCTGCGCGCCGCGCCATCGGCCGGCGCCTCAACGACGACCAGAGCGGGGGGGGCGTTCGTCGATGTCAAGGTCCACGTGAAATCGGCAAACGCATAGGCGTCCGCCACGCGGAGGCGGACCGCGTGGGCGCCCACGGGGAGGGGACCCACCGTTTCGGAAGCGCCGGTGGAAGGGAGGGAAAGGCCGTCGAGCGTCCAGCCAAACACGAGGGGCTCGCCGTCGCCGTCGGTCGCGACGGCCGTGAGGGTCCGGGAGGCCGTGTGGGAGAGGGTGAAGTCCGAAGCCGGGTCGACGGAGGCGATCAAGGGCTGCGCGTTCGTGGACGTGACGGCCCAGACAAATGTGGCCGATTCGAAAGGGTCGGACACGGCGAGGCTGACGAAGTGGACGCCGAGGGAAAGGTTGTCGACCGTGAAGGCCGCCGACGAGCCGTTCTGGAGGACGACCCCGTCGAGGCGCCATAGGTAGTTCAGCGGGTCCGCGTCGTCGTCGGCTGCGGCGACGTCGAAGGCGAGGGCCAAGTAATGGGAGATGGAGAGGTTTCCCGGGGGGTTCACGGCAAGGAAAGTGGGTGCCGCGTTCGTCGAGACGATGCTCCAGTTGAAGGTGATCATGCCGAAGGGGTCGAAGACCCGCACCTGCAGCAGGTGGGGCCCGAGGGCCAGCTGGGTTAGATTGACCTGTGTCACGCCGGTGGCAAGGAGACGCCCGTCGAGGCGCCAGACGAAAGTGAGAGGCTCGAGGTCGAGGTCGTCGGCCTGCGCAGCGAAGGTCACAGTTGCCGTGTGGGACATCGAGACGGGCGAGGCGGGCGAAACGAGGGTGAAGGAAGGCAGCCGGTTCACGTTGAGGACGGTGACAGCCCATGTGTGGTTGTAGGCAAAGTCGCCGTTCTCGACGTCGACCCGCAGGGTGTGGTTGCCCGCCGCGAAGAAGTCCGCGCTGTAGTTGAATGCGGCACGGTCGGTCGCCGCGGCGACCGGCGAGCCGTCAAACGTCCAGGATGTGTTGACCTTGACGGAGGCCGGGTACGTGGAGGCGGCCACGGTAAACGCGGTCGTCGTGTTCTCGTCGACCGAGAGGGCGGTGCCCGGGGGCGCAAACGAGGCTGTGAGAGGGTTCTTGAGGGTCTGCGTGAGGCGCGGCGCGCTCAGGGACACGAACCCGTAGTGGCTCGAGGTCACGACGAACGGCACGTCCACGTACGTCGCGCTCGGGAAGGTCGCGAGGGTGGAGGCGATGACCGCGTTCATCTCCGCGGAGGGCAGCGAGACGTTGACCGCGCCGTTGAACACGCCCGTGGCGTTGAAGAAACGCGAGCCGCCGCTGCCCATCCGCACGGTGACGTTTTCGGGCAGGCCCCGGCGCTGGACGACGATGTCGACGGCGTCGACGACGGGGGTCTGCTGGTTCGTGACCTCGAAGTTGAGCGCGTAGAGGAGGGAGTTGCCGGCGAGCGTGAGGTTCGTGAAGGTGCCGTTCGCCACGCGCGAGAAGGTCGTCCCGTTGTCGTTCGAGATGTCGATGGCAAGCGTGCCGTTTGGCGATGCCGTCGTGACCGACACGGCCGCGGCGGAGATCTGCTCGGAGTACGTGATCGGGGAGGACACGTAGCGGCCGGTCGAGCGGTAGGCGCGGTAGTCGAACGTGAGGCCGTGGAAGAAGGGAGGGTCGGCGCGGACGCTCGCGTTGAGGAGGGCGTACCACTCGACGTAGCGCCGCGCGGGGGTGCTTGAGATCGTCGAGGTCGCCGTGAGGTTCTCGAAGGCGGACCAGGTCGTACCGTCCGCGGACGAGCGCAGGAGGACCTGCACGGTCGTCGAGGCCGGGACGGTCGCGCTGAACGAAAGCGAGGCGAGCGAGGTGGGGACGCGCGAGCCGAAGTCGAGGCGCGCGCGCACGGCGCCCGGGACGAAGTCCGCGTCGGCGCGCCCGAGCTGCTCGGAGGCGCCGCCCGTCTCGACGCCCGCGTAGAACATGATGAAGCGCCCGTTGTTCACGATGATGTCGGGGGTCACCGCGTGGAGGGCTTCCCAGCCGCTGCCCGTCGCGTTGAGGATGTAGCCCGGGTGCTTCGTCCAGCTCGTGCCGTCGGTCGATGTCGCCGCACAGACGTGGTAGGCGCCGTTCGTGTTGCAGCTGCTGTACATGTAATAGACTCCGTTCCACCGGCGGACCGTCGAGGCCTGGAGGTCGTCGCGGTCGATCGACCCCGCGCCCCCGCGCGAAAGGACGGGGTTCGAGGCGTACTTGGTCCAATTGTAGCCGTCGGAGGAGGTCGCGTAGCCCATGGAGTTGCCGCCGCCGGTCGTGACGGTCGTGCCCGAGTACCACATCTTCCACGTGCTCGATTCGTAGATCACGTTCGGGGAGCCGGAATTGTAGGTGTCCCAGCCGGAGGCGGAGTAGTTGAGGACGGGGTTGCCGGAGTACTTCGTCCAGGTCGTAAGGTCGGTCGAGGTGGCGACGCCGGTTTGCATGCGGGTCGCGCTTGCCCACCCGGCGTAGAACATCCGGTAGCCTGTGCCGTTTGGCTCGGCGATGACCCAGGGCTTGTCCACATGGTGGGAGTCCCAGCCGGAGGTCGAGGCGTTGAGGACGGGGGTGGCCGCCCAAGACCAGTTGACAAGGTCGGTCGATGTGGCGTGCCCGATCGAGACGTTCGTGGTCGAGGCGACGCTGTTGACGGCCGCGAAGAGGTGGTAGGTGCCGTTCACCTCGATGATCGAAGGCCAGTAGATCATCTTCGCGTAGTAGGTGGAGGCCACATTTGCAACGACGGGGCTGGCGGAATAGCGCGTGAAGGCGACGGTCGAGGTGCCGATGGAAGCCGAGGGGCCTGCGGCCCGGATGTTCACGTCGTTGTGCGAGACACCCGTGCCGATGAGGGTGTCGGCCGCACGCTGCCCGAGGGTTATGCGCTCGACCTGGGGCGAGGACGACACGTTGGGGGCGGTGAGAGAGAGGCGGACGCGGACCGTGGGGTTGCCGATGGGGTCGAGGGCGATGGGGCCGTTCAGCGGCTGGGTGGAGACGAGGAGGGAGAGGGTGGGGGAAAGGATGTCGGCCGTGAGCGTACCGCCGAGGGAGAGGTCGGCCGTGGCCGTAAGGACGCCCCAGCCCGCGGCGGGGGCCGTGAGGTTCCCGGAGACAAACGACCCGGAAGTCGTGCCGTTGAGGACGAGGCGGCCGGCGGAGACGGCCGTGCGGT
>DATEUP010000124.1:0-4334 GCA_035283065.1 Thermoplasmatota archaeon | reverse complement strand
TTTTCGATGGGCGGCGAGCCGAAATAAGGGTTTCCGGAGAGTAAGCCGGCCGGCCTGCGACGCGCGCAGCCCAAGAGGCGCCCCCCCCAACCTTTATCCGCCGCCCCCCCGTGCGCGCCTTCTGGAGTCTGGCTGCCGTGGCCGAGAGCAAGATCGTTACCCCCGGCGAGGAGATCGGGACCGTCGAGATGTTCGAGGCCGGGGAGGGCACGTACGTCACGCCCGACGGCCGGATCCGGGCCGCCCTTTACGGCAAACTCCTCACCGACACCCGCGAGCTCAAGGCGGTCGTCCTGCCCCTCAACCGCCCTAACAAGCTGCGCGTCGGCGATGTCGTCTACGGGACGATCCACGACAACAAGACGGGACTTTCGCTCGCGTTCGTCGAGAAGGTCGAAGGGACCGACCGCGCGCTTGCGCAGGACAACTTCGCCGCAATCCACATCGCGGACGTCGATGAGCGCTACGTCGATGAGTTATCGCGCGAGTTCCGCCCGAGCGACATTATCCGCGCGCGGGTCTCGATGGTCGAGCCCACACTTCGCCTTTCGACTAAGGGCCCCGAGTTCGGCGTGGTCAAGGCCTTCTGCGGCGAGTGCCGCCGCCCTCTCGAACTCTCCACAAGGATGCGCGGGACGCTTTATTGCGAGCACTGCAAGCGCGGCGAATCACGTAAACTCTCGACGTGGTACGCCAAGGCCAAGGTTTAACTAGGGCGCTTTGGATAAGTGGCGCCTGGGATGGCTGCACTCGTACCGCTGTCCCGTACGTGAGGCGGTATTTCGATGGGAACGATGACCGATGGAGCGTCAGGCAAAGAGCTGGAGTCGCTGAAGAGCGAAGTGGCGCAGCTTCGAGAGATCGTGGCCGCGCTTGTGAACCTGGTTGTGGAGAACCAGGGCGCCGAGGAAGCCGGATCGGAGTTCGAGGACGACGCGTTCGTCCCCGAAGTCGGGACCGGCTCGAGGTTCGGCTGGGGCATGTAGGGGAGTAGGGCGTCCTTTCAAGAGCCAGGAGATCGATCTCCGGCCGGCCGGAGGTCCCCCCACGCCGCGCGCCCGAGATCGACCCTCCGCGGGCACGTTTGTCCCCAAGGGAAGAGGCGCGAACCGGTTCCGGCGCGTTCGGCAAGCCGTGCAGGCGCACGAGCAGTTCCGCGCGCGCGCCCTCAACCTGCAGGCCAGCGAGAACCTCCTCTCGCCCGCGGCGCGGGCGGCGCTTGGAAGCGACATGGCCTCGCGGTACTCGCTGCGCCTCGACCGCGAGTTCGAGGGGACGTTCATGCACAACGCCTACGGGGGGACCCTTTGGATGGAGGAGGTCGAGGACGAAGCGCGGGCCCTTGCGCAAGACGTCTTTGCCGCGCGCCACGCGATCGTCGACCCGATCGGGGGGCACATCGCCGCCGAGATCGCGCTGCTTGCCACCACGAAGAAGGGCGGGCTCATCGCCTCCTGCCCGCAGGCCTTCGGAGGGTACACGGGATACGACCCGAAGTTCCTGCCCGAGATGTTCGGCTGGAAAGCCGCGGAGTTCCCCTTCGACGCGAGAGTTTGGAACCTCGACGCCGCGCGCCTGCCCGCGTTCCTCAAGAAGACGCGGCCGGCGACCCTGCTTCTCGGCGCGTCCTACATCCTTTTCCCCTACGACTTCAAGGCTGTTCAGGATGCCTGCGCCGAGGCGCGCGTGCGACCCACGATCCTCTACGACGGCTCCCATGTGTTGGGCCTCATCGCCGGGGGCGCCTTCCAGCGCCCCCTCAAGGAGGGGGCGGCGGCCCTCTTCGGCTCGACGCACAAGACGTTCTTCGGGCCGCAGGGGGGCCTTTTCCTCACCGACGACGAACGCCTTTTCGAGAAGGCCAAGGCCAACCTGACTTGGCGGACGATGGACAACGCGCACGAGAACCGGATTGCCGCGCTTGCCCTGGCCCTTGCGGAAATGGCGCACTTCGGGCGAGCCTACGCGCACCGCGTGGTCGAGCTCTCCACGACGCTTGCCGCCGCGCTCGACGAGGTCGGCGTCCCCGTGAAATTCCGCGACATCGGCTACACGCAGTCCCACCAGATCATGATGGACGAAAAGGCGGTCAAGAGGAAGTTCCACCTCGACACCGCCGAGTTCTCCGCAACCCTCGAGCGCAACTCGATCATTGTCGACGCCGTCGGCCGGGTCGGGACGGCGGAGCTTGCGCGATGCGGCGCTGGCGCCTCCGAGATGGAGGACATCGCGCGGTTCATCCGGGATGCGGCGAAGGGGAAGGACGTGAAGGCGCAGGTCGAGGAGTTCAAGTCGCACCTGCCCGCGCCGGCGTTCACGTTCGACTGAGGGCGCGGCGCCCTAAACGGGCCCACCGCGTGGCGCGAGCACCGCCTCGTCCACAACGAAATATGACGACGTCGCGCCGGCCAGCACATGGTAGGCCTCGATTCGGATCCGCTCCGAAAAGAGGGGCCCGTCGGTCACGAGCGTCTCGTACTCGCCCCCCTCCCCGGCCGGGTTGAAGCGGTGCTCGCGCGAAGCCGCAAGGAGGGCCTCGACGAAGGTGCCGTCGATCGTGTGCCCGAGCCACTTCTCGTCGAGCCCCTCGGTCTGCGCCGCCACGATCATGAACATGAGGCCCGAGCCAAGCTCATCGCGCAGCACGCGCTCGGGGTCCACCCGCCAGAGCGGTGCGCAGCACGGCAGCCTGAGGCGGTTCCCCACCTCGTTGAGCCGCGCCCACTGGTAGTCCGAGGCGATTGCGCCCGCAAGCAAGCCGTCGATCGCACCCGACGCGGCAAGCGGGCGCAGGCCCTCTGCAAGCTCGTCGACCTCCCGTTCCGCCTCGCCGGACACGGGGATTTCGAGGATCGGCAACCCCATCGCCTTTGCAGCAAGGCGCGTGACATCGAGGTTGGGCGTGTGGAACATATGCGAATCGGCGCGCTCCGGGCGCGCCGTCACGAGGGTCGAGACCCCGAAGCCCCGCTGGAGCGCGAGGTAGATCGCGTGGGTGGAGTCCTTTCCACCGGAAAAGAGCGCGGCGAGCTTCCGCATGGCTTTGCCTTGGGCGCAAAACGCGCCCGTCGCAGAAAAACCGTGGCGCCGGCCGCGCTCCTCGTACCAGATGCCTTAATAGCGGCGGGGCCGGGATTTCCCCCCGATGGGGGCAAGGGCGCGCCGCCCGTCGCGCGAGCGCGGACATCTGAAGGCAGAGCCGCGAGGACCCTCTCGGCTGTGGAAGGCCGGCCTGCTCGCCTTCGGCGTGACGTGGCTCGCCGCCCTCGTGCGCTGGTGGCCCCTCACGCAGTTCCCCGTCTGGGGCTCCGACCAAGGCGAGTACGCGGCGCTCCTCGAGGCGAACATCGCCACCGGCGGCTTGCTGCCGGCCACCTACACGGGCTGGGGCGGCGGCTACCCGGACTTCAAGGGGATGTACGTCGTCGCCGGCGCCTTCTCGCAAATCTCGGGGCTCGACCCCTTCCTCGCGCTCTCGCTCGTGATTCCGGCGGCCGCGTCTCTCACGGCGCCCCTGGCGTTCGTCGTGGCCCTGCGCCTTTCGGGGTCGCTTCGCGCGTCCACGGCGGCAGGAGCCCTCGTCGCGGTCGCGATGCCCGAGGCCTTCGCAGGCTCACACGCGATGCCGGGCGCGCTGGGCGGGATGCTCGCGCTGGCCGCCCTTGCTGCCTTGGTGCACACGGCGAGGGAGCCGTTGGCCCGGCTTGTGGTCGTGGCCTTCGTGCTCGCGCTTGTCCCCACGCACCACCTGAGCGCGTTCCTTGCAGGCGCCATGCTCGCGGCCGCGGCGCTCTTCGAAGCGCGCACGGGACCCGCGGACGTCCAACGGTCTCGCATCGTGGACACGGCCCTGCTTGGCGCCTCGCTGCTTGTCCTCCTCTCCTCGTTCTTCTGGGCGGCGGGCGCGCCGCACTTCCGCGCCGGCGTGCTGGACAACACGTCGCCCGCCATCGCGCGGTTCCTCCCGGGCGTTGCGCTCCTCGCCGTCGTGGCGCTCGTCGTGCTTTCGATGTACTTCGAGGCGCTCCCGCGGCGCCAGGATCGCCGCGTGGCGATCTTCGACGAGAACGCCACCCTCCGGCGCTTCGCTCTTGCCATCGCGTGCACCGCCGCAGCCGCGGCCTACGTGGCCACGGTCGGCGTGCCCGGCACAACGGCCGTCGTGTCCCCTGGTGTCGTCCTCCCCTTCCTGCCTCTTGGCATCGCCCTTGCCGCGGTTGTGGCAGGCCCCGGTCGGCTCGCGCCCGTCCGGGGCGCGAGCATGCCGCTCGCCGCATGCCTCGGCGTGGCGCTCTCGGGCGTGATTGGCGCCCTCGCTCTGCCGGCGATCCTCA
>DATEUP010000123.1:0-2317 GCA_035283065.1 Thermoplasmatota archaeon | reverse complement strand
GGATGCGGCGCGAAGGCGCCGGCGAGCGGGAGAGCGCTGATAACCATTCTGGCGCACCCGCGGGCAAGGATTAAGCCCCCGCGCCGGCCAAGCCCCTGCGGTCGGGGAACGGCGAGGCGCTGCCGGGGGAAGGCCTCCCGGCCGCGCCACGGCGACACGTTGAATAGCGGGGGGCAGGGATGGCGAAGGCGGGGAGCGGGATGCGCAGTCGCGCGAGGTCGATGGAGCGGACGCGCCGCGCCGCTGCGCTCCTTGCGGTCCTCGTCCTTGCCGACGCGGGCGCGCCGTTATGGGGCGCGCTTGCGCCCGCGGCCTCGGCGTCGGTCATCACGACGACCGACGACGGGCGCGCGGCCTTCCTCGCGCCCGTCGAGGGCGTCCCTTACCGGTTCAACCTGTCGGCGCCCTACGGCGCCGTCGTGACCTCGCTTGGCCTCACGATCGCCACGGACCCGGCGCAGGCTCCGCCCACGGTCCCCCTGTCCCTCTCGCTCGACTTGGGGGGTGACGGGGACGACTGGCGCTTCGGCGGCGGGGCGGAGGGCGCGTTCGGGTTCCAGCAGGTCCTTGCCGACGGCTCCTCGGGAGGGCGCCTCACCCTCGGCAACGGGCCCGCGGGCTTCGCCTTCCTCCTGCCGCGGGGCGCGGATGTGACGGCCTTGCGCTTCACCCTGCGGCCCTTCGTGAACATGACGCTTTGGAACGCGTCGGAGTTCGTCGCCGAACTCGTGGGAGCCGCGGCCGTGCCGCTCAACCTCAGCGGCCACTCGGCGCCGCTGCTTGCCGACGTCGACCTCGACGGGAGGAAGGAGATCCTCGCGACGGGCACCGACGGCGAGCTCCGCTGGTATTCGCAGGTGGCTGGCCCCGGGCTCCTGTTTGAGGCGAACAGCTCCGTGCTGCCCTCGAACCTGCGCAGGGGGAGGGTCCTCATGGACCCCGAGGTTGCCGACCTCGACGGCGACGGGGCCAACGACCTGGTCGCGGGGTCGACAAGCGCGGGCGTCTTGGGCTTCCTGCGGCGGAACGCGACGGCCGGCCCCCCGTTTGAGTACGTGGAGGACGCGGCGGCGTTCCAGGGGATTCCGGCCTACCTGAACGCGTCGCCGGCGCTTGGGGACCTCGACGGCGACGGCGACCTCGACCTCGTCGTGGGCGCCTCCGACGGGACCTTCGCGCACTACCGCAACGAGCGCGGGGAGGGGACGGGCCTCGACTGGCGCGTGATGGGGACGTTCCTCGGCGCGGGCCTTTCGGTCGCTTCCGACGCCTCGCCCGACCTTGTCGACCTCGACGGCGACGGCGACCTCGACCTCGTCTCGGGCTCCGGGGCGGGCGCCTTTGCCTTCTTCGAGAATGCTGGGACCCCCGCGGCGCCTACCTTTGCCCGCGGGGCGGACCTTGAAGGGCTCCTGGCCGCCGCTCGCACGACGCCCTTCCTGATGGACGTCACCTCGGACGGGCGCCCGGACCTCTTCTACGGGACGCGCTCGGGCGAGGTCTACTTCTCGCGAGCGCTTGGAGGCCTGCCGTCGGACGTGGAAGTCGAAGTCGAGGGCGGGGCGGGCACGACGGCTCTGGGCGCGGGCCCCCTTACGGCGCCGGTGGCCGTCGACTTGCCAGCGGGGCAGATCGCGCCGCTCGCCGGCGCCTCGCTCCCCCTCCAGGCCGACGCCTGGGGAAACGCGCTCGTGACCGTGCGCGTGAGGCTGAACGCCTCGCACTTCGGGGACGTCGAGGTGAGCGCCCTCGAGGTCGAATACAGCGCGGCCCTTGCCGTCGGAGACTTGGGCGCCGCGTTCCGCGCCTTCGCCGCCTCGGCGGCGCCGGTGGGCAACCGCAGCGTCGTGCCCCTCGTCCTTGGCGGAGAGCCGGCGGTTCCCGCGACCTCGCCGATGGTCCTCGTGGGGGGCATTGCCCTGCGCACGGACGACGAGCCCCGGTTCTTGGCGATCCCGTCCCTTGCCATCGACGAGGACAGCCGGGCGGCGGCGCTCCTCGACCTGCGCAGCGTGCTTGCCGACGAGGACGGGGCAAACGCCACCTTCTCGGTCGAGGTCCGCACGAACGGCAGCTATGTGGCCTTCGGGCTCGAGGACGGCCACACGGTCTCTGCCGACGCCCTCACTGGGGACCTGAACGACAATTGGACGGGGAGCGTTGAACTCGTCTTCCACGCGGTGGACTCGAAGGGGCAGGGCGCGGCATCCCCTCCCGTGCTGCTCACCGTGCGCGAGGTCGAGGACCCGCCGGTCCTCGAGTACATCGCCGCGCAGTACCTGGGCGCCACGGACACGCTCCGGCTCGTTGCCCGCGC
>DATEUP010000122.1:0-6715 GCA_035283065.1 Thermoplasmatota archaeon | reverse complement strand
CTCTTCAGTGAGGTGGAAATCCGCTTCCAGAATTGGCGCCATCGATTCGGAATCGTTCGAGGCGCACGGGCCTGGTAGGTTCTGGACCCGATTTCGAATCCCCGCGCCCACCGCCTCCGCCTCGGGGCCCTCGCCGGGGCCCCTTCCCGCGAGGGCAAAAGCCAGGTGCCCGAGCGCACGCCCCCTCCGACCTTGGCATCGTGGGCGCCTACGCCCTCACGCCCGACATCTTCGACGCAATCGAGAGAACCCCCCCCGGCAAGAACGGCGAGGTCCAGCTCACCGACGCGCTGCGCATCCTCCTCAAGCAGCGCCCGGTGTACGCCTTCCAGTTCGACGGGCGCCGCCTCGACATCGGCACAAAGCAGGACTGGATGCGCGCGAACCTGATCCTCGGGCTCGAGCAGGAGCCGTGGCGCTCCGCGATCGAGGACGTCATCCGAGAGCACCCCGAGGGGCGGAGGATCGCCAGGAAGGTGGCGGGCGCGGGGAAGCCGACCGGAGGGCACGGAAGGAAGTGACCCGCGCCGGGCGCGCCGCCCTTGCCCTCTCGAGGTCAACGCGACCCTTTCACTCCCAACAAACCTGTTTCGGGATCAACAGAATTGTTGCCTTCTCAACTGAGCCCTCCAACGCCCGCCCCCCACCCGAGGAACCCCCCCATCGCTGGGCTTCCTGTGACGCGCCGGGGGCGCGATTCCCAAGGCGCCTGAGCGGACGCGCCGCCCACGCCGACCCCGCCAACTATAATTGAATCGACTTTCACTCACCCCCCCTGAAGGTTCATATGGCTGCAAGCCGCAAGTCCGCCCGGAGCGGAACCTCCGTGAACCAATTCGATACCCCCTCTCCCGTGCGCGGCGCCCTGGACCTCGACCGCTACGGCGGCCAGTGGATCGCCATCCTACGGCGCCGCATCGTCGACCACGACAAGGACCTGGAACGGCTCTGGAAGCGGATCGAACGCGAGGGCCTCGAAGAGAAGGCCCAGTTCATGCTTGTGCCGCCGCCAGGCGCGGCACCCGTATGATCGGTTCCCGCCCCCACTGGTTCGAGTACCAGACCGTGCGCGTGGTCGCGGCGCGGGCCGCTCCAAGGCCGTTCATCCCCGTCGTGCTCGAGGTTGGAGCCCGTCGCCTCGGCGTACCGGGCCTCCTCGATTCAGGTTCGGACAGTTCCTACATGCCTCGAAGTCTCGCACACCGGCTTGGACTCTCACCCGTCCCCCTGCCGCCCGGTGCTGTCCTCCCCAGCAAGGACATCCGTGTGGGCCTCGTCCACGCGGGTGTGCGCATCCACACGATCAACGGCCCGGTCGGCGTCGATGCGGCACCCTTCCTCGTGCCGCTGCGCGCCAAACGCCCGAGCGTGGTGGTCCTCGGCCGGGCACCGTTCTTCGAACATCTCGAAGTGCGCTTTCAGGATTGGCGTGAACGGGTGGGCGTCCTGCCGAGGCGGCTCGTGCCCCCCGATCGTGAACGAGTTGGCGGCAACCTGCCGAGCAATCGTTCTTGACTTCGCGGAACCGACCTCGTGCTTTTCGCGGCCCAGCACAGCGTCGCAATCGGGTTTTCGCCGTCCCTCCCTTCTCATCCTCCTCAAACGGCGCCCCCTCTTTGCCTTCGAGTTTGACGGCCGCCGCCTCGACATCGGCACCAAGCAGGACTGGATGCGGGCGAACCTTATTCTGGGGCTCGAGCAGGAGCCCTGGCGCTCCACGATCGAGGACGTCATCGCCGAGCACCCCGAGGGGCGGAGGATCGCGCGCAGGGTGGCGGCCGGCAAGCCCACCAAGACGCGGGCAAAGAAGTGAGCCTCCTGAGCCTCGTAGTTACCCAACCACTCCTGAGCAACTGAACTCTCCATCGCCCGCCCCCCTCGCGAGGGCCCCGCCGAGGGGCCCTGTGAGGAGACGGGGGCGCACAAGTCCAGGCGGTCGAGCGGACGCGCCGCGGGCCCGCAACTCGCCAGCTTTATCTCCCGCCGCTTTCACTCACCCCCCGTCGAGCCTTACATGCCTGCCCGCAAGTCGCAACACCAGAGGCGGGAACCCATGCGCGAATACCACCACCCATCCCCCACGAAAGAGCCCATCGACAGGCACCACTATGGGGGCCAGTGGGTGGCCATTTTGCGCCGCCGGATCATCGACCACGACCGCGACCTCGACGCCCTCTGCGACCGGCTCGAACGCGTCGGGCTCGAGGACAAGGCAATGCTCATGAAGGTCCCCCCGCCTGGGATTGTGCTGATCTGAAGGCACCTCTCATCGAATGGTTCGACTACGAGCGGACACCCTCCAAAGAAGACGAGCCGCCCCGCCCCGCGCTCCCCTTCATCCTCGAAACCCCCCGCCGGCGCCTCTTTGCCTCCGGACTCCTCGACACCGGGTCGGACCGCTCCTTCCTCCCGCCCGAACTCGCCCGGCGCCTCGGGGTCATGCCTCGCCGGGCGGACGGCGAGGTGAAAGTCATGGGGTCTACAATCCCCACAGGGCGCGCCACCGTGGCCGTCGAGGTGCACGGGCGCGACGGATCCACGCGGATCGACGAGGCCGAGTTCCTTGTACCCGTTCCGGCGGTCGACGTCGGCCTCGTGGTTCTCGGACGGAATCCCCTCTTCGAACGGTTCGAAGTGCGCATCCAAGACTCGCGCCGCCGCTTCGCCCTCGTGCGCAACGACAAGTGGATCGCCCGGACTGCCGCGAGCGGGTCGCCCCCGGGCAAGACCCTTTCGGCCTTGGGCCCGAAGCTGAGGCACGCTCGCAGAGGGAACCACCCCGCCGCCGCCAAGTTACTCCAATCATCGTGAACGGAACCTTCTCCGCCCGCCCCCCACCCGAGCGCCCCGCCACGGGGCCCTGTGAGGAGACGGGGGCGCACGGAGTCCCTGGCGGTCTGGCGGCGCCTCCCCTCGACTGCCTTCGCCCAACTCCCCCGAAGCCTTTTCTACCCAGACGCCAAAACCTGACGTTGTTGCCATGGCTGCGCGCGCAATCCGCCAACTCTCGCGGGAGGACCGGGATCGCGTGGAGCGATCCATCAAGTCGGGCCGCTTCCGCGACCTTGACGAGTTCGAGGATTTTGCGGTCCGTCAGGCCGTCTCGCTCCTCGTCCTAGAGGAATTGCGGCAACTTAGGGAGGCGCGTGGGGGGAAGAAGGTCTCCCCGGCGCGCGTCCAGCGGGAGATCCGCAGGGCACGCCGCGCGCTCGCCAAGGAATATGGCGTTGCGTAGACTCTACCTCGACACCAATGTGCTCGTCGAGGCCTTTGAGGAACCCGGGTCGTCAAGCGGCAGGATCCTTGCGCTCGCAGCCGGCGGCCACTTCCTCGTGGTCGAATCGGAGTACCTGGTTCGGGAGGTCGAGGAGGTTTTTGGGCGGCTCTTCGGCCCTCGAGTCGCGGCGGTGACGCTTGACGAGATGAGACGGTTTCCGCTCCACGAAATCGTGAACTTCGAAGCCTCCCGCGATGCGCTCGAGGCGGTTCGTGAACACACCCGCGACAAGGCGGACGCGCCCCACTTCGCCGCGGCGCGGACGGGCCTTGCCGAGGCCCTGGTCACGTGGAACCGGCGAAGCGTTCTGCCCACGATGTTCGCCCTCGTGCCCATCACCACGCCCGAGGACATCCTCCCCGCCCTCGAGGGGGCCTCCGGGTGGCCCTCCACCGAGGTCCTGCGGAGCCGCTGGGAACGCTGGGCGATGTCCTCGCCGAGATCGCCGCGGTAGCCAGCCGTCATCGGATCGGACGACCCCCCGGAACCGCGCGTAAGTTCACGCGCCGAACAAGCCGCCCAAGGCGCGCGGCCCGAAATGAGCACCCCGCTCGCGTCGACCGGCCCATTCCTATCATGATCATCTGGCACCTACATCGCCCGCCCCCCACCCGAGGGTCCCGCCGAGGGGCCCTGTGAGGAGACGGGGGCGCACCGGTCCAAGGCGCCTCAGCGGACGCGCCGGCCCCGCCAACTTTAATTGAATCGACTTTCACTCAACCCCCGTCTAGCCTTAAATGCCCGAACGCCGAACGAAGCGCCGAGGCCAGAAGCCCATGAAGCCTACCCGCAAGACCCCTAACGCGCCCGTCTCAAGCCCTGGCACCGCGAGCCCCCCGAGCGACCCCGCGCAGGAACTCGCCTTCTTGTCGAGCGAGAAAGTCCTAACCTACGCGGGCGAGTGGGTCGCCATCGCCGGGTCGAAGGTTGTCGCCCATGGGCCGTCCCTCCTGAAGGTCCGCCGCGAAGCCGAAGCCAAGCTCAAGGGGCGCAAACCCACCTTCTTCGCAGTGCCGAAGGGCGCCGCCACCTACTGAGGGGTGGCGCTGATGGCGACCGCAGGGTGGCGAGCGTCCTACCCCTTCGTCCGCATTCCCGCGCCGCAAGGGGCGCGCGAGCAGGGGTTCGAGTTCATCCTCACGCCGATCGTCAAGATCGAAATCGCAAACCTCGAACAACGGGAGCGGTTCTTTGCCGTTGTCGACTCGGGTGCGGACTACTCGTACCTGCCGAGCGAAGCGGCCCAACTCCTCGGGCTCGACGCGGCTTCCCTCACGGGGTCAACCGTGGAGAACCGAGGAATCGGGGCCACGGTTGAATCCCGTTTCGCCACGCTCGGCGTCTCCCTCCTCGGCGAACACGAAGAACCGGAGACGACGCTCGAAATCCCCTTCCTCGTCCCCGTCCACCCGGACCCGGAGTCGAGGGTTGTCCTGCTCGGCAGGCACCCGTTCTTTCGACTCTTCGACGTGCGATTCCGAATGGGCTACACCGACGACCCCACCCTCGGCAAGTGGTCGTTGGAACGGGTAGTCAAGCGGCGGGACTCCCGCCGGTATTGGAAGCCGGCCGCGTTCCCTCGCCCCGCGAACGGGCGGCCCTGAGCCGACCCCCTCGGCCGGCCGCCGCCTCGACATCGGCACGAAACAGGACTGGATGCGCGCGAACCTCATCCTCGGGCTCGAGCAGGAGCCGTGGAGATCCACGATCGAGGACGTCATCGCCGAGCACCCCGAGGGGCAGCGGATCGCGCGCAGGGTCGCGGCGGCGGGGGAGCCGACACGCAAGGCGCGGCCGTCATTGATCCAACTCACCGTGCTCGCGTGCTCTCTCCCATCCTGTTCGACTGAACCCACAACGCCCGCCCCCCACCCGAGAAGCGCCCCCCCTTGGGGGCCTTGCCGTGACGCGCCGGGGGCGCGATTCCCAAGGCGGTCGAGCGGACGCGCCTCGCCCCCCTTGCCAAGGCCGCCGGCGCGGGCGAGGCCCGCGCGCTAGCCGCGGCTGGTCAGGTTTCAAAAGTGTGTACAGAAAGCAAAAATGCAAATCCTCGGAAGGCCAATGGTTGTTCGGTGTTACTCCATGCCCGGCCCCCTGCACGCCCCTCCTGACCCCGAGGCCCTCCACCGACTCTGCGCGCGGTGCGGCAAACACCCAGCCATCGTGCGGTGGGTGGGCCAAGGCGGCTTCTTGGCTTACACTCACGGGATGTACTCGTGGTGGTGCCCTTGCTGTGCCGACCGGGAGCAACTCAAGTACGCCCGCAAGCTCGCCCGCCGAATTCCCAAGCTAGAGCGGCAACTGCGAGCCTCGAAGCGCAGATGCCGGGCCTTGCCGGCGCCGCCGCTTGAGGCGCGATCCGCCGCCCTCACTGCCAAACGAGCTCCTGCCTGCAGAAGGGACAGAATTTGAACCCCACGCCCACGGGCTTCCCGCAGGTCGGGCACGGAACCTTCTCCACCGATTCCGCCGCCATCGCCGGCGGCGCTGGGGGCTGCAGGGCGGTGGGCTCGTAGCCCGGTGAGGGCGCCATGGCGGGCGACTCGGCCGCGGAGGGCCCCTGGTACCCCGGCCTGGTCATCGCCTGCTGCTCCAGGTGCGCGAAGAGCAGCTCCATCATCGACGAGTTCGACCCCGTCACGATCTGCTGTCCCTCCTCCTCTCCGACCTGCGGGAACCTCCCGATGAACCCCGCCAAGAGCTGGAATTGCTCGACCGTCGCCTCCCAGTTGTACACCGGCTTATTGACGCCCGCCCACAGCGCCGGCGCTTCCTGCCTCGTGATGACCGTGAACCCCTTGTAGGGCGCAAGCTGCGTGAGCCCCATCGGGTTCAAGCCGTCCACCTTCACCTCGAAACCCCCCATCGACGCGGACTCCGACTTCGGCTTGCCCGCCTTGAGCGCGGGCTTGTCGGCGTTTAGCGCCTCGAGCAGCGGCGTCCACCGCGCCTTGCTCTTTAGCGCCTCCTTGGCCGTGAGCTGGTCGTCTGTCAGGGCGTTCATCGAGACGTACTTGCTCCCGAAGCCCACGAAGGGCGACACGACCGTCTCGGCAATCGGCGCGTCCACGAAGGTCGCGAAGTGCCCGACCCCCGGGATGTTCTTCCCCTTCACATTTAGGACGGCCACCTGGAAGTAGAGCGCCGGCACGCCGGGCGCCCTTAGAGGGATCCACCCCGTGAGGAACTCCGTCGCTTGGTAGCTCTCCTTGTAGAACGGCACGACCTGCCCCTTCAGCTTGCTCCCAAGCCCCTTGTTGTGGTCCATCTCGACGCCGCCGCCCATCACGGTCGGCTGGCCGGCAAGGCTTGCCCCTAGCCCCTTCTGCAGGTGCGTGTGGAAGTTGTTCAGGAAGTCCTGGTTTACCATCGCGGTTCCCGCTCCCCGGAATTTGCGCCACGCCTATATGGCCCTTCGGCTGGTACAACCGGTGATCC
>DATEUP010000121.1:0-11993 GCA_035283065.1 Thermoplasmatota archaeon | reverse complement strand
AGTGCCGAGGGGGAGATTTGAACTCCCGAGCTACGAGAGCACCAGTTTTCGAGACTGGCGCCTTACCGGGCTTACGCTACCTCGGCAGGAGTGATGCCTGGCTCGCGGAGGAAGCCTTGGCGGTACGCACCGTTGACATTGCGTTTGTGCGCCAGGCGCGCGCCGCGCCCGGCGGTTACCCCACTGTCGCCTTGGCCGCCGCAACGATCCGCGAGGAAAGCAGCACCATCTTTTCGGCGTCACCGACCGAAATGAGCCGGCCCTCGTACTCCACGCTCCTCTTCTCGCCCAGGAGTTCGTTCAACTGGCGTTGGATCGCCGCTTTCCGCGGATCCGTGGTTTGCGCCAGCAGCGCCAGCACATCGAGGTGGCGCTGCCCGGCCGAGCGCAGCCCGAGGAAGTGGATGGTAATCGCGTCGGCGGCGGTGATCCCCGCGTGGATGGCGAGGACCCCGGCCGCGTTGCGATCCCCGGAGTCAAGCAACCGCCCCGCGCCGCGCTGGAACTCTTCTGCCTTGGCAAGGTAGTCGGCCGCTTCGGACTTTGGGACGGCCTCGGTCTCCCGCGCCCTCGTCACCCAGCGACCTCCAGCCGGTGTCCTTCGTGCTTGGCGACGCTGAGGATTCTCGCCGGGGGCCCGCCGCCCACCTGCCGCGCCGTGTACACGAGGGCTTGAACCGGGTTTCCGAAGCGCGCCAGGACCTCCGCCTCGAGGTTCCGCAGGCGCTTCCTCCATGCGGCGGCCCGACGCTTGTCCGGGAAGACCACAAGCAAATCCACGTCCGAGTTTGGGTCCTCGTCGCCGCGCGCGACCGAACCGAAAAGCCACGCTTCCACCGCGCCCGAACGCGAGAGCCCCGCTTCAAGCGCCTCCACAAGCGCGCGGTTTGACTCCGAGTCTAGCGCGAGAAGCGGCCGGAGCCGCTCGACGAGGAAGTGGCTCTCTTCGAGTGTCCACATGCTCGCCCTGCCCGCGCGCCGTTGGCGTACGAGCGCCTCGTCGTAGAGGAGGTAGAGGGCCTCCATGGTTTGGGGCGCCGAGACGCCAGAAGCCTTCGCGAGTTCCCGCCCCGACCACTCGCGGCCGCGCGACCGCAGCAGGGTCTTGAGGACGGCGACCCGCGCCGGGCTGGTGAAGAGCGTTTCAGGGAGTCGGTGGAAGCGCATGGTGACAGGATTTCCTTACACATGCTAGGAATACTTAACGATTGCGACTCGTTCCGCGGGGACAGCCTCACAGCCATGTCCTCGCAGGAAGGACACTTTTGACCAGAATTGTCCTCCTGAGAAGGACACTTTTGGCGAAGGGGCACCGCCCGGAACTGGAGGCCCCGGCACGACCAAGCGGCCGGGCGAGGAAAAAGTGCCGAGGGGGAGATTTGAACTCCCGAGCTACGAGAGCACCAGTTTTCGAGACTGGCGCCTTACCGGGCTAGGCTACCTCGGCAAGAAGCGCGCCTGATTTCCCGGGGGAAGCCTTAAAGCAAAGTTCCCGACTTAAGCGTTTGCGCGCACGCGCGCGACGGAGGGATTCCTACCGAAGTCACCATCCGCGGCCGGTTCGACAAGGGGGCCAAGCGCGTCGAGCTTGCCCTCCAGCACGCCACCGTCGAACAGGTCCTGCGCGCGAAGGGCGTGCGGCCCGACAGCGTCGTCGTCGTGCGCGCGGGCACGCCGATCCCGATCACCGAAGTCGTCGAGGACGGCGAGGAGCTCCAGGTCCTCGAAGTCGTCTCGGGCGGGTAGGGCCCCGTTCACCCCCGTTCCCCTTTCGCCCACCCGCAGCTCTCCCTCCTTTGCTCCCATGGTGTAGCGGCCAATCATAGAGGCCTTTCAAGCCTTTGACCCGGGTTCGAATCCCGGTGGGAGCACTCCCCCCGCTGCACGAGCAACGGCTCGGCGGGCGGACTTCCCCTGCCGCGAACGGATCCGTCGAGCGGCGGCGGCGCTTCCAGCGTTGGCCTACGTTCCTCGCGCCCGAGGCTTTTTATCATGCCCCGCGTCCTTGAGTACTGAACTCCATGGCGGCCCGAAGCCACCGTCCTTTCACAGCCGGAGAGCGCGCGCTCCTTGAGCGCTTTATCGAGGCCGGTGAGTTCCGCGACGAAGCCGCCTTCGAGGAGTTCGCCATCCGCCGCGCGCTTGCCCAGCTGCGGCTACGCGAACTGCGCGAACTCCGAGCCTCGCGACCCCCTCGGCGAGTAAGCCGCGAGCGAATTCTAAGAGAGACGCGGCGCGTGAGGCGACAGATGTGGAGGGAGCATGAGTCGGCGCCTCTTCCTTGACACCACGGTTTTCGCCATCGCGTACGGGGAAGAAGGAGGCGCCTCCGACCTCATCCTGGATGCCGCCGTTGCGGGCGAGTTCACTGTTGTATCCTCCGAGCGCCTCGTAGAGGAGGCGTTGCGCGTCGTCGGGAAACTGCATGGGCGGCGGGTCGCAGCCAGCCTGCGTTCGACCATTTTCGAGTTCCCTTCGCTTCGGATGGTCGCCCGCCTGGAGTGGGAGCGGGTGCTTCCGCTGCTCAAGCCCTTTGTCCGGGATCCGGCCGACGGCCCACATTTCGCCGCGGCTCGGTCGGGCCACGCCCATGCGCTCGTTTCCGACAACCGCCGAAGCGTCCTGCCGGGCATGTTCTCGCTCATGCCCCTTGCTCGGCCTGAAACCGTCGTGAAGGCCCTGCGCGATGAGGTCCCTTGGCCGACACCGGAGCGGCTTCTCAAAGAGTGGGGGGAGTGGGCGCGGTCCTCCTCTCGGGCTCCTCCAGGCGAAGGGCCAACCGTTTGACGGAGGAACGTCCCCGGCGCCCGGGACGGGATTACCCAGCCTTGCCGGGCGCGTCGTACCGTCCGCGGCCCGCGCACCACGGTCGAGCAGGTCCTGCGCGCGAAGGGCGTGCGCCCCGACAGCGTCGTCGTCGTGCGCGCGGGCACGCCGATCCCGATCACCGAAGTCGTCGAGGACGGCGAGGAGCTCCAGGTCCTCGAAGTCGTCTCGGGCGGGTAGCCTTCCTCGCGCCCCTCCTCCCCTCTCACCTAGCCGCGGCTTTCTTTCCCTTGCTCCCATGGTGTAGCGGCCAATCATAGAGGCCTTTCAAGCCTTTGACCCGGGTTCGAATCCCGGTGGGAGCATCCCGATCCCGACTCAGACCCGCCCCACCTGCGCCGCCAGAATCGCTCAAACCTGAGGAGGCGGCGGGGGCCACAACCAACGCCCTGCCGGTGCCCGCGACCTGCGCCCCTGCCAGACAAGGGAGACGGCGACGGCCACCACGAAAGCGATTGCCGACACGACCGCCAAGCCGATCTGACCCACCATGAGGCCGAACTCACGCCACGTCTCGAAGTCGTTGTCGCCCCATGACCCTTGGTTGGCGTCGACCGGCAGCTGCGCCGCGGCGAGCACCACCTGCGTTCGCGCGCGCAGCCCGGCCTCGTCGTCGCCGGGGCACCTGTCGTGCATGTAGGAGACCATGCACCGCAGCGAGACGGACACCGACGCGCCCGCCGTGCCGCCGAGCCGCCAAAACCGCACGACCTCCTGCGGGTTGTTGCCGCGTGTGGCGGTTATCAGGGCCCCAATGCCGGTGTCGTTGTCCCGCTCGACGGCAAAGCCTGCGGAGGCAAGCCGCGCGACGACATCGTCCGGGTTTGTCGCCGAAGTGACGTTGTCGGGGACGTCGACCTCGAAGTAGAACGGCTCGCCCTCGTGCGCTGGCAGGCTCAACGCCCAGCCCGTGTACCCCGCGTTGATGACCACGAGGGTTGCAACGACCGCCCAGAAGCCGAAGTGTTCACCCACGGCCGCAATCCTCAACCGCTGTTCAACAAGAAGCTTTCGACTGCGGCGCCGCGCCGGGAACGGCGAGCGTGGGAACCCCCCTTCGCCCCGGTGCGTCGCCCCCGCGGCACGGGTTCCTTTTTGTCTTACGTCGACCTAAGAGGAAATCCCTTCTGGGTCGTGTGGAATTGTCGACGGTCGAATCCCCCCCGCCCGCGCCGCGCCCGCCTTTAAGCCCTCCAGGCAGGCGCCCTCCGCGCCTGCGGTTGATGCTCCCGGCCGGCTTGCCGTTGTCGGCCACCGACCCCAAGGCCGTCGCGGTGCGGGAACACTTCGCCTCGGGTGTGGCCCACGCGAATGCGGGGCGCGCTGAGGAGGCCTTGCTGGATTTCGACTTCGTGACCCGGGCGCTCTCCCAGGTCCCCGACGGCTGGTACAACCGCGCCGTCGCGCTCGCGATGCTCGGGCGGCACGCCGAGGCGCTGGCGGCCTTCGACGCGGCGATCCGCCTCGAGGACGAGGAGGCCGACAGCTGGGACGGGCGAGGTTCGGCTCTTGCCGCGCTTTCGCGGTTCGACGAGGCGGTCCAGGCATACAACCGGGCCCTGCGCCTCTCCGCCGACCGCACGGACTCTTGGGTGAATCGCGGGCACGCGCACCTCGCGGCCGGCCACTTCTGGCAAGCGGTCGAGACGTTCGACCGCGCCCTCAAGCTGAACCCGGGACAGTTCGACGTTTGGCACGCCCGCGCGCTCGCGCAGGCAAGAATGGGCCGCCCGCAGGACGAACTCAAGTCGGTCGACGAGATGCTGCGCGTCGACCCTGTGTCCACTTTCGCGTGGCGCTGGAAGATCGACTTGCTTGGAAAGCTGGGTATGGCCAAGGAGGCGCGCCTTGCCAAGCTCGACCTCTACCGCGCCGGCAAGGACGACCCTGAGCTCCAATTCGAGCACGGCAGCGCGCTCGCCCTCAAGGGGAAGGAGGACAAGGCGCAAGCATGCTTCCGCGAGGCGGTCCGACTCGCGCCCCTGCACAAGGGCGCATGGATCGGCCTCGCGGAGAGCCTTGCCCGCGAGACCAGGCACGCGGAGGCGCTCGAGGCGGCCGAGGCCTTCCTGAGGCTCGAGCCCGGCCACCAGGGTGCTCAGGTCCTGCGGGCGCGCCTCCTCGGCGCGTTGGGGCGGCTACCCGAAGCGTTGCAGGCGGCTGAAGCCACCGCAGCGGCCCACGCCAAGGCGGTGCCCGCGTGGGAACTCTTCGCCGACCTTGCCAAACGCGCCGAGCGGCCCGACATCCTCGAGAAGGCCCTTCGCGGCGCCCTTTCGATCAACCGCCGCGACCTCGCTGCCTGGCACGACCTCGGCGTCGCGCTCGGCCGCCAGGGCAAGGTGAAGGACGGGCTCCGCGCCTTCGACGAGGCGCTGCGCCTTGAGCCGCGCTCAGCCGAAGCCCTCTACGGCAAAGGCGCACTCCTCGACGCGGCGGGCCGGGCCGACGAAGCGGTCCACTGGTACCGGGAAGCGCTGCGGGCAAATCCCAAGCACAAGCGGGCCCTTGCACGCAAGCGCGAGATCGAACAAGAGGCCGTGGCCGAAAAGCGGCCGCCCAAGCCACGCAAGAAGTAACGGGGGCCGGGAGACCTGCAAACGCGGGCCGGCCGGATCACTTGGAGCCTTCCGACGATTCGGTCCCCTGGACCGCCGCCTTCCTGACCGCCTCCGGGTCCACGCGCCGCAGCCGCTTTGGACCCACCCACGCGCGCGGCCCCAGGAGCGCCATCACTGCGGGCACCAGGTACGTGCGTACGACCATGGCGTCCAAGATCACCGCAAAGGCGATCGCGAACCCGAACCCCTGGAGCATCGTGTTCTCCGAGAGCATCAGGGACCCCAGGGCCGCCGCCAGGATGAGCGCGAGCGCCGTGATGATCCCGCCCGTCGCCTCGACGGCGTCGACGGCCGCCTCCTTCGGGCCCTTGCCCTTCTCCGACTCCTCGCGGATCCTCGTGAGGATGAAAATGTTGTAGTCCATGCCGATCCCCATCAGGAGGACGAAGAGGATGAGGGGGATGAGGAAGAGGACCTCGTGGCCAAGGACGTGGTTGAAGAAGAGGAGCGTGGCGGCAAAGGCCCATGTGATGGACAGGGTCACGGACAGGATCGCGGAGAGCGGGAGCAGGTAGGACCCGAGGACGAAGAGCAGGATGATGTAGATCGCGATGACGACAAGGACGCGCATTTGGAGGAACTGCTCGTCCATCGTGTTGGCAAAGTCGAGCGTGAGGGCGCTCTGGCCGCCCACGTAGATCCTCGAGGCGCCAAGCGTCGCGTCGCTTGCCTGGAGCTCCTTGGCGAGGGCCCGGATGCCCCGCACCGTGTCCATCGAATTGCGCGTGAACGGCTCCTCGGAGAAGATGACCGTAAGCAGGGCCGTGCGGTTGTCCCGCCCGATGAACGACGCGATGTCCGAACGCTCGCCCCCCGAGAGGTTCAGGTCGTCCGAGGGGTCGCGGTGCGTGCCTTTGGGCCGCGTCGGCCCGGACACGTCCCGGACGTTCGAGAGGTTGACGATGCGGTCTGCGAACCCGTCGAGCGCCGCGTGCGCGGAAGGCAGCAGGGACGTGTTGTTCGCGATGTCGAAGGGGAACACGACCACCACCTGCGTAGGGCCGAGCTGGCCCGCCCCGAAGGCGTCCTGCATCGCGTCAAGCCCGCGGCTCGATTCCGTGTCCGGCAGCCCCGCGATAAAGTCGAACGAGGTGGCTCCCGTGAGGCTGAGGTAGGTCGTCGGGACCGACAGGAGGACGGCGACGAGGAGCACCGCCTTTGCGTGGTTCACGGAGAACTTAGCCGCGCGGCGGAAGTAGGTCTCGTGGCCCGCTTGACGCTTGGCGCGCGCGCGCTCGATGCGCGCGTCGAGCCGCTTGCCGGAGTTCGGCCAAAAGATCCGGTTCCCGAGGAGCTTGAGCAGCGCGGGGATGAGCGTGAGGCTGACCGCGAGCGCCACGGCGACCCCGACGCCGACCGCGTACCCCATCGCCTGGAGGAATTCGAAGGAGCCGATCGCGAGGATGCCGAACGCGATGATCACCGTCGCGCCGCTCGTCGTGATGCTCTCGCCGGCCCACGTGACGGCGGTCTGGACCGCGCTGTCGCGGTCGGCGCCCGCTGCCCGCTCCTCGCGGTAGCGGGCCATGATGAAGACGGCGTAGTCGATCCCGACGCCAAGGACGATCGTGAAGAGGAACGTGAGCGTCGTGTCGGGGACGTGGACGAGGTACTTCCCGATGAGGAAGACGAGCCCCTGGGTGATCATGAGGGCAAAGCCGATCGACCCAAGGGGGACGAGGACGACAAACGCCGCGAAGAAGAAGAGGCTCACGAGGAAGAGGATCGCGCCGATCGTGGCCGGTTCGATGCGCGAGAAGTCCTTCTCGCCGGACTCCGCGGAGTCCAGGGACGTCGCGGCGTTGCCCGTTACGAGGACCTCCTGCGGCGCGCCCTGCACGGCCTTGAGGTCGGTGATGTTCGCGCGCATCTTGCGGATGTTGAGGAGCACGGGGTCTGCGCCCACGGAACCGAACCCGACGGGTGCGCGGTCGTAGCCCGCGACCGCGATCATGGTCTGGCCGTCGGCGGCGACGAACCCGCGAAGGGCGTCTTCCGGCAGCGCGACCGGGTAGCTCGCGAGCGTCCCGCTCCTCAAGGTCGCGTTCGCAAGGGCCTCGGCGCCTTCACGGTCGGGGGTGGGGCCAAGGGCGTCGACGGCCGCGAGGAAGGGCAGGGGCAGGGGAGCAAGCGAGAAGGCCGCCAGCTGGCCGTTCACGAATGCGTAGATCGCGCTGTCGTTGCCAAACGTCGAGGCGTTGAGAAAGCGGTGAACGCCGAGGAAAAGCCCCCGGGCGGCCGGGTCGCCAATCGAGCCCGCGACGGCCGTGACGCTTGCGTCCACGGCGCTTGTCATGCGGCCCTGCGGGTCCGGCGCCCCCGAAGCGTTGGCCGCCCACGCGCCGTAGAAGGCGAGGTAGGACCCGTTCACAAGCGCGCCCGACGCGGCGTCCTGGCCCGCAGTGAACCCGGCCAGGAAGGCCGTCGTGTTGTTGTGGGCCGCGCTGTCGCGCTCGCTCACGTTGAGGCTCGGCGCGGCGGCAAGCGAGGCGCTCCAGTAACCAAGGTAGGTCGCGGGCACGCCCCAAACGACGAACGCGTTGAACTTCGCGCCCGCCAGCATCGGGGCCGTCTGGAGGGCGGTCTCCGTGAGCGCGATGCGTTCAACCGAGTAGACGGAGGTGAACGACGTGAGGTTGGGTTGGGCGCCTGGCGCCGTGAGCCGGTCCTCGAGGCCGAGCACGAAGTCCCGCGCCTCGGCGCTCGTCACGTCCCCGCCTTGAATTACGATGATTGCGCTCGAGTTCGCGAAGGCCCGCGGGAACTGCTCGTCGAGGATCTCTGAGGCGCGGACGGACTCCGCGTCCGGGACGTCGAAGCCCCCGGAGCCCGAACTTTGGATCTCCCCGACGCGCAGCGCGAAGGGCAGGCTGAGGGCCAGCACCGCGACCCAGAGCACGACAATCACGCGGCTGCGCCTCGAGATCGACCGAGCGAGGCCCCGGAAGGCGGCGACTCCGGGCTCCTTCGACTCTACGCGAGGTTCACCTTCGGAGGAGACCATGACCGCTGAACCCCGGCGGCGGAACCTCTGCCGTGCAAGATAACCCTTTAGTGCGACGGTGAGGGCGCCCTATGGGCTTGTTGAGCCGAGCTGCCGCCACCCATGGGCGAGCTTACGGTTTCCCCCCAGGCTCGCGGCCTTTGGCGCGAGTTGCCGCGGCGATCACCGCGAGGGCCCCAAGGGCGAGCGCGAACCCGGCGGTCGCGACCGCCGTGGTCAACTGCAGCGCCGCTGAAAGTTCACGCTCCCTTGCTTGCGCCAAGGCTTGGTCGCCCTTGAGCGCGCTCGCCTCGCCCTCGACCACGAGGAGGCGGACGCTCGCATTCTGGAGTTCCGATCCGACGAGGGCCACGTCCGCCCGCGTGGAGTTGAGGGCGCTTTCCAACAGGTCCACGTTCGCCTCGGCGCTCGCGAGGTCCGCGCGCGCCGCGGCAAGTTCGGCTTGCGTCGCGTTCCCCTCGGCCTCGGCCTCTGCAAGCCGCGCACGCGAGGCGGCCAGGTCCGCTTGCGCGGCCGCAAGGGCCCCTTCGGCCGCGCGCAACCGCGCCTCGATGCCAGGCACTGGGTCCTCGAACGTCACGTTCACCCACGCGGTCGCTTCGTTGCCCGAAGCGTCGCGCGCGGCCACTTTGAGGGCGTTGGGTCCGGGGGCAAGCGCGACCGTGAGCCCGAACGAGCCGTTTGCGGCCACGAAGGCCTCCACGCCGTTCACGGATGCGAGTGCGCCCGGCTCCGTGCGGCCCGAGACCCATAGGGCCGACCGGTTTGTGAGCGTGCCCTCGGCCGGACCCTCGAGGGTCAGGGGAGGCGGCGTTTGGTCCTGCGCCGTGTACGCGTTTGCCAAGATGTGCTCGATGCCGCCGGCGGTCTGGTACCAGACCGCGACCGCATCCCCGCGGGCGTTGCCTGCGACCCGCGGGATCAGGGCCCGCCCGGCGTTGTCACCTTCGAGCAGCTGCGCGGCGCCCCAGCCGAGCGTCGGCTCGAACCGATTCGCCCAGATGTTCTCCCGCGCTCCGTCGCTCTGCTGCCAGACGGCCACGGCCTCGCCCGTTGGCGCCACGGTAATCCGCGGGTAGTACGCGTCGCCCGTGTCCAGGGTCTCCACGAGGGCGCGCGTCCCCCACCCCGCGCCCGGCACGAACCGGTTCGTCCAAATGGAATACCGGAAGAAGTTCGACTGCGACCACACGACGCGCGCGACGCCAGAGGCGTCCACGCCGACCGAAGGCCTCGATGCCCACCCGGCGTCGTCGGTCTCGATGAGCGCGGGCGCGCCCCAGCCCGACCCGACCGTGTAGCGGTTCGCCCAAATGCTCGGCCGCGTCCCGTCGGACTGGGACCACACGACCGTCGCGTTGCCTCCGGGGTCGAGCGCGACCTGCGGGTCGACGGCGCCCCCGGCGTCGTCGTTCTCGAGGAGCACGGCGGTCGCCCAACCCGCGCCGGCTGTGTAGCGGCTGGCCCAAATGTTCGTGCGCGTGCCGTCGGATTGGTACCAAACGGCCACGGCGTCCCCGGCCGCGTCGATTGCGACCTGCGGCCAGAACGCTGACCCCGCGTTGTCCGTCTCGAGGAGCGTGGCCGTCCCCCATCCGGCCGCCTGCGTGTAGCGGTTCGCCCAGATGTTCTGGCGCGTCCCGTCGAATTGCGACCACGCCGCGATCGCGTTCCCTGCAGCGTCTGCCGCCACGAAGGGGTAGAACGCGTGGCCCGCGTCGTCCGTTTCGATGAGCACGGGCCGGCCCCAGCCGCGGCCCGGTTCGAAGCGACTTGAAAAGATGCTGAAGACGGAGACGTTCTGCATCCACACGGCCGTGGCGTTGCCCCCTTTGTCCACCGCCACGTCGGGGAAGGAGGCGTCGCCCGCGTCGTCGGTCTCCAGGAGCGTCGGGACGCCCCAGCCCGCGCCCGGCGTCAGGCGGTTGCCCCAGACGCTTGCCCGCGCGCCTGCGACCTGGTGCCATACGGCGACCGCGGAGCCGCTCTCGTCAAGCGCGACGTGCGGCTGCAAGGCCGGCTCGGTCGTGTCGCTCTCGACGAGCGTGGCCGCGCCCCACCCGACGGCCTGCGGGGCGGAGGCGAGCGCGGGCGCAACCGAGGCGGCCGCCAGGACCGCGACGAGCACGGCGGCGCCAAGGGCAGGCGAAAGCGCGCGCGTGATCGTCGAATGCCGGCCGTACGTCGAAGAGTGCTTCGTCAAGCTCTCGCCCCGTCGGGCCAACTGCCGCCGGTCGCGATATCAAGTTGGTGGGGGGAGAGTAGGGGTTACGGGGGGCGCAGGATTGGGCCAGGACCGAGCACGAGCGCCCGGAGGCCTTCACCAAACACCCGTCAGGCGGGCTCGTTCTCGGTGGCCTCGGCCTCGCCCTCGAGCATCTTCGAGACCGCGCGGGGGTCGGCATAGGTGTCGCGCACGCTCGCCTCAAACAGGGGGGTGAGCCCGAGTTCCACAAACCGGCCGGCCACGGACGAGTGGAACGTGTGGTTGAGCTCGGCAAGGAGCCCCGTGACGGACCGCATGGCCGTCGAGGCCACGAAGAACTCCGCGCGGCCTTTCTCCTGGTCCACAATAGTCCGAATCACCATCTGGTAGCCCTTGACCTGGGTCTTGCCGTAGAACCACGCCTCCCCAATGTAAGGCCGCCGCCGCTCGAAGGAGCGCACGGTCTGGACGTCATGGGCCATCACCGCGCTCTTCATCGCCTCGAAGAGGGGCGTGAGCGTCGCGTCGGCAGGGCCCGGCTTGAACGAGTAGGCGCGCACGTCGAACTGCTTCAGCTCCGCCTCCACGAGGCGCTTCAGCATCGCCGTGTTTGCCTGCTCCTTCGTGAAGAAGAGCGGGCAGACGACCTCGGCCTGGCGGCTCTTCATCTGGACGATGTGCTGGCGGCCCTCGGGGTCCTTGTAACGGCACGACCCGTCGATTGCCGAGGACGTGCAGATCTGCGGGTCGAAGTAGTACGCGAGCGTGGCCTTCTCCCCGGCTTGGAGGACGCCGAGCACCACCTTGGCGGCGGCCGACTTGTAGCCCGCAGGCTCGATCTTGTGGAGGCGCAGGACGTCCGCGTTGAAGTCGAGGTCGACGGTGACGTTCGTGATCACGCTCGCGGTGTTGTTGACCACGCCGACCTTGAGGCGCACGAAACCTTGGAAGAACTCGACACCCGAAAGCATCTGGACCTCGCGGGCCGTGGTTGCAAGCAGGACGTCGCCGCGCGTGAGGTCCGCGGTGAGCTGCCAGACCGGCGCGAGGATCGCTTCGACCCCTTTTAGCGCCGTGCGGCTGCCGTCCCACTTCTCGATGACGCCCGCGTAGGTCATCTCGACCTTGCGGACGGTCTCCACGAGGAGGTCGCGGAACTCCCGGTCCGGGTCGCCGAAGACCGTGACCGCGAGGATCGCGTATTCCCCCTTTTCGATGAGGATCACGTTGTCGCCGTAGCCCATCCGGTCAACGGGGCTCCCCCGCTTGAACGAATCTTTTACGAAGTCCTGGACGGCGACGAGCATGGCGCCCACCGACTCGGCGTCCTCGACGG
>DATEUP010000120.1:0-18293 GCA_035283065.1 Thermoplasmatota archaeon | reverse complement strand
GCGCGGGCCCGCCGCGCTGGACGTGGGGCGGCGGGGGTTTGCCGGGCGGGGAGGCCGTTCCCCCCGGCGGAACGCCCGCGACCTTGGCGGCTTTATGGCCCTCCGGTGCGAGGGAGGCCCCGTCGGCGAGTGGAGGAGGCGCGTTTTGGGGTTCGGGAGTCGGCCGGGTCTCCAGCGAGCGGGCGGGCGCAACGGCCTTGGCGCCCTCCTCGGAGGCGCGGATGCGCACGCCGGGCGGCGCGGGTTTTTGCCGGGGCTTGCCGCCCTCGCTTTCTTCGTTGGCCACGCTGGCCCCCACCAAGCCAACGAGAGCAGGGGACTCGCGATAAATACCTAGGGGGGCCGGGCGCGCGGGGGCTTTGCCCCGCGGCCCTCCGCGGCGATTACGAGGAGCACGCCGGCAAGCGTGATGGCGCCGCCAAGCGCGGTCAAGGGCGGCGGCTGGGTGCCGAAGAGCCAGAGCGCAAGGAGAGACGCACCGATCGGCTCGGCCACATGGGTTGCGGAGACGACCGTCGCGCTAAGGTACCTAAGCGTCCAATTGTAGAGCGTGTGGCCGAGCATCCCCGGCACGAGCGCCATGGCAAGGATGAGCGCGAGGTCGCTGCCCGCGGGGGGGCCAAGCGGCGCGCCCGAAAGGAGCGCGGCGGCAAGGAGGGTGAGGGCGGCGCCGCCGTAGACATAGGTCGTGTAGACGAGCACCGGCAGGCCCTCGCGCCGCTTGAGGCGGCCGACGAGGAGGTAGAGGCCGAGAGTCACGGCGCCCCCGGCGGCGAGGAGGTCGCCGACGAGGTTGGGCTTGGCAAGGTCGGAGCCGAAGATCAGGGCGACGCCCGTAAGGGCGGCGAGGATCCCGGCGACGGCAGCGGGCGAGGCCCGTTCGCGCAGGTAGATGTGCGAGGCGGCCGCGACGAGGACCGGGTGGGAGGTGACGATGACCACGGAGGCGGTGAGCGAGGTTTCCTTGACGGAGGGGATCCAGAAACCGAAGTGCGCGCCGAGCACGGCGCCGAGGCCGAGGAGGAGGACGGCCTCGAGGCGGGGCACGAGGAGCGCGCGGGGGCCCTCGAGGGCAAGGAGCGCGCCAAGGACGAGGAGGGCCATGAACGCGAGGCGCCAGAACGCGATGGCGCCGGCCGGTGCCCCCGTTGCGAACACGAGGGGCGCGGAGGTCGAGATCGCGAGGGCCGACACGCCAAGGCCAAGAAACGGGCGCCTTCGCGGGGGGGCGGACGGACGGGTCGCCACGCGCGAAGGGCCCCCTGGCGTCCCCTCGACCCTACGGCGGTGGCGGCAAGGCGGGCCCGGGGATCCCATACTTGCGCGCGGCAAGCCGGCTGTGGAAGAGCCCGTAGGTCGCGTAGATCCAGAGCCCGGCCATCAGCCAGAGGCCGAACCGCATCCAGGTGACGAAGGGCAACGAGAGCATGAGGACAAGGGACATGGCGATCGCGCCGATGGGCACGATGGGGAAGAGGGGGACGCGGAAGGGGCGCACCGCGTTGGGCTCGTGGCGGCGCAGCCAGATGATGCCGATGCCGACAAGGACGAAGGCGAAGAGCGTGCCGATGTTCGTAAGTTCGGCGGCCTCGCCGATGGGGACGAACCCGGCGAAGAACGCGACGATGAACCCGGTGAGGTAGATCGTCTTCTTGGGCACGTGGGTTTTCGGGTCGAGCTGCGCAAAGCGGTCGTGGAGGAGGCCGTCGCGCGCAAGGGCGAAGAAGAGGCGCGGCTGCGCGTAGAGGGAGACGAGCAGCACGCTCGTGATCGCGGCGAGCGCGCCGCCGGCGACGATCGCGGCGACTGCGGTCTGGCCGTGCTGGCCAAGCGCGTCGGCAAGCGCCGAGGGGGAGCTGCCGAGGGCGGCAAGCCCCCAGGTCGGCGTGAGCATGCCGACAAGGACGAAGGCGACGCTGATGTAGACGATCGACGCGATGCCGAGGGAGCCGAGGATCGCGGTCTTCATGTCCTTGGCGGGGTCTTTGGCCTCTTCGGCGGCCGTCGAGACCGCGTCGAACCCGATGAAGGCGAAGAAGATGAGGGCGGCGCCCGTGAAGGTTCCGCCCCACCCCATCGGTTGGAAGGGGCTGAAGGACGCGCCGGACACGGCGAAGAGGCCGACGGCCACGAAGATCGCGAGCGCGCAGAGCTTGATGAGGACGATGACCGTGTTGAAGTTCACGGCCTCCTTGACGCCGCGCCCGAGCATGAAGGCAAGCAGGAGCACGATCCCGATGGCCGCGAGGTTGATGACGCCGCAGCCAGCCACACCGAGCGGGTCGCAGACGCCCGGCGGGTGGGTGATCGCCCAGGGCATCCCGAGGCCGGCCGTCAGGTTGTAGAAGTACCCCGACCAGCCGATCGCGACGGCGACCGCGCCAACGGCGTACTCGAGGATGAGGTCCCAGCCGATGACCCAGGCGAAGAACTCGCCAAGCGTCGCGTAGGAGTACGTGTACGCGGACCCAGCGACCGGGATCATCGAGGCGAGCTCCGTGTAGCAGAGTGCGACGAGCGCGCAGGTGAGCCCCGCGATCAGCATCGACACGATGATCGAGGGCCCGGCGAAGTTGCCGGTGGCCGGCCCGATGAGCACGAAGATCCCTGTGCCGACGATCGCGCCCACGCCGAGGGCCGTGAGCTGGAAGGGGCCGAGCTCGCGCTTGAGGTGGGGCCCCTTCTCCGTCTCGACGAGGATGTCGGAGAGCGGCTTGCGGATGAGGATGCGCTCTTTGGCTTCCTGAGAGAGGAAGAGGCCGCCTCGGGCGGCGGGCTTCTCCCCGTCGGTCACTGACCCCCTCCCCACGAAAAAAACGCTCTCAGGCAGGCTTCGCGCTTCCCGAGAAGAACCAAACCGCGAGGTCGATCGAATACGTGATCGTCGCGCCGGGGCGAAGGAGCCCGCCGAGAGGCGACCCCACGTCCAACGAAACGGTCCACCGGCCCGTCCCGAGGTCGGGGTCCGTCAAATTGCCCGCGGCCTCGGCAAGCGCCTCGGCCTCGCTTGCGGCCTCGACCGTCTGGTTCGCGGGCTTTTCATTCGGGACGGCGACCGTGAAGTCCGCGCCGCCTGCAGGCACCGAACCCGTTGCGCTGCCCGTGCCGTTCGGCCCCGTGATCGTCGCGGTCACGGCGGGGTTGAAGAGCGGCGAGACCGTGTTGTCGACGTACGTGATGCTGAAGATTACGTAGGTGATGTTCGCGCCGGTCACCGTGACCTCGACCTCGGTGGTGGCCCGCTGGGGTGCCTGCCCGGAGGCGCCCGTGAGCGTGTCCGTGAAGTTCGCGAACGTCACATTGTAGGCGCGCAGCGCCGCGGGCGGGGCCGAGCCGCTGAGGATCGCCGTTCCCACGACAAAGCTCATGGAACCGAAGACGACAACTCCCACGGTCGCCCACACCTGGATCGTGCGCTGGGCGCTGTGGAAAGCCACTGGATACATGTGCCGCGAGCACCCGGCTTTCGCGTTATAAAGTTAGGGGATTGGCGCGGCCGACTATCCGTGGGCGGGGCGGGGCGTGAGGAAGACGCGCGCGTCGACGGCAAGGCCGCGCTTTCCGGACTCGAAGGCGCGGAAGGGGTTGAGGTCGAGGGACAGGATGTCCGGGAAGTCGGCGACAAGCTGGGAGACGCGCAGCGCCGTCTCCTCGAGGAAGCGCACGTCGGAAGGGGGCGCGCCGCGGGCGCCTTCGAGCACGGGGAAGGCGCGGATCGAGCGGACGAGTTCGCGGGCGTCGACGTCGGTGAGCGGCGCGATGCGGAAGTTCACGTCCTTGAAGTACTCCGCGAAGACGCCGCCGAGGCCGAAAGCGACCATGGGGCCAAACTGCACGTCGCGCGTCGCGCCGATGATGACTTCCTGGCCGCCGAGGACCATCTGCTGGACGATCACGCCTTCGAGGAAGTCGGCAAACCCGTGCTTCCGGGCCTTCTCGAGGAGCTTGTGGTAGGCGTGGAACACCTCCGCGTCGGATCGCAGGTCGAGGACGACGCCTCCGACCTCCGTCTTGTGCGAGACCTTGGGCGAGGAGACCTTGAGGGCGACGGGGTAGCCGATCTCGCGGGCGCGGAGGATCGCGTCCTCTGCGTTTGCGGCAAAGGTCGTGCGCGGCATGGGGATCCCGTAGGCGGCAAGGAGCGCGATCGTTTCGCGGTCCTTGAGCGCCTCGCGGCCTTCCCGGTGGGCGAGCTCGAGGACCCGGCGCGCGCAAGCGCGGTCGACGCGGAAGCGCCGCACGCGCCCCACGGGGCGCGCGCGGATCCGCGCGTACTCGGCCATCGCCGCGAAGGCGCGCACGGCCGACTCGGGGAAGAGGAAGGAGGGCACGCCGTGGCTTTCGAGGATCGAGCGGCCCTTCGAGGCATAGTCCGCGCCCATAAAGACGCCAAGGACGGGCTTGCCCGAGGCGGAGGCGACCTCGGAGATCGCCTCGGCGGTGGCCTCCACGTCGATGATGACGGGCGGCACGCAGATCACGATCGCGCCGTCGACGCCCTCGTCGGAAAGGACGATCTTGAGGACCCTTCGGTACCGGTTCGAGTCGGCCGAGGCGATCATGTCGACGGGGTTCTCGACGGAGGCCTCCGGGGGCATCGCGCGCTTGAGCCGCTCCTTCGTGCGAAGGGAGAGGCGGGAGAGCGCGAGCCCGCAGGCCGGGAGCGCGTCGGTCGCCATGATCGCAGGGCCGCCCGCGTCCGTCACGATCGCGACCTGGCGGCCGTTGGGCAGCGGCGCGCCCGAGAGGGCCTGGGTGAAGTCGAAGAGCTCCTCGAGGGTGTTGGCGCGGATCACGCCGCACTGGTCGAAGAGGCTCTGCACCGCCGCGTCGGACCCGGCAAGGGCGCCCGTGTGGGAGCGCGCCGCGCGGGCGCCTGCGGCGGTGCGCCCGCCCTTCACAGCCATGATGGGCTTGCGCTTCGAGAGCGGCCGGCACACGGAGGCGAAGCGCGCGGCGTCGCCGAAGGTCTCGAGGTACATTAGGATCACGGACGTGGCCTTGTCGCGCCCGAAGTACTCGAGGAGGTCGACGGTGTCGACGTTGAGGATGTTGCCCATCGACACGAACTTCGAGAACCCGATGTTCTGCCCGCGCGCGTATTCCATGATGGCGGCCGAGAGCGCGCCGGACTGGCTCATCATCGCGACGTTCCCGCGGCGGGGCATGCCAAGCGCGAAGGTCGCGTTCATCGACACGTCGGGCGCCGTCGTGATGCACCCCATGCAGTTGGGGCCGACCGCCCGCATCCCAAACTTCGCAAGGACGCGCTCGACGGCTTTCTCGCGCAGGCGCCCTTCCTCACCGACCTCCCTAAAGCCGGCGGTGATCACGATTGCCGCGCGCACGGCCTTGCGCCCGCACTCCTCGAGGGCGGCCTCCACGAGGGCGGCGGGCACGCAGATCACGGCGAGGTCGACCGGCCCGGGGATGCGCGAGACGGAGGGGTAGGCGCGGATCGAGAGGATGTGGTCGGCCCGCGGGTTCACGGGGTACACGGTCCCCCGGAAGCCGTCGCGCACGAGGTTTCGGACGATCGTGTGGCCGATCGAGCGGGGGTCGCGCGAGGCGCCCACGACGGCGATGCTGCGGGCCGAAAACACCGCGTCGACGGGCGTGGCGGTGCGGCGGGGCGAACCCTTGGGCTTCGAGCCGGCCACCTTTCGCCTCCGGCGGGGGCCATCGGCGGGGCGCTATTTTAACGGGCGCGCAAAGAGAGTAAGGCGCGATTCGAAAAAAAGGAAGGCGCCGCTGGGCCGCCCCTCAGCGCGCGGCCATGCGGGGGAAGGCCCCCTTCGGCTCCTCGCGGGGCGGCGCGTCGAGGTACTCAAAGGACGCGCGGACCTCAATCGGGGCGGCCTTGGCGGCCTCGATGGCCTGCGCTGCGGCGCGGGCGGCGGACATCATCGTGATGAAGGGGATGCCGAGGTCGACGGCCAGGCGGCGCATGGCCGCACCGTCGCGCTTGGCGCCCGACCCTTCCGTAGGCGTGTTGATGATGAGGCGGATCTGCCCCCGGCGCATGAGGTCGAGCGCGTCGGGCGCCTGGCGTTCCGACACGCGGAACACGGTCTCGACCTTGAGGCCGTGCTCGCGCAGGTGCGTCGCCGTGCCCTTCGTCGCGCAGAGCGTGAGGCCGCAGGCCGCGAGCTTGGCCGCCACGGGGACGAGCTTGGGCTTGTCCTCGTCGCGCACCGTGAGGTAGACGGTCCCCTCGAGCGGCAGGCGCGCCCCGGCGGCAAGGAGCCCCTTGTAGTAGGCGACCCCGAAGGTCCGGTCCCACCCCATCGACTCGCCGGTCGACTTCATCTCGGGCGAGAGGATCGCGTCGACGCCGGGCAGTTTCTGGAAGGGCCACACGGGGACCTTCACGGACACGGAGTGCTCTCCGCGCTTCTTGAGGTCGAAGTCGGCGAGAGGCTTGCCAAGCATCACCTTAGTCGCGACCTTCGCAAGGGGGATCCCGATGGCCTTCGAGACGTACGGAACCGTTCGGGAGGCGCGGGGGTTCGCCTCGAGGATATAGACCGTGCCGTCCTTGACGGCCATCTGGAGGTTCACGCACCCCACGACCTTGAGGGCGCGCGCAATCCGCCGCGTGTAGTCCTCGATCGTGCGCTGGGTCTCCTGCGCGAGCGTCTGGGGCGGGATCACGCAGGCGGAGTCCCCCGAGTGCACGCCGGCCTCCTCGAGCTGCTCCATCACGGCGCCGATGAACACGTCCTTCCCGTCGCAGACCGCGTCGACGTCGACCTCGACGGCGTCCTGGAGGAACTTGTCGACGAGGATCGGGTGCTCGCTTGAAATCCGCGCGGCGTTCGAAACGTAGAACTCGAGCTCCTCGGGCGTGTGGACGATCTCCATCGCCTTCCCGCCGAGGACGTAGGAGGGCCGCACGATGACCGGGTAGCCGATCGACTTGGCCAGGTCCTTGACCTCTTCGAAACTGAAGCCCGTGCCGCCCTTGGGCTGCGGGATGCCCATCTCGTCCATGAGCTTGCCGAACCGGCGCCGGTCCTCGGCAAGGTCGATGGAATCCGGCGAGGTGCCGAGGATCCGGGTCTTGAGGTCGCCGCGGCGCTTGAGCTCGCGCTCGAGGGGCACCGCGAGGTTCACGGAGGTCTGGCCGCCGAACTGCACGATGACGCCCTCGGGGCGCTCGCGCTCGAGGATGTTGAGCACGTGCTCGAGGGTGATGGGCTCGAAGTAGAGGCGCGTCGAGACGTCGTAGTCGGTCGACACGGTCTCCGGGTTGTTGTTCACCATGAGGGCGTCGAAGCCCTCCTCGCGGCAGGCGAGCACGCCGTGGACGCAGGAGTAGTCGAACTCGATCCCCTGGCCGATGCGGATCGGGCCCGAGCCGAGGATCAGGACCTTGCGCTTCGGGCTCGCGCGCGTCTCGTCCTCGTCCTCGAAGGTCGAGTAGAAGTACGGGGTCTTGGCCTCGAACTCCGCCGCGCACGTGTCGACCATCTTGAAGGTCGCGCGCGCGCCGGACGCCTTCACGGCCTCAAAGACCTCGCTCTCGGTCCTGCCGGTGATCCTGGCAAGCGCGAGGTTCGTAAAGCCCGTGCGCTTCGCGCGGGCAAGGAGCGGGGGGGGGACCTGCGGCGCGGCTGCTGCAAGCTCGGCCTCGAGCTCGACGATCTTGCGCACCTTCTCAACGAAGAAGAGGTTCCACTTCGTGAGGTCGGCGACCTCACCGGGCGCCATCCCCCGGCGCAGGGCCTCGGCGATGGCCCAGAGCCGCTTGTCCGTGGGGGCGAGGAGCTCCTCGATGAGCCGGATCTCGTCGAGGCGGAGGGGCTCAAGCCACTTGAGGTCGATGTCGAGGGACGCGACGGCCTTGAGGAGCGCCTCCTCGACGCTGCGGCCGATCGCCATGACCTCGCCGGTCGACTTCATCTGGGTCCCGATGTGGGGGTCGGCCGTGCGGAACTTGTCGAAGGGCCACCGCGGGAGCTTGACCACGCAGTAGTCAAGCGCGGGCTCGAAGGAGGCGGGCGTCATCCCCGTGACGCGGTTCGGGATCTCGTCGAGGCGCAGTCCCACGGCGATCTTCGCGGCGACGCGCGCGATCGGGTACGCGGTGACCTTCGAGGCGAGGGCCGACGAGCGCGAGACCCGGGGGTTCACCTCGATCACTCGGTACTCGCCCGTGTCGGGGTTGAGCGCGAATTGCACGTTGCAGCCGCCCTCGATCTTGAGGTGGCGGATCACCTTGAGCGCGGCGCTGCGGAGGCGCTGGTGGTCGTAGTCCGAGAGGGTTTGGGAGGGCGCGATGACGATCGACTCGCCGGTGTGGATCCCCATGGGGTCGAGGTTCTCCATGTTGCAGACGGTGATCGCGTTGTCCGCGCCGTCCCGCATGACCTCGTACTCGAACTCCTGCCAGCCGAGGACGGACTCCTCGATGAGCACGGTGTGGATCCGCGAGTAGGCGAGCCCGCGGCCCGCGATGTCCTCGAGCTCCGCCTCGCTGCGCGCGATCCCCCCGCCCGTCCCCCCGAGGGTGAAGGAGGGGCGGACGAGCGCGGGGTACCCCCCGATCACCTCGCGCACGATGCGCTTGGCCTCCGCGACGGAGCCTGCGGTCGCCGACTTCGGGATCGGCTCGCCGATCTGCCGCATGGCCCCGGCAAAGAGCGCACGGTCCTCCGAGGCCTCGATGGCGGCAAGCTGGGTGCCGAGCAGGCGCACGCCGAGGCGGTCGAGGGTGCCGCGCTCGCCGAGCTCCGCGCAGAGGTTGAGGGCGGTCTGCCCGCCCATCCCCGACAGGATCCCGTCGACGCGCTCGCGCTCGAGGACCTTCTCGATGACCTCGGCGTTGAGGGGCTCGAGGTAGACGCGGTCGGCCGTGTCGGGGTCGGTCTGGATCGTGGCGGGGTTCGAGTTCACGAGGACCGTGAGGATGCCCTCCTCGCGCATCGCGCGGGCCGCCTGGGTGCCCGAGAAGTCGAACTCGGCGGCCTGGCCGATCACGATCGGCCCGGAGCCGATGATCATGACCTTGCGGATTTTCGGGTCGAGGGGCAAGGGGGGCTCAACCTCCGCCAAAGGCCGGCTTGCCCTCGAGCATCCGCGCGAAGGCGCCGAAGAGGAAGTTCGTGTCTAAGGGCCCCGGGGCGGCCTCCGGGTGGTACTGGACGGACCAGATGCGCCCGCCGGACGCCTCGATGCCCTCGACGGTGCCGTCGTTGGCGTTGACCTGCGTGACGCGGGCGCCGTCGGGCAGCGAGCCTTGCACGACCGCGTAGCCGTGGTTCTGCGAGGTGATGTGGACGCGGCCCCCGTCGAGGAACTTCACGGGCTGGTTCGCGCCGCGGTGTCCGAACTTGAGCTTGAAGGTCGCGGCCCCAAGCGAGAGCGCGAGGAGCTGGTGCCCGAGGCAGATGCCGACGGTCGGGTACTTGTCCTTGAGTTCGCGCAAGCAGGGGACGAGGGTGCCCATGAGGTCGGGGTGGGCGGGGTCGCCCGGCCCGTTGCCCACAAAGACGCCGGCGGGCCGCAAGGCCTCGACCTCGGAGGCGCGGGTGTCGAAGGGGAGGCGCACGACGCGGCCGAGTTTCGAGAGGTTGCGCACGATGTTCTCCTTGGCCCCCGTGTCGAGGAGCGCGATCGTGGGCCCCTTGCCGCCGAGGTCGATAGGCGAGGGGACGGACACCTCGGCCACGAGGTTCGAAAGGTCGGGCGCTTTCGCGGCCCGTACGCGCTCGACCCACTTTTGCAGGTCGGGGTCTTCCTCGTTGACGACGGCGCACTTCAAGGTTCCGCGCTCGCGGACCCGGATCGTGAGGGCGCGCGTGTCGACGCCCGAGATCCCCGGCACGTCGAAGCGCTTGAGGAAGGCGTCGAGCGTCTCCTTCGAGTTCCGGTGGACTGGCAGGTCGCAGGCCTCCCGCACGACATAGGCGCGCACCTGGGGCGAGGCGGACTCGAAGTCCGAGCTGTTGAGGCCGTAGTTGCCGATGAGCGGGTAGGTCTGGAGGAGGACTTGCCCGCGGTACGAGGGGTCCGTGAGCGACTCCTGGTAGCCGGCCATCGCCGTGTTGAAGACGAGTTCGCCAAAGGCGGTCTTGTATGCGCCGAAGCCCACCCCGGGGACGACGGTGCCGTCCTCGACTACGAGAGTGGTGCCCATCCCTGTAAGCCCGGCGGGGATTAGAGGACTTGGATTTGAACGTAAGCCTGGCTCGAGGATTCCGGCGCCCGCAGTGGAGGGCGCGCCGAGCGGGGAAAAGGTTGATGGGCCGCGCCGCCCCATTGGGAAGGGGGCCCGCACATGGCCGAAGACGAGTCGACGGTCTATGCGCCGGCCGAGGACACGCAGCTCGTGCTCGAGGGCCTCAAGGTCCGGGCCGGCGAGCGGGCGGTCGAACTGGGCACGGGCCGCGGCGACATCGCTCTCGAGCTCGCGCGCCGCGGCGCGCGTGTCGAGGCGACGGATGTAAACCCCGCGGCGGTCGCCGTGGCCTCCGCGCGCGCCCAAGCGGAGGGGCTCCCTGTGCGCTTCTTCGTGGGCGACCTCTTCGCGCCCTGCAAGGGAGCCTTTGACCTGGTGGTCTTCAACCCGCCCTACCTGCCGACCGGGCCCCAAGACCGCGTCGCCGGCGCGCTCAACGCCGCCTTCGACGGCGGGGCCGATGGGCTCGCGGTGACCCGCCGGTTCCTCGCGGCGCTCCCCCTGCGCCTCAAGGCAGGCGGCCGCGCGCTCACCGTGGTCTCTTCGCTCTCGCCTTGGGGCGCGTTCCTCGCCGCGGTCCCGGCGGGCTTCGAGGCGCGCGTGCTTTCGAGGGCGCGCTTCGACTTCGAGGAACTCCGGCTCGTCGAGGTTTCGAGGGCGCCTTCTCGTCCCAAGCGAAAAGGTGGAGCTCGTTCCCCTCGGGGTCCGACGCGCGCGCGATCCGGTAGCCCTCGGGCGAAGGGGAAGGCGGCGAAAGGACGGTCCCGCCTTCCAAGGAAAGGCGGCGCAGCGCGCCCTCCAAGTCGTTGACGGCAAGGTCTGGAAGGACGCGCGAGTGCCGGCCTTCCCCGCGCAGCCTGCCCCCTACGACCGCGATGTAGGGAGGCGCCTTCCCGAACATGGCAAAGGCGTTTTCCCGGTCGACAATGGCCGCCGGCCAACCGGTGGCCTCGCGGTAGAACGCGCAAAGGCGCCCCCAGTCGCGGGCGCGGACTTCGACCATGAAGAGCGACGCGCTGGGCTTGGGTTTCCTGCGGGCCGCGCGCATCACCTGGCCCCAGGCGCATGGGCGAGCGAAGGACTTTGCCCCCACGGCGGGCACGCGAAGGGCCCGGCCGTGGGTGGGCCTGCGGCAAGTTGCCCAGCCAATTCAATGGCTTTATTACAGGTGCGTCCGATCCAGCGGCGGCCTCCTCTGCCTTCTGGACGGTTCCATCCTATGGCCGTTCGAAAGTCCTCCTACCGCCGCCCCGCCACGCCGGAGGGCCTGCGGGCCATCGAAACGGACTCCGTCGACTGGTATTCGCCCGAGCTCTACGCGAACTTCAACACGGGCGTGCTCGAAGAGTACCTCGAGGAGCGCAACCGGCGCGACTCCTTCGACATGTGCCCGTGGAGCTGGAATGCGATCCTCCTTGGCGTCCTTGTCGGGACGATCTTCGCCTTCATTACGGAGTACGTCGGGCTCAAGGTCGGCATTGCGGTGGCTGGCGGGAGCTACGTGGTCTACGCGATCGGGCTGGTCCTCAAGTGGAAGCCGACCCTCAACAACAACGCGGGCGGGGCCGCGACCGCGGCGACCTCGATCGGCACGGGATTCATCTTCATCTACCCGGCCGTGTGGCTCCTCCACGCCGGCACCGCCTATGTGCGCGATGTCCTGCCGGACGGCACGAACGTCTACTGGATCCCGGAAATCCCGCCGGTCGGGACCGTGATCCTGGCGACGATGCTGGCGGGGATGCTCGGCACGGTCTACTTCATCCTCTTCCGGCGCATCTGGCTCGTCGACGACCCCCTGCCGACACCCGGCTTCGAGGTCAGCGTGCAGCTCATGGAGATCGCCAACGAGATCCACAAGGGGACGCCCTTCAACGCGCGCCGGCTCATCACGCTGATCTTCGGGACGACGGCGGTGGCGGGCGGCTACACGTTCCTCAAGGACGGCGAGTTCTTCGGACCCGACAAGCACGCGCCCTTCGACCTCGTGGCCAATGGGCTCGGCCTCGACTCGGTCTACTCGGCGGGCGTCATCCACGTCCCGCCCGAGATGCAGCACTACACGAGGCCCGAGCTCGGGCTCTCCTCGCTGCTCATCGGGATCGGGTGGTTCATGCGCTTCCGCGTCGCGATGCTCGTGTCGCTGGGCTCCTTCCTAACGTGGTTCGTGATCATCCCGATCGCCGTGAGCTCGCACGCGCCGGTTTACGACGTGGCGCTCCACCAGTTCGTCGACCTTGACGACGCCGAAGTCGTCCTCGGGGCGCCGGCCTCCTCGGTGGCCTTCGCGCGGATTGCGCGCTATGTCGCGATCGGCGCGATCCTCGGGGGCGGCCTCCTCGCCCTGTTCAAGATGTACGCGGTCTTCGCGCCGGCGATCCGCGACGTGCGAAACGCCTTCCGGGGAGGCGAGCGCACGGACTACATCGCGGGCAAGGGGTGGTACGAGTGGCCGCTCTCCCACATCGTGATCCTCATTGTCCTCATCCTCATCGCGATCCCGACGATCTTCGTCGTGATGGGCGGCTTCTCGGTCGGCCCCTCGATCGCGCTGGGGGGCCTCCTTTTTGCCGCGACCTTTGCTCTGGGCGCGATTGCCGTGAAGGTCATGGGCGAGACCGGCCAGGAGCCCGTCTCGGGGACGACCTTCCTCTTCCTGCTCCTCTACGTGGGGATCCTCTTCGCCATCGGCACGCGGCCGGAGGAGATTGCGCTCGTCGCGCTCATCGGCGCGACGGTCTTCGGCTGCGCGATCACGATGAGCGGCACGATCATCCTCGACTACAAGGCCGGCCTCTACGTGGGGAACCGGCCCTACCACCTCATGCGCTCGACGCTCACGGGGATCATCCCCGGGACCGTGGCGGCGGCGATCGCCGCGACGGTCTTCTCGATCCTCATGGTGAGCGGGCGCGCCGACTTCATTGCGCCGCAGTCGAACGCCTTCGCGGGGTTCACCTCGACGATCCTCGGCGGCCCTGCGACCGCGTACCTCGTCCAGTACATCCTGCTCGGCGCGGGGATCGGGATTGCGGCGGAGTACCTTACGGGGATGGGCACGGCCTTCGGCCTCGGGATGTACTTCCCCACGTCCGTGGTGACGCCGAACCTCCTCGGGGGGATCCTGCGGGACTGGTACGAGCTCCGGATCCTCGAGCCCCGGTCGAAGGCCGAGAAGTGGTCGGAGAAGAGGTACATCCTCAGCGTCCTCGACACCTTCATGGTCGCTGCGGGCCTTATCATCGGCGAGGCGCTCGTGGGCGTCCTCATCACGATGATCTACCTGACGCAGTAGGGGGGAGGAGGGCGCGATGTCGACGGGGACGGACCAGATCCGGATCGGGAAGCTGAGGATCAGCCGGCGCAAGTTCAAGCGGCGCGTGTACCAGGTGATCTCGATCCTCATCGTCTTCTGGTTCCTGGCGGCCCTCGTCTACACGATCCTCTTTGGCCAGGCGCCGCAGTGAGGGGAGCCCTAGCGGCGGGGGCGGACATCGAAGCCGAGGGCGCCCCAGGCCTTTCGTGCACGCGAGAACTCGGGGAGGAGGTAGCCCGCGCGGCCGCGCTCGCGCCTCGTGAAGCGCCAGGGCTCGCGGCCGACGGCCTTCACGTAGAGACTAAGGAAGCGCTTGAGCTCGCCCTCCTCTTCGGCCGGAAATCCCTCGACCTTGAGGTGCGCGATGAGGGCGCCCGGCGAGACCTCGGTCTCCCAGGTCTCGATGAGGCACGGGAGCCCTTCCTTGACGTGGAACTGGAAGACGTGGGCGCCCTTGGGGAGCATGATCACGAGCGCGAACTTCGAGTAGAAGCGCGTGGTCTTCGCGCGCTCGAAGGGCCAGCCGAGTTCCTCGAGGGCCGCGCGCACGGCGCCCGCCGACTCGACGGCGCGCAAGGAAACGGGGGACGCCCAAGAGCGGCGGGCCTGGGGGATCTTCACGGTCGGCATCAGGGCCCACGCCCCTTGCGGCGGGGGGCCGCGGGCTCGAAGCCTCGCGCGGGGCGCACCCCGACCCGCCGGCATGTCGAAAGGACGGGGCAGATCGAGCAACGGGGCCCGATGGGCTTGCAGACCGTGCGGCCGTGGTTCACGAGGGCGTCGTTGAGGTGGAGCCACGAGTCGCGGGGCGCAAGGGCGCGCAGCGCCGCCTCGGTCTCCTCCGGGCGCTTCGTGGCGACCCACCCCAACCGGTTCGAGATCCTGTGGACATGGGTGTCGACGGCGACCGCGGGCAGGCGGAAGCCGTTCACGAGGACGACGTTCGCGGTCTTGCGCCCCACGGAAGGCAAGGTCGTGAGGGCTTCGATGTCCCGCGGCACGGTCCCCCCGAAGCGCAGGAGGAGCTCGTTGGAGATCCGTACAACGGCCGCTGCCTTCTGGTTGTAGAACCCGACGGGCCGGATGAGGGACGCGACCTGCGCGGGGTCGGCGCGGGCAAGGCGGGCCGCGTCGGGGAAGCGGGCGAATAGGCGCCGCGAGGCCTCGTGCGTGACCTCGTCCTTCGTCCGGTGCGAGAGGACGGTCGAGATGAGAACGCGGAAGGGGCTGCGGCGGGGTAGCATGGTCTTGCCGTAGCGCCGGTAGAGCGTGGCCACGACAAGGCGGACCTCCGCGGGGGACGCCGGGGAGGGCGCCACGCGCCTTTGCGGCAAGCGGCTCATTCCTCTTTGACTTCGAGCTCCAGGGTGGGCCGGAACGACTTGATCTGGCCGGCGGCGACGAGCTCGGTGACCCACTCGATGAAGGTGGCCTCGTCCATGTCGAACTCCTCGGCAAGGACCTCGAAGGGGCGCGCGACGACGGGGAAACCCGCCTGGAGGTGCTCGATGAGCTTCCTGTCCCTCGATGTAAGCTGGGCCTGCCTGGGGCTCATGGCCGCGGCATTTGGTTGCGGTATATAGCATTTGTCGGTTGAAGGCCAGGCGGCTCTCTAAGGGCCGATGGGAGAAGGTTTCACGCCCCGTTGCGGCGGGGCGGCCCGACGCGGCGCAGCTCGACGGAGCCATCGGCGCGGAGCGCGGCGGCAAGGCCGAGCCCGTCGAAGAGCTCCATGGTCCGCAGGGGGACATCGTCGCCGCTTAAGGTGCCGGAAGCCAGGTCGGCGCGGAGGTCGAAGTGCGTGCGGGCAAGGACGTCCTCGCTTCCAAGGGGCGAGGGCAGGTCGAAGACGCGGGCCGGTGCCCCCGCGCCGACGACGAGGGCCTTGAGGGCCTCTTCGGGAGCGGGCCCGTCGAGGGCCTTGCCGAGCCCCCGGGGCACTTCCTGGCGCAGAGCAAGCAGGCCGACCTCGCCCAAGGGGCCCCTGCCGAAGGCGAAGAAGGGCGGCTCGCGGACCGCACGCGCCGCGCGCAGGATGAGGTCGCGGGGCGTGTGCGGGAAAGAGGGAAGGACGGCGACGGCATCGCGGTATGCGCGCTCGGAAAGCAGGTGCCGGAGGAAGCCTTCGGCGCGCGCCCCGGGCGTGGGGCCCCCTAGCGGTTCGGCCCAGACGGGGTGGGGCGCTGCGGACTCCTCGACCTCGCCCCGCCTTGCAGGCGGGAAGTACGCGACGATCGGGTCAAACCCCGCGCACAGGTGCGCGCGCTCGATGAGGTCGCGCAACATGGCGAGCCCCAGGCGCCTGCGCTCCGAGGGCCTAAGGAGCGGGCCGCCGAGGTCGACGAGGTGGCCCTCCGAGCCGAACTCCGCAAGGACGACAAGGGCGCTCGAGTGCGGCATGGGGGGGCGGGAGGAGGAGGGCGCCCTGCGGAGAAAAGGGTGGCGAGGTGGCCGCTCAGGGGGGAGGGGGCGCGCCCGCCAGGATCGAGACGACGGACTCGAAGGAGGCCGAGCGCCACTGGGGGCCGTAGAGCTTGACCTCGTCGCCGACGAGGAAGTAGGGGGCGTCAAGGTCGTTGAACGCGATAGCCTTCCAGTGCTTGCAGGCCTCTTCGACTGACTCGTGGCTGAAGTCGACGTTGTCTTTGCCAAGGGCGCCTCGGACGGCCGCGCCGATCGTCTCGACCATCATCTCGCACTCGAAGCAGGGCCAGCCCTCGCAGGGGTCCGAGCAGACGATCGTGACCTTGAGCACGGGGAGGTACCGGGTGTGCGGATCAAAAAGCCCCGGATATAACCTTACTCTTCGAGCCTGGCTGGCACGGGCCCCGCTCAGAGCAGGCGAGCGCCGCCAAGGGCGATGCGGGTCACGGCGACAAACGCGCGGGGAAACAGGTGGCGCGCCTGCGCCTCGGACACGCCGCTTTCCAGGGCGAAGACCGAGTTGCCGAGCATGGCCACGGAGGCCAAGGCACCGGGTCTAAGGCGCGCGAGGGCCGCGCTGGCCTGCCTGGAGACGAGGTCGAGGGCCTTGGCAAACTCGAGCCCGAGGGCAACCGACCGCTCGGGCGTGGGCGCCTCGAGCAGGGCTTCGAGGCAGCGGCCGCCCACGCGCGAAAGGCGCGCCTTTCCGCGGGGGTCTTCGAGGAAGGCCCTCGTGGGCCTTGCTCCGAACGAGACGAGCAGGACCTCGCGGGCCCTGCAGGGCAGGCGGCGGATCGCCCCGAGGGGAGGAGGCCCCTCGCGCGTGCGCACCTCAAAGCCGCCGAGGGCCTGGGCGCCTACGTCGCCAAGGCCCGTGAGGGTGCGGACCTCGCCGCAGTGGGCCGCCGCGACGCAGGCGGAGCGGGGAAGGTCAAGGCCCATGGCCTCGTTGGCCGAGAGCGCCGCGCCAAGCGCGCAGGCGCCCGAAACGCCGAAGCCCGCACCGAGCGGCAGGGCGTACCGGTTCGACAGTACGAGGTGCTCTGGCACGAGCGCCGAGGGCGGCGCGCGCGAGAGAAGCTCGTCGAGCGTCGCGTGCGTCGTGCGGGCGGCGCGCACGGGCGAGCCGTTGTCCTGCACCTCGACGCGGAGGCGGCCGGTGCCGCGGACGTCCCGCACCGCAACCGGCGGCCCCGCCGCCGTGGCCGCGGTAAGGACGCCCTCCTCGAGGCAGAAGCCCGAGCCGAGGCTCCCGCGGCGGATCGGCGCGCCGCGTGGGCTGCCCGCGGGCCGGAAAAAGGTGCTGATGTGGCCGGGCACGAACGCACGCGCCCGCACGAGGCCCACCGCCCGCGCGCAGGCTACGGCGCGCGCAGCCTCAAGGCGACTCGCTCGGCCAACCGCTCCGCGGCCTCGGCCTTCGTCCCCTCGACGCGGACGGGCTCGCCGTCGCCCTCGAGGATCTCCCACGAAGTGCGCCCTGCGGAGACGTCCTCGAGGCGGTTTGCGACCATGATGTCGAGCCGGTGCTCCGCCTGCCGCTTGCGCGCGCGCTGGACGAGCGCCGCGGACTCGACGGCGGATTCGAGCTTGAAGCCCACGAGCACGCCGGAGAAGCGCTCGCGGATCGAGGCGAGGACCCGGGGCGCAGGGCGAAGCTCGAGCGTGAGGGGCTCGAGCCCCGAGGGGATCTTCCCCTCGCGCTTCTGGAGCGAGTAGTCGGAAATCGCCGCGCAGTTCACGATCGCGCCAAAGGCGTTCAGGTCCCCGAGCTCCTTGAGGCGCGCGAGGATGTCCTCGACCGACGAGAACGTGAGGGCGCGCACGCAGGGCGTGCGGAAGCGCTCCTGGAGGCCCTCGGCGGCAAGCAGCGTGACCTCGGCTCCACGCCCCGCAAGGGCCCGCACGAGCTCGGCGCCCGTGCGCCCGGACGAGCGGTTCGTGATCACTCGAACGCTGTCGATCGGCTCGGCGGTCGAGCCCGCGATCACAAGGACCCGGCGCCCCTTGAGGTCGTTCGGGCCCAAGGCGCGGCGCACGGCGGCGAGGATGTCCGCGGAAGGCGCCATCTTGGCCTTGCCTTCCTCGAGGACAGGATCGACGAAGACGACGCCGCGCGCGCGGAGTTCCTTGAGGCGCTCCTTGACCACGGGGTTTTCGAGCATGGCCTCGTGCATCGCGGGCGCCACGACGATGGGCATCCCGGAGCCCAGGGCCGTCGTGGCGAAGGTCGTGACCGGCGTGTCGTCGATTCCAAGCGCGACCTTGGAGAGCGTGTTGGCCGTCGCGGGCGCGATGAGGAGGAGGTCGGCCTCGCGGGGCGCCGCGCCGCAGTACCGCACATGCTCGACTTGGCCGCTGATGCGCGTG
>DATEUP010000119.1:0-4447 GCA_035283065.1 Thermoplasmatota archaeon | reverse complement strand
CTCGACAACGTGTCCACGATGTCGCTGATCAAGCAGGGGCGACGCTTGCGCAGGCTCTCGAAAGCCAAGTTCAAGGCGACCGACGCCGCGGCTTTCGCGCGTGAGTGGGACGAACGCCTTACCCGGGTCAAAGGCTACCTGAACGTGGAGCGCGCGAGGGAGGAGAAGATCGCTTCCGGCATCGCGGCCGCCTGCCAGGGGCGCCACAGGCTGCTCGCGCTCGTGGAAGCCGAACGGATGGGAGGCGTGCTTGCCGCACTCGAGCGCATGGCCGCGGTCCTGCCGGCCCCCGCGGAAGGGACGGGATGACGCGCCTTTCGCCCCGCGCGCGCCGGGCGCTGCGAGAGCTTCGGGCGAAGGGCTCAAAGCGGAGCATCGAGGGTATGGCGCGCTACGGGATCCGCCCGAAGGTGGCCTATGGCGTGCCTGCCCCCGCGGTAAGGGCCCTGGCCCGGAAGCTCGGACGGGACCATGCGCTCGCCCTCGAGTTTCGCGAGAGCGGCGTTTTTGAGGCGCGCGCCCTTGCCGCGCTTGTCGAAGACCCCAAGGCCCTAACCTCGAGCGAGATGGAGCGGTGGGTCCGCGAGTTCGAGAGTTGGGCCGACTGCGACTCGACGTGCCTTTCGCTGTTCTGGAAAGCCCCGTTCGCCTTTGAGAAAGCCCGCGCGTGGGCCAAACGCGGGCCGGAAATCCAGAGGCGCGCGGGGTTCGCCTTGATGGCCGCGCTCGCGGTCCACGACAAGGGGGCGGAAGACCGGCAGTTCCTGCGTTTCCTGCCGCTTCTCGAGGCGGCCGCGACCGACGAACGCAACCTCGTCAAGAAGGCCGTGAACTGGTCCATCCGGCAGGTCGGAAAACGAAATGGGCGGCTGAACCGCGAAGCCGTCCACGCTGCGCACCGCATCGCCAAGCTCCCGTCGCCAAGCGCCAGATGGATCGCGAGCGACGCGCTACGGGAGCTCGAATCGCCCCAGGTGAAGGCGCGGTTGAAGAAGCGCGGGTAAGGGCCGTTCGATTGGTTTATCTCAAGGGCTCCACCTGCGCGCGGCGGGGACTTGCACGGACGCCTCCGCCCTCGTGTTCCAGGCGATCTGGGTCATGCTCCCCGCGTACGTGGCCAACCCCGCCGCGCAGCTGACGGGCGGGGGCACGCCCTTGGACTTCGGCCGGGCGGCGCGGGATGGCGAGCGCCTGCTCGGGGACGGCAAGACCTGGAGGGGCCTTTTCGGGGGCGTGCTCGGTGCGCTTTTCGTCGGGGGACTCCAGGTCGCGGCGGCGGCGGCGGTCGCAGACCCCAAGGTCCTCCCGACTTTTGACCCGGGGGGCCAAGCTGCAGGTCCCGCTTCCTTCCTCGTGGTTGCCACGCTCGGCCTTGGGGCGCTTTTTGGCGACGCGGCCAAGTCGCTTGCCAAGCGCCGCCTGCATCTCCCCCGTGGCGCGAGCTTGCCCCTGGCCGACCAGTATGATTTTGTCCTCGGCGCATGGGTTCTTTCCCTCGCGCTCTTCCCGCGGTGGTTCGAGGCGAGCTTCCCGCTTGAGGCGATCCTCGTCGTCCTTTTCATCACGTTTTTCCTCCACCGCGGTGTGAGCATCGTAGGCTACCGCATGGGTCTAAAGGCAGAACCGTGGTAACGGGAAGGCCCCGGGTCGGAGGCGGCGCCACGGACGAAGAGACCGCATTCCGGTTTACGCCCGAGGAGCGCGCGCAGCTGGCGCGCCTCCTCGTGGACTGCGGCGCCTACCAGCGGGGGCGCTTCACGCTCGCCTCGGGGAAGACGAGCGACACGTACATCGACGTCAAGAAAGGGCTCACGCGCCCGGACATCCTCGCGCTGATCGCGCAGGCGATGGCGCCCCACATCGACACGGACCGGATCGCCGGCGTCGAGCTCGCCGGAGTCCCGATTGCCGCGGCCGTCTCGATCGCGGTCGACAAGCCCTGCCTCTTTGTGCGCAAGGAGGCCAAGGACCACGGCACGAAGAGGCGCATCGAAGGGGACCTGAAGGCGGGCGAAACCGTCACCTTCGTCGAGGACGTGACGACGACGGGGCAGTCCGTGATGTCGGGGATCGACGCCGTCGAGCAGGCGGGGGGCAAAGTCCTCACGGTCGTGGCGGTGGTCGACCGCGACGAGGGGGCGGAGGACGCGCTCCTCGCGCGGGGCGTCGAACTCGTCGCGATTCTCGATTTGCCCACGCTTCGCCGCACGCACGACGAGCTCGAGGCCTACCGTGCGGGCCTGCGCAGAAGGTGAGGCCCACGCCCCCCAAGGTGCTCCTCCTCGGCGGCGGCGGCCGCGAACACGCGATGGCCGAGGCGATCCGGAGGGGCGGAGGCGAACTCCTCGCCCTCCTGCCTAACCGCAACCCCGGGATCGACAGGCTCGCGTCCAAGGTGAGGCGAGCAGACCCGACGGACGTCGAGGCGGTTTGCGCCTTCGCCAAGGCGGAGGGCGCCGACCTCCTCGTGGTGGGGCCCGAGGCCGCGCTAGAGGCAGGCGTCACGGACGCCGTGGCCACTATGGGCATCGCCGTGGCCTCGCCGTCGCAGAAGGCCGCGAGGATCGAAACCTCGAAGGCCTTCATGCGCGACCTCATGGAGCGGCGCAAGATCCCCGGCTCCGTCGAGGCCGCCTCCTTCAGGGAGCCGGCGCGCGCGAGGGATTTCCTGCTTTCCTGCGCGTACCCGGTGGCCGTGAAGCCTTCGGGCCTCACGGGGGGCAAGGGCGTGAAAGTCGAGGGCAAGGACTTCAAAGAAGGGGACAAAGAGGCGGCAGCGGCCTACGCCGACGAGGTCCTGGCCAAGAACGTCGGCGGCGAAGCGTCGGTCGTCGTCGAGCGGCGGCTCGAAGGCGAGGAGTTCACGCTCATGGCCTTCTGCGACGGGGCCGAGGTGCGCCCGATGCCGCTCGTTCAGGACCATAAGCGCGCGCTCGAGGGCGACAAGGGCCCGAACACCGGCGGCATGGGCTCGTATTCAACAGCCGACCATTCGCTGCCGTTCCTCGCGCCCGAGGACGTTTCTGCGGCCCAGGACGTGGTGGCCGAGACCGTTGCTGCGCTCAAGGCCGAAGGCTGCCCGTTCGTGGGCGTGCTCTATGGCCAGTTCATGGCGACCGTCGAGGGCCCGCGAGTCATCGAGTTCAACGCGCGCTTCGGGGACCCCGAGGCGATGAATGTCCTGCCGCTCCTCGAGTCGAACTACGTGGATGTTTGCAGGGCCATGGTCGAAGGGCGCCTCGAGGCGGCCGACGTCCGGTTCGCGCGCAAGGCGACTGTGTGCAAATATGTGGTTCCCGAGGGCTACGGGACGCCCCAGGTCGCCAAGGGGGCCCGCATCGGGGTCGATGAGAAGGCCGTCGAGAAGGCGGGCGCGCGACTTTTTTTCGCCGCTGTCGATGGGGAGCCGGCCGCCCTCACGATGACCTCGTCGCGGGCGCTTGCCGTCGTCGGGGTGGCCGATCGTCTGCAGGGCGCGGAGCGTTCCGCGGAGGGGGCCCTGAAGGCCGTGACCGGCCGGTATTACGTACGCCACGACATCGGCACGCAGGCGCTTGTTTCGCGGAAGATTGAGCGGATGAAGGGGTTGCGGATCAAGCGCGCGAAGCGCGCAAAGGACTGAGAACGGGCCGCACCTCCTCCCGCCGGGGGTCAAGGCGAGCGCCCATCAAGGCCGGCCGAATGCCGAGCCGAGCGCCCGGCCCTAAGGCAGCGCGACCGCGCCTATCTCGTTGCTCTGGAAAAACAGTCGGAGGCGGCCGCCTTGGACGGCCGTGGAAGTCGAGGGCGTCACCGTGATGCGGACGGCGTCACCGGCGCCGACCCTCCCTGGGTCAGTGATGTCTTGAAACGTGACGTTCACGTTCGTGCCGCTTGTCAGCGAATTGAGGCCCGCCACCCCGGAGTACCACGTGATGCCGTTGCGGTCTTGGACGATGAACGTGAGGTCGGCAGGGTCTACGGTCGCCCCGGTGGACGCCTGAACGTTGACCATCAGGTTGCCGGCGTTCCAGACCTGGGCTTGCAGCACAACAGTCGGGTTGTTCGTTCCCGGGTTCGTGGTCGGGCCAAGCCCCGACACCATCACGTAGAGCAGGATCGGCAACGAAAGCACGACAGCCGCGACGACAATGACGACCACGACGACGATGAGGACCGTGTTGTCCTTCTTCGGCGGGGGCATCGGCGGGGGCATCCGCCCCCATCCGGGATACCCTTGCGGGGCGGGAGGCGCAGCGGCCGGGACTTGGAGCTCCATCAGCTGACCCGAAGGCTGCGCCGGCCCCGCCATGGGCCTTTTCGATGGGCGGCCAGTCGAAATAAGGGTTTCCGGGGAGTAAGCCGGCCGGCCTCCGACGCGCCCAGCGCAACAGGGCCCCCCCCAACCTTTATCCGCCTCCCCCCCGTGCGCGCCTTCTGGAGTCTGGCTGCCGTGGCCGAGAGCAAG
>DATEUP010000118.1:0-2882 GCA_035283065.1 Thermoplasmatota archaeon | reverse complement strand
GCTCGGCTTTGGCCGGGCCGGGGCCAAGCCGCCAGAGGCGGTCGCGTCGGCCGCGAAGCCGCGCGTGGCGCCTCCCCTCCCCGCTCAGGCCGAGGCGGCGCCCGGGCGCTTCTCCCTTGGCAACGCGCGCCTCGACGAGCTCGTGGGCGGCGGGCTCCCCGTGGGTTCGAGCCTGCTTGTCGTGGGCCCCGCTTTCTGCGGCAAGGAGGCAATCCCCCTCGGGTTCCTCGTCGCCGGCCTTGCGCGCGGCGAGCCCGCGATCGTTGTCACGACCGTAAAGAGCCCGGCGGAAGTGGTCGAGGAGCTCACGTTCATGCTGTCCGGCGCCGCGAAGGGCAAGGTCAAGACGCTCATGCGCTTCGTTGATTGCTCAGGCAAGGCCGCGCGCGGCGAGGTCCCGCGCGAGCACATCGTGGACATCGCCTCGCCGGCGGACTTCACCAAGATCCGGGAAGCGATCGGCGCGCACTTCAAGGCCCTTGAGAAGGAGGGCCACCCGTCCTTCCGGTTCGCCTACCTGCCGCTCACCGAGAGCTGGAGGCTTGGCGAGCCCAACGTGGCCCGGACCTTCGTGCAGCAGATGGTCGCAGCCGTAAGGCGCCAGGCGGGCGGCGCCGTTTGGGTGGCCGAGTCGGGGATCCACAGCGCCGACGAGATCGAGTCGCTTGCGGGGATGATGCAGGGCGTCGTCCGCTGCCAGGAGGAGCGCGACGGCCACGCGATGCGAGTGCAGGGCCTGCCCGGCACGAAGCCGCACCAGTGGGTGCGCTACCGCCACTCGCCAAAGGGGATCGAGCTTGGCGCCTTCGAGCTCGAGCGGATTCGCTAAAGCCCCCGAGCACGATCGGGCCGCGTGCGCGGGGTTTTCGAATGGAGCGCGGGCGGCGCGCTAGCGGCCCGCGAGGAGTGGTCCCTCGAAGAAAGCGGCACGGCCCGAACGCTGAAGGCTGCCGGTCGCGATCTGGTGGATCGCGAGATCACATGGAACTTGGAAGCCCGAATCGCGCCGCCCGCAGAGATTCACGCGCTTGACCTGCAGGTGAGGCCCCCTGCGCGCCCCTCCGAGGTCACGACGACCGCGTTCCGGTGCTTCGGCGGGCGCGCGTACGGCACGACGATTCCGCCGGGAGGCGTCCCGGAAAAATTCGAGAGCGCATTTCCTGCCGGTTCGACGTTCCGCGCCTTTTCCGCCGCGATGGAGGGCCTTGCCGCCGTGGGAGGGGACCTCAAGGTTGGGCACGGGCGGCGCCTGCTCGTCGTCGAGCTCGACACACACGACCTGCGCCCCCGGGTCGCCGACGCCATCTTCCTCGCACGGTCCCGCCAGCGGATCACGACCCAGGCAGGCGAGGCGGCGTGCACGGCCTACGAGTTCCGCTGGGCGGACTCCCCGGGGCGATGGGTCCAGCGCCTCGTCGCCACGAAAGCGGGGGTCGTGGTGAAGGGCGAACGCGCCGACCGCACCTCAACTTGGGTCGGCGCGCTCGTCTCCTTCAAGCCGTGAGCCTGGCCCCACGTTCCATGGGGCCACCAACGTAAGCCCGATTCCCCAACCCTTCCAAAAGGTTCAATTGCCGACCGGTGCAAACGCACGGCGCGGGGCGAAGGTCTTGCACGACGGAATCGGCTGCTCTAGACGCAATGTGGAACGCGGCGCCCTCTTTCTCACGGTCGCTGGCCTCGCACTTTTCCTCGGGTCTTTGCCGGCCTCCGCCGACACGGAACTCGTCGAGCGGGACGTCCCATTCGAGGTACCGAAGACGCTGCCCTTCCCCCAGGCCTACGTGGCGGACGCAGCCCCGGGGACGAACGGCACGGCACACCTCGTCGTGACGACAGCTATCGGCGCCTTTTACCTGTGGCTGAACACGTCGACCGGCGAGGTCATCGAGACCGTGAACCTCACCGAGAAGGGCTTCCTGATCGCAGGGTTCGATTACTACTATTATTCCTCGTCTTCTGATGGCTTCGGATTTCGCTACGCGATCGTGGCCGCGCAGGGCTCTCGCGTGATGGTCGCCCACCCTTTCGGGTACGCGGGCGCCGACGTGATGTTCTTCGACGAGGGCGGGGCACAGGAGGCCTCGCTGCAAAGGCAGTTCTTCCCGATCACGGTCGTTCCGCCAATGCCGAGTTACGCGTACTGGTACTTGACGGGCTTCACGCTCATGGAGAACGCTCGGGACCCGGGGCGCCCCTCGATCGTTTGGGCGCGATCCGCTGCATACGGCTCGTACGGGTATTTCGGGGCAACCGAGGTTGGCCGCATCGACGTGGACTTTGCGTCCGGGACCACGGAACCGGCCTATCAGGTCGTGTTCCTTGCCAACACCACGGTGCCGTATGGGTTATCGAGCTTGTCGTACACCGGGGACTACCCGGACGCCTGGAGGACGGGGTACCAGTCCGCCGAGTTGTCCGGCGTAATCGACGCTTCCGGTGACGCGTGGATCTTTGGGCTCTTCACAAGCTGGTGGTGCTCGTATTACAACTACTACGGCTCCTGCGGTTCGACACAATCCAGGACGAATTGGAGCGCTATCGCGCCTGATGCGCGCGTCACCCCCCTGGCGGATCTGGGGGCCCTTGGCCCGTACTACTACTATCCGGCCGCCACGGTGGGAAGCGCCGCGCTCGCGGCGCCGGATGATTCGGTGGCGGCGTTCCTCACTGTCTCCACCGGGGGCCGAATCACCGTCCATTGGGCGCGCGCAGACGGGCTCACTGCCAGCGCGTCGAACTCCACGATCGCGGGCTACCCGGCCACAGGGACCGCCGCGTACCTAAGGGACACGCAAGTCCGCCTCGTGGTCGCCGACTTGGTCAACGGGACCCGCGTCCCCGGCGGCCGGATGCGGGAGTTTTCCGGGTGGCCGGACGGG
>DATEUP010000117.1:0-7323 GCA_035283065.1 Thermoplasmatota archaeon | reverse complement strand
CCCGCCGGGAACGTCAAGGTCGAGACCCGGACCGTCACCCTTGACTCGCTGGCCCCCACGCTTTCGCTCAACCTCGACGCGGACCTACAGGCGCGCCTAGACACGGGCCTCCCCGTCAACCGCTCCCGCATCATCGTCCGGGGAGCCACCGACGACCCCAACGCCACAATAACGGTTGCTGGCAAACCAGCCGAACTGGCGAGCGCCACCTTCATACTCGACGTGCCGCTTGCCGAGGGGCCCAACGACGTGAGGATTGTCGCGCGCGACGCCGCGGGAAATGCTCGGACCTTTGTGCTCCGCGTCACTCGCGACACAATCCCGCCCATCCCCTGGTTCATCGTCCCGGAGGACCCAAGCGTCGTGACCAAGGCCCCCGTGCTTGATGTTGAGGGCGCCGTCGGCGAGGACGCGGTCCATGTGCGGATTCATTTCACCGGCCCTTCGGGCCCTACCACCGAAGACCTCAACCTCTCCGCCCCGCTTGCGCCCGAGGGCTGGGTCCACTTCAATACGCTCGTCCCGCTCCTCGAGGGGGCCGACCCCCATGAAGTCGTCGTTGAAGCGCGGGACGCCGCGGGAAATGTCGGAACTGCCAGCTTCACCTACCTCCTCGACCACACGCCACCGGCCCTCACCGTCGTAAGCATCTCCGGCGCTCCCGGCGGCGCGTGGGTGAACGGCACGGTGGAGGTTGGGCTCGACGCCGTCTTGGTGAACGGCGTCGCCTACACCGCCTCCGACGGCCGTTTCGCCGCGTGGGTCGCACTGCCCTACGCGACCCCCGGCAACTACACGCTCCACGTCGTCGCCCGCGACGCCGCGGGCAACGAGCGCGGGACGAACGTGACCGCGCGCGTCGACCTGCCTTACACCCTCTTCGACATCCGCCTGAACGGCGAGCCCTTCCGCGACCCCGTCGAGGGCGCACGCGTCGACTTCAGCTTGAATGGCTGGGAGGCGCTCCCGCCGGATGCGTCCGTCGGCTGGGCGCTTGACGGCGCGCCTTTGGGGAACGGCACGAGCGTGAGCGACTTTGTCGTGCCGCCCGGCGCTCACACCGTCACCGTCACCGCGTCCAACGCCACCTGGAGCATGTCTGCGTCCCGGCACTTCACCGCCGCCTCGCCTTTCAGCGGCACCGCAAGCGTCGTCATCGCCGGAGCGGTGCTCGCCACCTCGGCCGCGCTCGCATCGGTCGCCATCTACCGGCGGCGGCGCGCAGGCCCATGACCCTGAATTGCGCCCCAAGCACCAATGGATGCGCCGAGCCGGACGGCTCGATCCACAAACGGTATAAGCGCGGCCGCGCCCTCGATTCTCCCAGGGCGGGGGCCTTTGAGGTGATTGGCCTGCCCCGACAACTTCTTGGAATCTACCTCGCGACCCTCAACCTCCTCTCCTCCGCCTTGATCGTCGCTACCCCCGCCTCGGCCGCCGCCGTCGACCTCGACTTCGCCCTCAAGCCGGGAGAAGACACCTCGTGTCGGCAATGGGCCCCCAACGAGACCGTCTCGTGGAACTTCACGCTTGCCATGAACGGGACGGATTCGAGCCTCATCACGACGCCCACCTACGTGTGGATCGACGACTCCGGCGCGCCCGCCATGCAGGACGATGGGTGGATCGCGATCCTCGCCGCTTCCGGCAATTTCTTTGTGAGCCCTCCCTCCTATGACGCGGCTAACTCGAACGACCTCGCCACCGCGCCAGCACTCTATTCGCCTTCGGACCAAGGCATGGACCTCTACCTTTACTCGGGAGCGCACCCAGCACCCGTCACGAACATCACGCTCATTGTCACGGGCTCCTCGAGTTCGGAGAACAAGAACCACTACCTCAACATCAGCGCCCGGACGCACCGGCAGGGAACGACCGACATCACCCGAACGATCTCCCTGTGCATACAAATCGCGCCCAATCCCAATTATGAGATGGGCGCCCGCGATGCCCGGATCGAGATCGTCGCTGATGCCACCGTTACCGCCGTCTTCTGGCTCAAGAATACGGGCAACACCCTGGATTTCTACTTCTGCAACGTGAGCGGCCTGCGAAGCGGATGGACTGCGCGCTTCAGTGCGGGGATTCGCCAAGAAGGAGGAGTGAACTTCACAAACTTCCTCAACATCTCCCAGAACATCACAATCCGCGTCGAGGTCACGGCTCCGCCATGGGCCCGCGCCGGCGACAACTCGACGATTGTCCTCAATTGCACCTCCTACAAGGGGATGCTTTTGGGACTGAACCTTTCCCAAAACTGGCCGCAGACGCGTCTCGAGATCCCACAGGTTTACCTCGTCACGGGCCAGATTCCAGCCGGCATTCCCTCCCTGCTCGCTGGGCTCCCCGGCGACACGCTACGCTTCGACTTCATGGTCCGAAATCGCGGCAACGGCCGGGACCGGGGCTGGGCGCGGCTCGTGGGCGGGAGCCTCCCCGGCTGGAGTTCCTGGCCCACGAATGTGACGCCAAGCGACTTCGACCTTGGGGCCTTGGGCGAGCCGGGCTCCGAGGAGGCCGCACAATTCGTTGTCACGATTCCGGAAGGAACGCCGATGCTCGTCTACAATTTCACCGTGAACATGTCATCCGTGGTGAACGGGACCCCAGTCACCTCGCTACGCTTCCACGTCAACGTGATGCAGGTTTACCGCCCGCTCGTTTCGTCACCGGCACCACAGGTCGGCGTCCTCGGCGATGAACTCGTCTTCAACTTTACGATCACGAACGGCGGCAACGGACTCGACTCCCTTGTCATCGGCACGACGAACCTCTCCGGTTGGCGAGTGTTGCTCTCGCCACCCATGGGCAAGAAACTCCTGGAAAGCGACGACTCGTATGCTTTCCAGGCCACGGTTTCAGTCCCCGCTGCCCTGCGGCCCGGCATCTACGACCAGCGGATCCGAATCAGCTCCGAGTACGCGGCGCTCGACCTCGGCCTCACGGTTTTCGCCGAAACAAACCTGACTGTGATCTTCCAGCCGCAGAATGCATGCGGCTTCGCCCCGCTCGATGCGGCGTTGGAGGGGAACCCCCGAATCCTGCCGGGTTCCCTCGTCGAAGCGAAGATCTCGTTCGCACTTTTCAATCTCGGCCTTGGTTCCGACCGGTTCACGCTCTCGGCGGCCGCGCCGGCCGCCCTGACCGTCACATTCGACACCACACACGCCGCCTTGGGTCTCTCCGCCAATGTGTCGATTCTCGTCACGGCGCGCACTTGGCCGTTCCCCGTCCCGGGCCTGTACGAGGTCGCCATCACGGCGACCTCCGACGTTGACCCTAACGCCTCCTGCAGCGCGACCGTTCGACTCGAAGTCCATTACCCGCCCGGCCCCCCCCTGCCGACCGTCCTGAATCTCACGATCAACGGCGTTGCCACCAACGAACTTCAGGCAGGCCTGCCTGCGCTTTTCGAGATCGACCTTGCCGACCGTTCGAACTACACGGTCACGTGGCGGTTCGACGGTGGGAATCTGATCTTCCCGGATCGCCCGGAGCTCGCCCTTCTGGCAGGGCCCCACACCATCTCTGTGCTCGTTGACAACGGAACGTCCTGGCGAGTGTATGCCTTCGAGGTGGTCGCTCTCTCGATTCCCGAGGATCCGTTTTCTCCACCCCTACCCACAACGGCCTCCGAGGGGGCCTCCTTCCTGCCCGTCGCGCTCCTGCTTGCCATCGCTGGAGGGGCCGCCGCGTTTGTGGTGTTGCACCGACGGCGCGGGTAGCCCCATGGTGCGAGCGCCCCACCGGCCTGACCTTTATTAGGTCGGGAGGCGCATAACTAAGCCCGGGCCCGACGCCCAGAAAGCCGTACCATGTCCTGGGCGCACATCCGCCTTCCCTTCGCGCTCGCTCTCGCCACCCTCGGCGCCATCGCCCTTACCGCGGGCCTTGCCGCCGCGATGCCGACGATCACGGTCACCTCTCCGGCAAACGCCACCCTCACGAATGTCTCCTTCACTGTTTTCGAGGCGAACGTCAACCCGCCCAACGCCTCCGTCATGGTCGACGGGTTCCCCGTGTTTCCCAACGCCACCGGCAACCTCAGCGAGCTCGTCACGCTGTCCGAGGGCCTGAACGCCCTCACCATCACCGCCCGGGACTGGCTCAACGAGACCGCATCCGTGACGGTATACGTGGTCCTCGACACCGTCCCCCCAAATCTCACGATTACCGCGCCGGCCAACGGCACGCTCACGAAACAGCAGTGGGTGCAGGTCTGGGGCACCGTCCAGCCGCCGGAGAGCTTCGTGGAGATTCGGGGTAATCAGGCGGCCACGGATTTTAGCGGAAACTTCTCCTCCTTCGTTTCCCTCGAGGAGGGGCCCAACGTCGTCCTGGTTAACGCTACGGACCCCGCGGGCAACACGGCCCGCGCTTCCGTCAACATCACCTTGGACACCAGACCGCCTTCCCTCTATGTCGACTCTCCGGCCGACGGACTTCTCACGAACCTGACCTCGATCGACGTTCGCGGTCGCACGGACGCCGATGCCCAGGTCACCGTGAACGGCCGACCTGTTTCCGTGGACGGAGGAGGCAACTTCACCGCCGCGGGCGTCGCCCTGGACGCGCTCTTCGACCAGACCGAGAACCTCCTCCTCGTGCGCGCCGTCGACCCCGCGGGGAATGCCGCGTACGCGAACGTGAGCGTAATTGTCGACGTCCTTGCTCCCATCGTCGGCCTTGACCTCGACCCCGAGTTGCGCGCGCAAATTGAGGCCGGAGCGCCGCTTTCGATAACCTCGATTCTGCTCCAGGGGACCACGGACTCCGTCGACGCGAACCTCACGATTGCCAACACCTCGGTTCCCCTTGCAGGGCTTTCGTTTTCGTTTACATTTGCGCTTGCCGAGGGCCTCAACAACATCAGCATCCGGGTGCAGGACGCCGCCGGCAACTCGCGCGAGTTCACGCTCTCAGTGATCCGCGACACCATCGCGCCGACGCTTAGCCTGACCTCACCTTCCTCTTCGGATTTTCTCACAAACCAGACAGCCATCCCGATCGAAGGGTACGCTGACAGCGCGGATGCCGTTGTCCACATCATCTATACGGACGCCCGCGGCCTAATCCAGATGGATCCGGTACTCTCCAACTTCAATGTCTCCTCCTCGCGCTTCGAGTTCCTTTACACGCTGGTCCTCAACGCGGATGGCTACCCCCACGTCGTCACCGTTCGAATCCAAGACGTGGCCGGCAACCGGGTTGAAAACCTCTTTCAGTACACCGTCGACCTCCTCCCCCCAGCCCTTTTCTTGGAGCCCCTCGTCGTCTTCGGGACCTCCCCCCCGCGCGTCTGGGTGAACGGTTCCACGGAGGAGGGCACCGACAGCGTCACGATCAACGGAGAAGTCGCGGCGGTGACGGTCCAGGCATTCTCGATGCTGTTCGACCTGGCCCCGACCGAAGGGGACACGTTCTTCACGGTCATCGCGACCGACGCCGCGGGCAACTCGGCCACCGAGACCCTGACCGCCCACTTTGAATTCCCCCCGCCACCCCTGCCGGCGGAGCTGCACCTCTCCGTCAACGGCTCGTCGCCCCTCCAGGCTCCCGCGGGCGTGCCGGTCTTGCTCACGCTCGACCTCCAGAACGCCTCGGACTTCACCGTCTCCTGGTACTCGGACGGCGTCGCGGTCGCGGTGGGGGTGAACCCAACTTTCACATTCTCCGAGGGCTCGCACACCGTGCTCGCGCGATTGTCCAACGGCGCCTCCTCCCAAAACTACACCTTCACGGTCGTGGCCGTGGCCCCCGCCCCTCCCCCCGCGCCGCTGCCCCCCTCCGTGGACCTCACCGTCAACGGCTCTGCGCGCTTGGAGGTCGAGCCCGGCGCGCCCCTTCGCCTTTCACTCAACCTGTCGGACGCCTCCGCGTACAACATCACCTGGTTCGTGGACGGCCAGCCCGCGGGCACAGGCGCTTCCCTTGAGCTCTCGCTTGCCGCGGGCCCGCACACCGTCACCGCGAACGTCTCGAACGGCCAGGAGTCGAGGTCCTACACCTACCAGGTCATCGCGCGCGGCGCCGCGGCGGGGCCTCCTCCTACCAGTTCCCTCCCATGGGCCCTCATCGGAGTCGGCGCTGTCGCCGCGGCCGGCGCCGCCGCGTTCCTCGTCGTGCGCCGCCGTGCGCGCTGACCCGTGATGCGCCCTACCCATCCATCGCCAAAGCCTGCTTCAGCAGCGCCGCAAATTCCTTGGGCCGGATGTCTTTGCTTTCGCGCACCTTGACGTGCCGCAGCCCCTTCCCCGTCCCCTCGAGCAGCCCCTCCGGGTCTTTCAGCTTCGCCCCGTTGAAGAACCCGAAGTCCACGTGGTCCTTGTACACGATGATCCAGCAGACATTGCCCTTTCCAATCCAGCAGATGTTCCCCCACTTGATTTGCTCGAGAAGTTGAGGCGCCTCTCTGCGCACGAACTTCCTTAGCGCCTCCACTAGCGCGCGTTTCCCCGTTTCGATCGCGTCTACATAGGACTGAACGTCCTTCCCCTTCGCCTTCATCCCGGGCATGGGTTCCCAAGATGGCGGGGCGCCCTATTTGGGCCCTCCTTTCACCCCGCCGCCGTTGCCCCCAGGCGCCCCGACCCCCCCGTCCCGGACTCCCTCCACCTCGCGCAAAGTCCCCGTGCGCAAACCTTATCCTCGCCTTCCCCACGTCGCAACGCCGGGAGGGGTGCACATGAGCGGCAGCAGCCTCCCAACGGACCGCGTCGAGGCCCTGTCGACCGTCCGCGGCGACCTCGGCCCCCCCGCCCCCTTCGAGCCCCTCGACTCCCTCGTGCTTGGCGTCGGCGGCGGCGGCTGCAACGTCGTCTCCCGCATCTTCACCGACCACCTGCACCCCGGCCGCCTTTCCGCCCTCAACACGGACGCCCAGCACCTCCTCACCGTGAAGGCCCACCACAAGGTCCTCCTCGGGCGCAACATCTGCCGCGGGCGGAGCGCGAACAGCGACCCCCGCGTCGGCGAGCTTGCCGCCGAAGAGTCACGCATCGAAATCGCCGAGACGCTGCGCGGCTCCCGCCTCACCTTCCTCGTCACCGCGCTTGGCGGCGGCACGGGCTCGGGCGCCACCCCAGTCGTTGCCAAAGTCGCCCGCGAAATGCGCGCGACCACCGTCGCGCTCGCGACCCACCCCTTCGCCGTCGAGGGCGCGCTCCGCGCGCAAAACGCCCGCGCCTGCCTCGACCGGCTCCAGGCCCACGCGGACTTCCTATCCGTCTTCCCCAACGAGCGCCTCCTTGCCGAGTACCCCGGCCTCTCGTTCCGCGACGCCCTCCTCAAGGCCGACCTCGCCCTCTTCGCGCCCGTGGCCGC
>DATEUP010000116.1:0-10376 GCA_035283065.1 Thermoplasmatota archaeon | reverse complement strand
CCTCAAGGCGGCGCGCGCGGCGCCGCCCCGGCCGCTGAAGCCGCGCCGGCCCTTCAGGCTCGAACTCTCGTTTGCCGAAGCGCGGGACGCGGAGGCGGCGGAGGCGGCATGCGCCGGCCACGCGTCGCGAAAAGGCCGCGTCCTCCTGCACGCGGGGTCCGATTTTGTGGCGGCGAGCGAATTCGCCGCGCGGGCCGTTGGGAGCCTCTACCCCGGCTGGGTCGACGGGCTCGGCCGGCGCGCGGTGCCGGAGGGGCCCGCCGGGCGAACGGCGGGCGGCCTCATCGAGGTCGCGCTCTTCGAGCGGTTCTTTGGCCCGAGCGCCCCCTATTGGTCGGATTGAAAACGGTGGAGGCCTCGACGTTGCGGCTGCCGCGCACGTTCCGCCGCGCGGCCGAGGACGTCGGTGGAGAGTTCCGTGCGGAGGCCTCGATCGAGCCCCGAGACCTCTCGCGCTTGCTCGAGGACTTCCAGGAGCGGCTTTTCAAACTCTCGCCGACGGACGTCCGCCCCGACCTCCTGCGGGGTTTCGAGGACCCGCGCACGACGAAAGTGACATGGCGCGCGAGCGAGGGCGCCCTCCAGGGGGCCGCCCTTGCCACGCCGGAAGGCGCCGGCGCCGACCTCACGTTCCTCCACATCGAGCCCCGCCACGCGACTCTCCGGGCGACGGGGAGGCTCCTGGGGGAACTTCTGGCCGCGCTCCCGCCCAGTGTCGCGCGCGTCCGCGCAAGCGACCGCGTGGCCCACCAGTGGATGCACCTTGCCCCGGGCGAGGCGCGCCAAGTCCTGCTCGACAAAGGGTTTGTGGCCTTTGACCGCGTTCTCCTTTCGCGCGACCTGACGCGCCCGATCCCCCCCGAGGGGGCGCTGCCCCCGGGGTTTGCCCTGGCGCACCCCGACCCTTCGGACGCCGAGGCACTCGGGGCATTCGCGTACCGCGTCTATGAAGGCACGACGGACTTCGGCATCATCGCGCCTGACGCCTCGCCCGACGCCTACTTGCGGCTTTACCGCCGGTTCCTCGGCGGCGAGCTTGGGGAGTACTCGCCCTCCCTCTCGCTCGTGCTCCGAGGGCCCGAGGGGGGGACCGCCGGAGTCGTCCATACGCTTGTCATCGGCCGCGACCCCTACGTCGGCGACCTCAGCGTGGCGCCGGAGCACCGCGGGAAGGGACTCGGCCGCCTTCTCCTCGTGCGCGCGCTTTGCGCCTACCGCGACGCGGGCCACAAGCGCACGGGGCTCACGGTGACCGCACAGAACACTGCCGCCTACAACCTCTACCGCTCCCTCGGCTTCGAGGTCGAGCGGTCGGCCGCCGTCTACATCCTTTCCCGTTGACGCGCAGCCCCGCATTCGCTGCGGCGCCCCCCGGCAATCGCGGGCTTCGGGACGTGAAGGGTTTTATCCGCAAAGGAATCTGCCACCCCTGGTGGGTCCGATGACCGTCAAAGTCGCAATCAACGGGTACGGCACGATTGGCAAGCGCGTCGCGGACGCGGTGGCCGGCCAGCCAGACATGAAGGTCGTCGGCGTGACGAAGAACCGGCCCTCCTTCGAGGCGCGCCGCGCCCTTGAACTCAAGTTCCCCCTCTACGGGGCGACCGACAAGGGCGTCGAGGCGCTAAGGAAAGCCGGGCTGCCGGTTGCAGGCGGGCTCAAGGAGCTCCTCGCCGAGTGCGACGTCGTGGTCGACTGCGCGCCCGAGGACCTCGGCGCGGAGAACCTCAAGGCCTACCGCGAGCGCAAGGTGAAGGCGGTCTTCCAAGGCGGCGAGGAGCACGAGGCGATCGGCTGGTCGTTCAACGCAACGGCGAACTACAAGGAATCGCTCGGGCGCGACTTCGTGCGCGTCGTCTCCTGCAACACGACGGGGCTCATCCGGACGCTCTACCCCCTCCACGCGATGGGCGCGGTCGAGGACATCTACGCCGTGATGGTGCGGCGCGCCGTCGACCCGAACGACTCGAAGAAGGGGCCGATCAATGCGATCGAGCCCGTGCTCAAGATCCCCTCGCACCACGGGCCCGACGTGGCCTCGGTGGTCACGGGGCTCCCGATCCACACGATGGCTGTGAAGGTCCCGACGACTCTCATGCACCTCCACGCGGTCGTCGTCCGCCTCAAGCGCCCGATGAGCGACGGGGAGGTGGCGGAGCTTTGGTCGAGGCAGCCGCGCGTCCTCACGCTTTGGGGCTCGGACGGCTTTGCCTCAACGGCGCAGGTCATGGAGTGGGCCCGGGACCAGCGCCGGGCGCGCGGCGACCTCTACGAGACGGTCCTCTGGGGCGACGGGTTCAAGGTCGAAGGCAGGACCCTTTACTACTATCAGGCGATCCACCAGGAGTCCGATGTCGTCCCCGAGAACGTGGACTGCATCCGCGCGATGATGCGCGTGACGGAGGACGGCCCCCGGTCGATCGAGATCACGGACAAGGCGATGGGGATCTTGCGCCCCGGTGAGCGCCCCTCGCTAACCGCGCGGGTTTGAGCATCTCCCGGGCGTGGGGGGCCCCACGGGGCGGGCCCGCATCGGTTTGGCTGGCCAAGCCACCCCCCCTCTTGAGGGGCTCCGGCGCATTCGTAAATACTAAGTATGTGGAAAACACATACTTATTCGAATGGCTTACCTTGTTTGCGAGACGCCGCAGGCGATACGCCGCGCCGTAAGGACCGTGGTAGCAAATGGCGAGCGCCAAGCAACCGAGTGGCTGGGATTCCAGGTACGCTCCAACGGCACGGTGCACGTCCTGCAAAGAACCCAAATACCCTCCAAAGACCCAAGCCTCCGCAGTTGGGAGGTCCGAGGAATCTGCGAGAACATTGACGACGCCTTCGTGGATATCGAGCACGGCGACCCCACCTTTTTTCGAGCGGTGGGAAGCTTGGAAAGCTCGGACTGGATTGGTAATGGTCGCGTTCTCTTTCACATTCTCGCCGAATCAGATTCGGGTCTCCCCTTCCAAATCATGGTCACCACGGCCTTTCGAGAATCGGGTTGGCGGCCCAAGCGTTGATGCGGACATGGAGTCGTGAGCCAATGCCTTCTTCAAGACCATTCGAGTCGGATCAAAATCCCGGGGCCGTGCGCCCCATCCGGGTGAGCGACGGCCCCCGGCCCAAGCTCAAGCCTCGTTCCGCGGGCCTGGAATGCCCCCGATGCGGGACTCGAATGGCGCATCGTGGGGCGCTCGTGGAGCGAAGGGTTGGCACCATGGGGATGATTACAATTGCCAATCTCTCAGGATTTGAATGCTCGACGTGCACGAACCGGATTCTCGATCCGGACAGCTATGACGTCGTCGTGGAGGCAACCGCGGGCCAGGATGCGCCCTTCGGCGTTCGGGCGAAGCTTAGCAAACTCGCCCGCAACAACATCGGATTGTACATCCCGCAGGACATCCAGCGACACCTAAACCTCCGTGCCGGCGATTCGCTCCACCTCTTCCCCATAGGATCCGAGGCCCTGGTTGCCAGAGTGGAGCATCATCAAGGCCCAACGGACGACATCCCCGTCGTTACCTCTCAGACCCTCACGCTCAAAGACGGCGACCGCTTCGACGGAATCGCAACAGAGGTGGAAGACGACAAGGGGCGCCGGTTCATGGTAATCGATGATTCCTTGCTAAGTCCTGCGGCCCAGGGCGAGCCGGGTACGTTTCCGACCTCGGACCTGGAGTTGCGCTTTTCGAAGCAGAACCTGGAACGCGTGCATTTGAAACGACGAAACGTCCAATGAGGTGGTCGGGTGAAAATCGAAACGACCTCCAGCAGCAGGGTGGGAAACCAAATCCGAGGCTGGTTGGAAAACGAGGGCTATGCCCTTGTAAACACGCAGGCAAAAGGAGAGCCGGCCCCCTCGTGGAGCTTTGGAGTCATTTTTACCCCCACCCCGAGATCGAAGTCGCAGGTCGCGGTTCCGATTGCAATCGTCGGCAAGGACGAGGTCGAACGCGTAGAACTGATCCTCGATACACGGCTTGGCGAGGAGCACAGAAAGCTGATGAACGAAGGAACCGGCTACTCGCAGCGTGCCACGAAGACCATTCGAGAGAAACTCCTCCTAAAGGGCGTCGGGTTCACCTTTGTTCGCGACAAAGACGATCAGGTCGTGGCGCTTCGATTCGACGAAGTATTGTACCAAGACGGGGTCTCGCGCGATGGAATGATGCGATCCCTTCGGGGATTGTACTCGGTTTTCCTCTACGCGTGTGACGTACTAACCGAGCTCTCACGCCCTGGTTCCGCAGGATTCGAACCGATGCCGTGAGATGCGAGTCCCACGCGCAAAAGCCCGGTCGTTTTGTCCAACCGCTCGGGGCGACCTTCCTTCAATGGGCCAAAGGGCTACCCCGCCGCGCTCCGGACGTAAATCAGGAAATAAAGGTCGTAGGGCGCAAGCTTGTTCGTGTGCTCCGTCTGCCATCGCACCGTGAACGCCGTCGCGTTGATCTCGACGACCACGCCCTCCTCGTGGAACCGGTTGTGGGTCACGAAGCCTGCCTCGGGCGCGAAGCGCACCTCGAAGTTCCCGGCCGCCGACGAGATGTTCGAGACCGTGGCGTTCACGCCGTAGGGCGTGTAGCTCGCGTTCGCGTTCGGGAGGTTGTGGAGCACGACGACTCCCGTCGCGTTGTCCACGCTCACGACCTGCACAGTCCATCCGAAGACGGGCTCCACGTATTGCTGGTCGCGCACGGGGTCGGCGCCGTACATGGGTTTGAAAGCTGCCGCGGTCGTCGTGTTGTAGATCGGGACCGCAAGCGTGAGGTTGACCGACTGGTTCACGAAGCGGCCGTAGGCCTGGTCCGCCGGGATCACGAGCGCCTTGCCGTTGCCAAGCGCCGTGCCCTGGAGCCCCGACTCCCAGCCGGCAATCACCTGGCGGTTCCCCACGGTGACCTGGAGGGGGTTGTAGTCGGCCTGCGTGCGCACCGCGCTGCTGTTCACGAAGTCCGGCCACTTCTCGAGGCCGCTCGAGTTCGCCACGCTCCAGACCGAGGTGTCGAACACGCGGTTGTCCGCGAGGAACCCGACATAGTCGATCTTCACGACCGTCCCGTTCTTGACGAGGTTGAGGAGGGGCCGGACGACGCGGAGCGACGCGGCGGCTTCCGCGCGGTCGGCACCGAGGCTTGCAAACACCTTGAACGGGTAGGTCCCGTTCGCGAGGTCGGAGGGGACATCGGCAAGCAGGAAGGTCGTGTGCCGGCCGTTGGCCTTCGAGATGTTGAGGCTCGCGTTGAGGAAGCGCGCGTTCCACGAGCCCGGCGCATCCGTCGAAAGCGCGACCGTCTGGTTGTCGCCGATGGATTCAAAGGCTTCGAGGGCCCAGCCGACCGTCCACCCGGGCTGCGCGACAACCTCGGCGTCCGTGAGCAGAGAAACGGAGACCTTCGGAACGGGAGCGGGCCCCGCAAGGCAGCCGGAGAGGAGGATCGAAAGCGCGAGAACCACGGACGAGGCGGCCGTCGCGCGTGAGTAACTCATGACGATTACGCGCTCTCCTGGCTTCGTGGGGCGGCGCTCGCAACAGGCTCCCCCTTAAAGAGGGTTTTGCAGTCGGGTGGCTCACCGGCCAGGCGGCGGCGGAGGCGGCGGACGCGGCGCGGGAGGCCGCGGTTTGAAGGCCTGGTCTTCGGGTGACTCAGGCAGTTTCAGGGTCGGTGGCTTCGGCCGAGGCGGCGCCTTCTGCGAGGCCGTCATCGAGCGCGGGACCTCCTCGAACTCGTCCCGGCGGGGGCGCCTCGAGATGAAGAATGCCAGCGCGAACGTTCCACCTGCAAGCAAGCCGAATAGCACGAGGAGTGTCGTGTCGTTGCTCGAGCCGCCGCGCACATAAAAGACGTGGAGCTCGAACTCGAAGGTCGCGCCGTTGGGGTCTTCACCAAAGATGCGGATGTTATTCGGCCCCTCCCGGAGCGTGAACGCGACGGACCAGCTGTGGTCCGAGCTCGGGCGCACGGTGGCCGCGTCCCCGACGGTGACCGTCACATCGGGATCGCACGTCCCCCCGATCGTGATTCGCCCCTCCCCCGTCGTCGACCCTTCGGCGGGCGTGGCGATCGAGCAGTTCGTCGTCCGGTCCTGGATGATCGTGACGGGGAGGGACGCCACGTTCCCGACCGCGTCGGTCGCCACCAGGGTCCCCTCGTTCGGGCCGTCCACGAGGAACCAGTACACGCTGAAGCGGAACGAGGGGAACGCCACGGCGGTCCCATTGAACGTCAATTGCGCCGCGTCGCTCTCGACCGTGCCTGAAAGCGCCCAGACCTCCTGCGAGGTGATTCCGGGCGGCGGCGAGTTTAGCGTAATCCTGGGGGGCTGCGTGTCAAGTTTCCAGGTGAACGTCCAGGAAGCAAATACCCCCAAGTCGTCGCTGAGGCTGAGGGTGAAAATTGTCGCGCCTTCCGCAAGCGTGACCGTGGCGTAGATCCTCTGGCTACCGTCGATCGTTACGGCGGTGGAGCTAAGCCCGCTGATCGTCCCGTTCGTGGGTTCCCCGGTGGCCTGGCAGACGAGGTCGACGGTTTGGTTGCGGGTGACAAATGTGAAGTCCGGAGAGCACGCGACGATCGACGGGGCCGTCCGGTCGGCCGTGAAATTCACCCACCTGACAGCCCGGTTCCCGAAGAGGTCCTCGGCGTCGATCCGGAAAGTGATGGGCCCCTCTGGCAGGACAAAAACGTTATCGAAGGGGTTGCCCAAGAAGATGCACTCGCCTTCGTTAAATGAGACGCAGGGGTTGCGCGGCTTCAACCCTGAGTGGTCATCGTAGGCGGAGCCGCTGAGCGTGAATTCCGTGTCGCGTGTTCGGTTTCCCCGGGGCCCGAGAACGCCAAGGACAATGACGGGGGGGACATCGTCGACGCAGAGGACGAGCGTGGGAGCGACCGGGCTTTTCAGATCGAGCCTCCCGACGAGGTTCCCGAGGGTGCCGACGACCAGCCAGGGCGAGAAGTAGGTCTCCGTATTGTTTATGGAGGTGAACTCGAGGAGGCGGACGTCCGCCGTGAACCCCGAGGCGCCGGTTTGCCCTGCAAAGGTGGGCCTTCCGAGTTGGTCGGTTACCTCCACCGAGGCGCCCGTCGCGTTAAGGGTGTCGGAGAGCGTGCATACGGCGAAGCGCGCGGTCCAGAAAACGAGCACGGAGCCGCCGGGCGATTGGACGGGGTATGCCTGGCCCTCGTCGTCCGCCCGGCGCGAGTCGACGACGGGGTTCTCGAAGGTGATAGAGCCCGCGCCGCTCGCGCGGGCAAGCCACTGGAATCTGCTCGTGTTCGAATCGAATACCTCGAGGAAGCTCGACCCTTCGGCGATGTACGCCGTCCCGACACTCGTGGCGTTCGTGGATCGCACCTGCGCGACACTGGAAAGGCGAGCCCAGACGACGTACGAGGACTGGCTAACGAAGGCATCGCTAAGCTCGCCAACGGCATTCCACAGTGCCAGCACCGTGCCCGCCGTGCTAAACGAGGACTGCGTGACCGAGACGTTCGCGCTCGTCGCATTCACGCCGTCCATCCCCGACACGTGGATGTCCGAGACGTAGGACCGCCATTGGGTCCCCCGGCCGATGACCGTGACTGCGGCGCCGCTTCCCGACATGCCGCTGAAGTTGCACGCGGTGACGGTTACGTTCACTCCGTCGGCGATGAGCCCGCGCGTGGCGTTGAGGAAGTCCACCCGGCGCACCGCGGTGTCCTCGGCCCTAAGCAGGATCCCCTGCTCCGTCGGATCCGCCGCGCCGGGGTCGCCGAGCCCTTCGAGGAGAATGTGGGGCCAGGGCGCCGGCGAGGCCGTCGAGAAGCGCGCCGCGGCGGCCATCTGGATGGTGAACCGGCTCTCCGCGACCTGGCTGCCGTTTGCCGCCTCCGTGAGGATCCGCGTCCCGTTAAGGAGGATAAGCCGGCTGGGCCCCTCCATGAAGAACCGCGTGAACCGGTTGGGCTCGGTGGGCAGCGCGTAGATCGACACGAGGGAGTTGTCGATCGTGAGGGCGACGCCTTGAACCCGGACGTCGCCCACAAGGCGGAGCGTGGAGTTCCTCACGACCGTGTCCGTGTCGACCGTCCAGTTCAGCGCCGTCGAGGTGATCGCTCCGCTCGTGTTCATCGCGAGGCCGAACCGGTTCCGCGTGAAGTTCTGCTGGGTGAGGAACACGCGGCGCGCGTCGAGGATGTCAAAGCCGAAGTCCACGCCGTCGAGCGTCGTGCGCCCAAGCGTGACCACCGCGCCTCCGCGGACGACCGTCGCGTTGCCCGGGGGGCCGGCGGAGAGGTTGAGCGCGATGTCCGTGGCGGTGACCTGCCCCCCGCTGTCCGTGGCGAGGAAGATCGCGGTCCAAGCGGCCTGCAGGGTCGAGTTCGTGACCCAGAGCGTCTCGGCGTCGCCGCCCCCTACAACGTTGATGGCGACCCTTGACCGCAGCACGGTGACGTTCGAAATCGCGACCGACCGGATCCCCAGGCTCGAAATCCCGTCGCGGACCGCGTCGAGGGTGACATTGTCGATCACCACGGAGGCCGTGCTCTGGTCGAGCGCGACGCCCGAGAGCCAAATCCCGAAGTCCGCGCGCGGCAGGCGCAGGTTGAAAATCTCCGCCTCCGCGATGAGGCCGGGCGCCCTGATGACGGTGGAGAGCGGCTGGAGGGGCGGATTGACGAAGGACTCGTTGGCCACCTCGAGTTCCCTTCCGCCGTCAAAGAGGATCACAACCGAGGCCTGCGAGAGGCCCTGCAAGCGGTACGTGTTGCCGGTCGTGTTGTAGGTCCCCGAACTTAGCACGGCGACAGGCAGGCCCGAAAACGTGTTGTTGAAGACATCGATGAACCCGATCGTGGAAAGGCGAAGCGCATAGGTCCCTCCGCCGGCCGTTAGGTTCTGGAACGTGTTGTTGAGCACGACGAGCCGCGTGAACGAGGAGAGGTCGCTGCCCGTGATGCTTACGGCGTCGGCGCCGTTGGCGGACGCGAGCGCGGAGCTGAGGATCGCGCTCGGCGCGAGGCGGACGGCCCCGAAACTACGGACGGACCCCAGGCTGTTGAACTGGAAGGTCACGCGGTCCAGGGTGAAGCCCGCGTCGCCGAGCCTTACGCCGGAACCCTGGTTCTGCTGGATGAGGGTCGTCTCGATCGTCAGGTTCGAGCCGTCGAGGTGCGCGCCGGGCCCCTGGGAACTCTGGATCGTGCCGTTGGCGAAGCGCAGGTTCGCGCACCCGATGGTCTCGAGGCCGTCCGTGATCGTGCCCGTGATCGTGGTGTTCCGGAAGACCACCAAGACGACCCCATTCAACGCCGCCCCCTGGTCGCGGTTCGCGATTGTAACATTCACGAACGTGAAGTTGTTTGGGTTGAAGACGTCGCCAGGAACAACCGCCCAGATGCCGCGGGAACCTGCCGGGGGGTTTACCGGGCCTTGAAAAGTCGCGTTGAGGACCAACAGGTCCTGTGTTTGGTTGATGATATGCAAGTCCGCAACCTGGTGGTTCCAAACGTCCGCGTCTTGGATTCGGATCTCGCGCGAATTGTCCAGCTCGATGCCGTATGTCGAGGGGTTCAAGATGGGTGGTGCGAGCCGCACGGAGCGCAGCGTCAGGTTGAATACGCGGTCGAATTCCATGCCAATCGCGCGGTGGGTGCCGTCTGTGATGTTGATGACCGACAAATTCTGCACGCGGGTTGCCTTGAACGCCGTTTGGCTGTTCGCCATCCCGAGGTTCCGGAATCCGAGCGTTTGGCTCTCTTCGATGACGACGCCCGAGGGGATGGCTCTCGTCGTGAGGTTGACGAACGAGAGGTTGCCGACCCCTTTGAGGTAGACCGCCACCCCGTTGCCGGCGCCGACTACGGAGTAGTTCGTGATCACCCGCGGCAGCGTGAAGTTGATGAGGAGGAGCCCGTTGGCGAATGTTGTATGGTCGACTCGGTTCCACCCGAAGTCCATCAGGTCTGCAAAGTAGAGCCCCGAGAGGCTCGTGAGGCCGTTGCCCGGAAAGCCCCCGCCGAGGATCACCGTGTCGTTGATGTAGACGCTCGAATTGGCCTGCGCGTCGAACACGAAGCCCGAGGTTTGGTTCGCACCGTTGAAAATCTCGAGCCGCGAACCGTCGTTTGCCGTCGCCTGGTTGCGGTCGAAGTCCGTCATTTCCCAGACGGTCGCGTTGCCAAGGTGGATCGTGTAGCTGCCGTTGTCGTTGTCGAAGGCGACGCGGACGTCGTGCAGGCGCACCGTCGTGTTCTCGGTGAGAGTCACGTTGCTCCGGATCAGGATGCAGTCGTTCCAGTACTCGAACTGCCCGGAAAGCTCGAAGTCGCCGCCGCTCACGTTCTCCCACGTCTGGTTGAGGGCGCCGCCCGCGCAGGCGGGGTTCGAGT
>DATEUP010000115.1:0-6176 GCA_035283065.1 Thermoplasmatota archaeon | reverse complement strand
CGATGACCTCGACCGTGCAATCCGCGGGTACATTGAACGCCCCCGCCACAAGCGCTTCTACCTCGATCGTCTTTTTAGGGAGGTTCGTGCCGCGGTCTTGCGCGATGACTTGGCCTTTGTTACCCCAATGACGCTTCGGCTAACCCGTTGCTGGCTCATGTTAAGGGCGGGCACAAACCCGCTGATGGTAGAAGAGCAGCTCGGCATGGATGCGGCCCTCGTTGACGCCATGGCGCGCTTCGAACCCTCGGCCCCAAGCGAAGATGCCCCCGCCAGCGGCGAGCCCGACGACGCCGAGGAATCCCGGCGATGGGAAACGGCAGAACGCAGTCTTGACAGACCTAACACGCTGCCGTTCGGGCAGGGCCGATGGGGGAAGCCACGCAACCCCGCTGCCTAGAGTCCGAGCCCGTGCAGGAACGCCGTGATCGCCGAAATCGACTCCGGCAGGACCGCGATGAGCGCGAGGAACCCGAGCGCGAGGGCCGCAACGGAGATCCCGTAGGCCCGCGCGCGGTTGCGCTTGCCCTCGACCTTGATGAGCTCGCGGAGGAGCTTGACCTTGTCGAGCTGTTGCTTCTGGATCATCTCCGTGTACTTGTCCATGTAGTAGAGGCGGCGTTCGTACTCGTTGAGGCGCATCTCGAGGTCGTAGACCTTCGCGCGAGTCTCGCTGTCGAGCGCGCCCTGTGCCGGGGGGGGCGCAAGGTCGACGATGGGCGCCTCGGAAACCGCCGTCGGTGCCGCCGACTCAGCCTGGCGGACGGTCGAGGACTGGGGGAAACTGTAATAGTCGACCTCCTGGAAGACGTGCTCCGGGGTCTCGGGCACGTTCACAATCGAGGGCGCCTGGCCGCGGGTCGTGGCGGGCGGCACCGCGCCCGCCGCCGACGCGCCAAGCGCGCGCGGCGCCGCGGCCTCCCTGGGCGCAAGGACGGGCTTATCGCCGTGGGGCACAAGCCCGAGGTTCGACCGGATAAGCTCGGTGCGAAGAACCGCGCCCTTCTCGAGCGCGCCGTCGAACTCGAAGGCGACGCGCTCCAAGGCCTTTCGCACTCGCGCGAGCGACTCGGCCAGCTTCGATGCCTGGCCTTCGAGCCACGGGTTGATCTTGCCAGCGGAGGCGACCTCCTTCTCCGCCTTGCCGATCGCCGCCGCGCCCCCGCGGACCTTCGAGACATGTTTCGCGTCCTCGACGCCGAGCGTTGCAAGCTGCTCGCCGAGGAAGCGCGCCTCGGCCGCTTCGAAGCGCGCGTCGTTGTCGAGCGCGATGACGAGGGCGCCCGCCGGGTCGTCGATGAGGGCCTTGGCGCCGGCAAAGTCGGAAGGCAGCAGGGCGAACCCCGCGCCCTGCGGGGCCCGCTTCACGGAGACGAGCACGCACTTGTTCGAGAGGATTTGCACCTCGACGCGGTAGGGGAACGCGCGGTAGAGGCCGGGCTCCTCCCCGGGCATCAGGCCCGCCGTCTCGACCTGTTTGCGGTAGGTCTTCAGGAGTTCCTTCGCGAAGAGCTCGACCGTGTGTTCGTTGACCCGCTTAAGCCGCTCGACGGCCTCCTCGATGCTGAATCGCTCGGCGCGCTCGACGGCGTCCTCGAAGCCCTCAAACGCGCGCCGCTTCTCGGCCTGCGCGCGCTCGGCGGCAAGCGCCGAGAGCCTCTCCTCGACGGTGCCAAGCTCGGCGGCAGAGTCCGCGAGGGTTTTCTCGAGCCACGGGTTGGCCTTGAAGAGTTCGGCGAGCTTGAGGCGCACGTCCTTGAGGCCTTTCACGGCCTCTTCGAAGGTCGCGGCCCAGGCGGGCTCTGCGACCGCCCGTGCGCAGGCCTCGGCGGCCACGGCCTCAAGGGCCTCGTCGTCTTCGAGCATCGAGGGGTAGAGGACCACGAGGTGGTCGTACCCGCGCGGCTCGAGCGCGCCCTTGAGCGCCTCGAAGTCCGAGACCTCGCCGCGCCAGTTGTCGGCCTCGCCGCCGACCGCGTACCACAAGACTGCGACGCCGTTCCCGAGGAGGAAGCAGGAGCCCGTGACCTTCTCGGCCGCCCGCAGAGGCGTCCGGTGGGCTTGGGCCCAGTGGTCGCGCTCGGAAACGCGCCGCAACGCCTCCAGGTAGGCGACCGCGAGCCTCTCGGCGTCCTGGCGCGTCCGGCCTGGCAGAACGGGTCCCGTCCTCCCGCTTTCGGGGGGTTTCTCAGCCCTTCCGCCTCATAAAGAACCTTGCGACCCGGCTCGCGGCACTCGCGGCGCGATCGGCGCCACCGCGCCTCCGAACCGAGGGGGCTAAACGTTCATATGCCGAAACGCTGCAAGGTCTTCCGCTCCGTCACAAGTGGGCAAGGACACTCGTGAATTGCCCCGACGACGCGGAGCGACAGGGGCCCTTTACGCGAGGGCCCCGCACACGGCCGCGACCCTCGCGCCCCGAGCGCGCGCCCCAAAAGGCGCGCGCGGTGAAGAGGCTCGCTAGCGCGGCCGCACAAACCCCCCAACTCGGGTCAGGAGCGGGAGAGGCGGTCGCGCCGCTGTGAACGCATCCGTTAGAGTTGGGGGACAATCCCCCCTTCACTTCGGGCCCTCTTCCTCCTCGACTTTCGACTCGCCGGACCCCTCGGCCCCCCGGTCTCCCCGGCCCTCGTCGTCCGTGATCGGGCCCACCTCGAAGGCGCCTGCGCCCTGGGGCCCGAAGGACGACTTGATCTCGTACTCCTGCGCGGGAGCGAGCTCGCGCTTCACGGTCTCCAAGGTCTTCTCGACCTTCACGATGTGGCAGATCGGCGCGCCGGGCTCGGCGAGAGGCTCCGTGGTCACGCCCACGATGATCCCCGTGAAGGGCGCGGTCACGCGGTCGACCGCCGTGCCAAAAGGCGAGGTGACTTGGGCGAGCAGGTCGCCCTCGAAGGCGAGCGTCTCGGGCTTCGTCTTCATGAGGAGGATCCCCCCGCGCTTTGCGCGCAGCCACTCGGTCTCCCGGACGATCGTGCGGAACGGCGGCTGGAGGACCGTCCCGTCGATCATGTTGAGCTCGACCATCACGTTGAGGACGCCCGCGAGCCCCTCCTTGATGTAGTCGAACTGGAAGTGGTGGGCCTCGCCCATTTCGACCGTGATCGTGGGGGTCCCCGACTTGATCGCGTTGTAGCGCAGCGTCGTTCGGTTCCCCTCGTTGTTGATGATCACGCGCGAGCCGAACGCCCGCGCGATGCGCTTGACTTCCGGCTTTTCCATGTCGGCGCGCGTGTGGGGCATGTTGTCGCGCCCCTCGGCGGCCGTGTGGAGGTCGATGCAGTAGTTCGCCTTCTTGACGACCTGCTCGAAGAACTCCGAGGCGATGCGCTCCGCCAGGTTCCCGTTGGGGCTGCCCGGGAACGCCCGGTTGAGGTCGCGGCGGTCGGGCAGGTAGCGTGTCGAGTTGAGGAAGCCCGGGAGGTTCACGACGGGGACGCACACGAGCGCGCCGCGCATCGTGCTGTGGTCGACCTCGAAGATGAGTTGGCGGACGATTTCCACGCCGTTGAGTTCGTCGCCATGGACCGCGGCGTTGACGAGGAGCACGGGACCCGAGTGCCTGCCGTTCACGACGATGATCGGGATCCGCATCGGGGTCGTGTCGGGGTACTCCGAGACCTTGAGGGCGAAGGTCCGCGTCTCCCCGGGGTTTGTCTCCACACCCCCGATAACGATGGGCTTGTTCCCCCACTCGCGCTTCTCGGCCTTGTCGTCCTTCTTGTCGGCCTTGTCGTCCTTGCGCTCGGCCGCGCTTTCCCCGTTCTTCGGCAAGGAAGAGCCCCCCTACTTCGCCCGCTTGGCTTCGGCGGCGATGTACTCGACGATCGCGCGCGCCACGTCTTTGTGGGTCGCGCGCTCGAGGCCCTCGAAGCCGGGCGTCGAGTTTGCCTCGATCACCATGGGGCCGCCTTTGGCTTCGAGGATGTCGATGCCCGCGATCTTGAGCCCCAGAACCTTTGCGGTCTTGAGCGCGAGTTTCTCCTGGACGGCATCGAGCTCGATCGGGATCCCCTGGCCCCCTTGGTGGATGTTCGCCTTGAACGACGTGCCGGCCGCCACGCGCCGCATGGCGGCAAACACCTCGTCGCCGATTACGAAGGCCCGGACGTCTTTCCCGCGCGACTCCGCGATGAACTTCTGGATCTGGATGTTGGCCCCGAATTCCCAGAGCGCCTCGAGCACGCTCTCGACGGTCTCCAGCGAATCGGCGAACATGACGCCCGCCCCTTGCGTCCCCTGGTTCATCTTGAGGATTACCGGGGTCCCTCCGACGAGGCGTATGGCCTGGAAGACCGCGTCGGGGGAGCGGGCAAGGACCGTCTTGGGCGTCGGGATGCGGTGGGCCTGCATCACCTGGAGCGAGCGGAACTTGTCGCGCGAGGCGAGGATCGACGCGCTCGAGTTGATGACGAGGACGCCCATCTCCTCGAAGTGGTGCGAGACGGCAAGCCCGTACTCCGTGACCGTGGTCCCCACCCGCGTAAGGACGACGTCGAGGTCGGACTTGTCCTTCTCCCCGTAGAGGACGCGGAACTCGCCGCCGTCCACGACGAGCGAGCACTTCAGGGTATTCATGAAGTGGACGCTGTGGCCAAGGTCGCGCGCGGTGTTGATGAGCTTGCGCGTGGAATAGAGGTCCTTATTGCGCGAGAGGATGCCGATGTCCATGGGAAGCGCGCTCGCAGGCTCTAGCCGAATGTGTAGATTAAAGAGTTGGCCAGGCACTCCACCAGCCGCGGGGGCCGGGCGGCTGACAAGGGCGGGCGGCGCACGTTCCAGGTCGGCACGATGGGCGCGGCGGCTTCGCCGCGACCCCAACGACGTGGAGGCTCTTTACGGATACTTTGACGCGCTCGTCGAGGAGTCGGGGACCCTACGCGCGCTCGAGGCCCTCGAGGCCTGGGGCCGGCAGACGGGGGCACCGTCCGCGGACTTGGTGGTCGGGTACTGCCTGTTCGGCCTGGGGCGAAACGGCGAGGCCGTAGAGCGTTTCCGGCGCGCGCACCGCGCGCGGCCGCGGGAGCCCACGCTCTACGCGCTCTCTTGCGCCCTCACCGTCACGGGCAACGCCGCGGAGTCGCGCCGACTCCTTGGGGCGGCCAGCCGAGGGCGCCGGCTCACCGCCAGGCTCCTTGTCAGCCTTGCCGACGCGCACCTGGCGGAAGGGCGCCCGGCCGCCGCGGAGTCCGCCCTGCGGCGCATCACACCGCGGGGCGCTTCCGACTGGTCCGAGCTCGTCGAATCGGCATGGGAGCGCGTCCGTCGGGCCCGGGCTGCGCGGGAGGCGAGCGTCCGGCCTCACTCGGGGAGGCGCGCCGCACGCGCACCAGGGCCCCAAGGGCCGAAGGCCTGGATTTGGACCGGACCGGACGGTGCGATCCTCCTGCGCGTGAGAGCGCACCCCGGGGCCCGCACCTCGCAGGTCGGCACGGTCGATCCATGGCGCGGCGCGCTTCGCGTCGAGGTCCAAGCGCAGAGGGAGCGCGGCCGCGCAAACGAGGAGCTTGCCGACGTGATCGCCCGGGCGCTGGGGATTTCCCCGCGGGAAGTGGAACTTGTGCGGGGCCCGCGCTCGGCCGAGAAGGTCTTACGGTTCCGGGGCCTCACGCTCGACGCGGCCCGCTTGCGCTTGGAGGGCCGCCCGTGAAGGACCCCGCCGAGGTCCTTTCGGATCTCGAAGCCGTGCTCGACGAGCTCGAGGAAGCCGCTCGGAAAGGCGCCGTCCTCGTCGAGGGCCGGCGCGACGCAGCCGCCCTTGCGGCCCTGCACGTCGACGGCAGCGTCGAAGTCCTGAACCGCGGGGTGGGTTTGCTTCGGCGCTGCGAGGAACTCGCCCGGGCCCACGAGTCGGTCACGCTGCTCACCGATTGGGATGCGAAGGGCGACGAACTTGCCGGGCAGCTTGCCGGTGGCCTCACGCGCGGCGGGGTCGAGGTCGACCTTGAATCCCGCGAACGGCTGCGCCGCCTCACGCGCGGGTCCTGCAAAGCCGTCGAGGAGCTCCCTTCGTTCCTGCGGCGGGTGCGCGCCGCGGCGCTGGCCAAGAGGCCGAGCCGGGACCTCCCGGTAAGCTGGCGCGAGAAGAAGGCCGAGAGGATGCGCCTTAGCGAGACCCGGAAGCGGAACGGCGGACCGCGGGGTCGCCGTCCTTGAGCCGCTGGAGCGCCTCCTCG
>DATEUP010000114.1:0-17737 GCA_035283065.1 Thermoplasmatota archaeon | reverse complement strand
AGCCCCCACGACTCGAGGAAGGTGGGCGTGTAGGGCGTCGCCGCCTCACATTCGTTCGGGTCGAGGGGAGCCGAGTCAACCCACAGCATGCAGCCGTCGCCGTCTTCGTCGAGCACATAGAGCTTCACGGTCCCGTCGGCGTTGCCGGCCGCCACCGTGAGGTTTCCGGGGCGCCACGCGAGAGACGAGCACCACGAGCGCCCGAACAAGAACACGTTCTCGCCGATCAGCGTCCGTTTTCCGATGCTCTTCGTGAAGTTGTAGATCACGAGCTCCCCCGTGTCGACGATGTTGTCCGTGCCAGGCCTCGGCGTCGACCCGCTCATGTCAAAGAGGTCGGTCCCGCTGCAGGAGGCGACGAACCGGCCCGAGGAGTCCCAGCCCACCCATTCCGCGGGCCGCCCGTGGATTTCGCCGCGCATGACCTGGCGAGCGTAGCCGTCCGCATCGCGGTCGCTCGGGTCGAAGACGAGCACGAGGCCCAGATCCGTGCGGCCGTCATGGTCGAAGTCGACGGAAAAGCCGCCGAGGAGGAAGCGCGAGTCTGGCGACCACGCGGCGGCCCACCCATGGGACGCGTGGCCGACGATGTCGAAGAACGAGTGGTTGATGAGCGCCTTTGTTGCCGGCGCGCCGGGTCGAGGGGGCTCAAGGAGCCACACGTCGTTGAGGTGCCCAACGGCCGCAAGCGCGTGGCCGTCGGGCGCCCAGGAGATCCGGGCCGGGTAGGAGTCGAGCGGCGAGGCGTTCCATACGACCACCCCGGTGGTCGAGTTCCAGAAGAGGACCTCCCCGTAGGCCTGCGACCGGTTCTGGTGGTCATCGACCCCCGAAGACGCCGCGATCATCGAGCCGTCCGGGGACCAGGCGACGGACACTCCCCAGTCGTAGAGGCCGCCCATCGTGAGCTGGAGCGTCGGCGTCGGGGTCGTGATGTCCCAGACCTTGACGTTCCGTTCGACCGTCGCGACCTTGTACGCGCCCGAAGCCGACGCGATCCGCCGGCCGTCAGGCGAGAAGGCCACCTCGTTGATTGGGCCGTCGTGCGCGTGCCACATCGCGAATAGGACGTGGCTCACCCCGTCGTAGATCGTGATGTTGCCCGTATCGGTCGCGGCGGCAAACATGGTCCCGTCGGCGCTCCATGTGACGACGTACACGGCCCCAGAGACGCCGAAGACCTCGCTGCCGCCGTGGGCCGCTGCGGGCGCGGGCAGGCCGGCAAGGCTTACGGCAAGCAGGAGAACGGTGCCGAGGACTGCCCGCAGCCTTCGGCCAGGCATCATCGAAGTCATCCCGGGCGCGCGACGGGGAGGCAAGGACTAAAGCGTGTTGGTAAAGCCTCTGGATCGACCGCGCGCCCCGGGACGAACGGGCCGCGGGCCGCTCAGGCGCCCGAGGGCGTTGTGACCTTGCGAAGGAGAAGCCAGTCCTTCATCACGGAGAGCCCGCCGAACTTCCAGAACGCGAAGAACGGGACGACCCACTCCACGACGTTGAGGGTGAGGTGGGCGATCACGTTGTCCTGGAAAAAGCCGATGAAGCCGGGCGGCCGCGCCGTGCCAACCGCAAGTTCCTGGGCAATCTGGATGACGTGCTCGCCGACGTGGTAGGTCTGGATGCCCGCCGCGATGATGAGCGCCCACATGGCCCAGCGGTCGAACCGGCGGAACCCGCCGAGCCCGAAGGCCCAGGCGGTTGCCCACGCCAGCGTGATAAAGAAGAAGAAGTTGTACGAGAAGTGGACCCACGGGAAGTCGAGGGTCGACCCGAGGATGCCCCCGGCCTGGGGGCGCGGCACGCCGAACACGAAAACCTGCAGGGTCTGGACGATGTGCTCGAGCGCGTGGGCTCCCTGGATGATCAGGGCGACCCCGAGGAACACGAGGAAGTAGCCGATGGAGCGGGGACCGCGAAGCGCGGCGACGAGCCCGCCCCGCGCGCGCGTGCCCTTCCCTCCGCGACCCTCCCTTGGGTGCGCCCGGGTGCCTTCGAGGCTGTCGGTGGCCGCCGCCGGCGGTCGCGCCTTCACGCTCGCGCTCTTGCCCTTTGCCCCGATTGCCTTCCCGGCCATCCTATTCCTCCTCCCCGCTATCGGCGGCGTGAGAGGGGTCGGCCGCGTCCGCCGCCTCGAGCGCCACGAGAATGTCGCGAGGCCGCAATTCCTGGATCGACTCGGCATTCGCCTCGGATTCATCGCGCGCGCCGGCCGGCCAGATCCGGGAGGCCGAGTACGCGATCCCGACGAGCGAGAGTGTGCTCAGCGCGATTGCCCAGAGGACCATGTCCGTGGTGACGGTCGCGGGGGCCGTCCCCGTCACGCGCGCGTCGAACTGCCGCGTCACCGTGTTCCCAGAGGGGTCCGTGGCTTTCACGGTGACGTTCCACACGCCGGGCTTCGGCAACTGGACCGTCGGCTTCGCGCCGCTTGCCGCCACCTCGAGGCCGCCGTTGCGGAAGACCCATTCGAACTTCGCGCCCGCCTTGAAGGCGGGGTCGTTGTCCGTTGAGCCGCTTGCATCGAAGGTCGGGCTCCCCGACGCGGTGATCGTCTTGGGCACCTCCACGGAGATCGTTGGCGCCGTCGTGTCGGAGACGCGCAGGACACAGAAGTCCGTGCCATACACGTCGCCGAAGCGGTCTTTCACGATGAGCTCGACGGCATAGACGCCGGGTTCAGATGGGGTGAACATGACTTCGCGTCCCACCGCCCCTGACGTGGTCGTCGGCCCGTGGAAGACCCAGGTGTATGTGGCGCCCTTCATCGGGAGCGTGCCGACGGACCCGACGAGCAAGGCCTCTGCGGAGCTGTTCGTCACCCCGTCGGGCCCGGCGTCGACGGGCGCCCCTGCGTCTTCGCGGACCGTGAGGCGCGTGCCCGCGGGCACGTCGCCCACCGACTGGACAATGCCCGAAGGCCAGTACACCGTGACGCGTTGGGCGGCCGACGAGGCCCCGAGCCCAATGAAGAGGCCCGGCTCGTTCGAGGAGGCGTACTCGCCGCCCGGCTGCAGGACGGCCCGGAAGGGCTTCCCTCCGATGAGCGCCGTGACCTCGGCGCCCACGCCGTAGGCGTTCGACGCGATCCCGTGGAGGTCGAGCCGCACGGCGTTTCCCATCCCCTCGCGGTTCAGGTACATCCGGTTCATCTGGTCCGTGTACCCGAGGAAGATGTCGGGCCGAAGATCCCCGTTCACGTCGGCAAGGGAGGCGGAGATCCCAAGGCCCGCCTTTCCGAAGCCCGAGCCCGCAGACGCGTCCCAGAAGCGGCGGCCCCCGTCGTTCCGGTACAAGGCCGACTGCTCGGAGGCCTTCATCATCATGGACATGTAGCCGGTGGAGATCACGAGGTCCGGGTAGCCGTCGGCGTCGATGTCGGGCGAGGCGACACCCCAGCCGACGGCCATGTCGGCCACGCCCCACTCGAAGGCGCGGTCCGTGAAGGTGCCGTCGCCGCCGCTCACCCAGAGGTAGTCCTCGTTGAAGTTCGACTGGAAGATGTCGAGGTGGCCGTCGCGGTTGAAGTCCGCGACCGCAAATCCCATCGCCGAGCCGACCTTCGAAAGCCCCGCCTGCTCGGTCCAGAGCGTGAAGGTGCCGTCCCCATTGTTCTTGTAGAGCGGCGAGACGCCGAAGTCGTTTCCGACAAGGAGGTCGGGCCATCCGTCCTCGTTGAAGTCGATCCACGCGGCCGTGTAGCCCACCCCGGAGCCTGCGGGGTTTTTCATCGTCTGGTTCGCGTACCAGTTCATCATTTGCGGGTCCATGACGAGGCCCTCGAAGTCGCGGATTCCCTCGCCGCCGCCGTTCGGCTGGCCCGCGGCTGCCGTCGCGTTCGTGAAGGTCCCGTCGCAGTTGTTCTTGTAGAGGACGTCGGGGACGGGCTTCACGTAGGACACGTCCATGCCCATGTGCATCTCCCCCATCCCGGCGCCCTCGTCCATGGGCATCATCGTGACAAACTGGCCCATGTTGACCACGAAGAGGTCGAGGCAGCCGTCCCGGTTGTAGTCGCCCCACACGCCGCCGACGGTGTACGAGGGGCCCATCGTGATTGCCGCCTTGGCGGTCACGTCCTTGAACATCCCGTGGCCGTCGTTTTCGAAAAGCATCGGGGCAAGAGGCATCCCGTCCTCGAAGTGGAGCCGCATCGAGGGCATCTCCTCCATGACCATGCCGCTTGCGCCGTAGCGCGCGACGAACACGTCGAGGTCTCCGTCCCCGTCGAAGTCCCCCGCCGAAACACCTGTTGCGCCCGTGGCGACCTCAAGCCCGGACATCATCATCGGGTCCATCTCGGCCATAGGGCCTGGCATCATGTGCGACATGTTGCCCTCCATCATGCCCGGCATGAACATCCCCATCCCGTCGCCGAGGAAGAGCTCGGGCGCCGGGTAGTCCGTCGCGTTCATCCCGCCGGGCACATGGGGAAAGAGCATCGAGGAGTCCGTCTCCGGCGCCGAGGTGAGGACAGCGTCGACGTGGCCGTCGCCGTTGAAGTCGCCCCAGGCCGCGCCCGGCCCCTGCGTCATCATGGGGCCCATCATTTCTTCCATCCCCATCATGCCGCCCATGGCACCCATCTCCATGTCGTGCATACCCATGTTGTCGAGCATCGCGTGTTCGGAGATGTCCGACAGGGCAAAGCCGCGGTTCAAAGCCGTGAAGTTCACAAACTGATCTTGGCTCGTGTCGAGCACCCGCGCGTCCGTCCACTCCGCGTACTTTGCCCGCGCGACCACACCCGCCCAGGTCTTCGAGCCGCCCGTGTCTTCGAGGTGCGGGACGAGCGCGAATGTCGGGGCGGGGAACCCTTCGTGGTCAAGCCGCGTGGTCGGGAGCCCCCCGCCAAGTCCCGCGGACCCGGCGAGCACGCCGGCCGCCGACTCGAAGCTCCACTCCGCGCCGCCAAGGGGTTTCGAGGTCGAATCTCGGACCGTGACGGCCGCAAAGGAGCCGTACGAGAACCTCGCCGTGGCCGCCACCGTGTAGCTCGGCATGCCCCTGCCCTCGACCCGGGCCTGCGAGCTCCCCTCGACCGCGATTGCCGGGGAGATCCCTTGGACGAGACTCGAATTCACCGCGCGCAGGACGGACATCCCCGACAGCGTGATGGGCCCGCGGCTCATCCGCACGACCGAACCCACCAGCTCGACGGAGGCATCCATCGCATCGATGCGGGAAGCGCCTTCCAACGAGGACCCCTCGGACTCGATCGACGCCCCCGCAGCGGCCGTGATCGAGTACGCAAAGTCCGCGGCGCTGCCGTCGTCGGTGTCGGTCGGCGAGTCTTTGATCGCCCCGCCCGCGGTGAGGCGTAGAGCGCCGCCCTGAGCAAGCGAGATCCACGCGCCATCGGATTCCATGTAGAGGGTGGAGGCGGTGACCACAAGGGTGGCGCCGGGCTCGACCGTGATGTTCCCCCAAACGTGGTCGCTCCGGCCGGAAAGCGTGAGCGTTTCCCCCGCCATCACGAGGAGGTCCCCGATCGGCGAGCCCGGGGGAGGCGGCGCCTGCGCGAGGACCGCCGCAGGGGTGACCATCAGCATGACCATGAGCCCGGAGATCAAACGGACAATTCTTCCGGTCATTCAACGGGCCTCCAAACCCACATCCAGCAACCGCCGGAGCTTGGGGGTTTGCGACCCTCCGCGCCGTTATTTAAGGGTTGGCCAGATTCCCTTTGGCCAACGAATCTCGCCGGCAGCCCGCCCGGCTGTTGTTTTGTTGAATACCTTTGATGAGTGGCGCTCGCCCCGAAAGCCGTCCGGGCGCCTCGGGTTTGCAAAACGCCTCGGGTCGGCGGCTAACGCGAGGCGCCTGGATCGTCTGCCGAGAGGCAATCCTTGTGGGGTTGTGAGGCGGGAAGAGCGCCTCGCAGCTCCGGAGAAAGTACTGTTGATCGCTACTTTTGAAGCCGGGCCAAAACCCCAGGGCCCTGAAGCAAATTCACGCTTGCGAACGGCCTGGGGGGGCGTGGCGCGCGTCCGGCCAAACCACCGATGTCGCATTCAGGACGACAGAACGCTTATAAGAGAAGGTGCGCTCACCCGGGACTAAGGTGGAACTGTGGCCCCTGCCGAAGCGAAGCTCCTGGGATACGAAGTGAACGCCGTCGAGCGCGACATCGTGGACGCGCCGAACGCGTCGATTACGCGCAAGCTCACGGTCATCCAGCCCACGGGAATCAAGACGAAGCTCCCGCGCAAGATCGGCTCGCTGTGCCCCGAGTGCATCCGCACGATCATGGGCGTGATCTACGAAGACAAGGGCCGCGTCATGCTTAAGAAGAACTGCCCGGACCATGGGGAGTTCACGGACGTCTACTACTCGGACGTCGACCTCTTCATGAAGTTCGAAGGCTACGCGATCGACGGCGTCGGGATCGACAACCCCCACACGCAGCTCACGTCGGGCTGCCCCTACGACTGCGGGCTTTGCAACGCGCACACCTCGCACCCGGGCATTGTGAATGTCGACCTCACGAACCGCTGCAACCTGAAGTGCCCGATCTGCTTTGCCAACGCGAACTCCGCAGGGTTCGTCTACGAACCGCCCTTCGAGGACGTCGTCGCGATGATGCGCAACCTGCGCGACCTCAAGCCCGTCCCCGTCCAGGCGATCCAGTTCGCGGGCGGCGAGCCCACGATCTACCCGCGCTTCTTCGACGCGGTCAAGGCGGGCTCGGACCTCGGCTTCCCGCAGATCCAGGTCGCCACGAACGCGATCCGGCTCGCCAAGGAGCCCGACTTTGCCCAGAAGTTCGTCGACAACGGCGGCCACATGATCTACCTCCAGTTCGACGGGTTCCGCGATGAGTCCTACATCCGCGCGCGCAAGCGCCCGGGGTTCCTCAAGGAGAAGTTCCAAGCGATCGAGAACTGCAGGCGCGTGCGCCCGAAGCCGCTCGCGGTGTGCCTCGTGCCCGTTATCGTGAAGAACCTCAACAACGACGAGGTCGGGGACATCATCCGCTTCGCGCTCAACAACCTCGACGTCGTGCGCAGCGTCAACTTCCAGCCCGTGTCCTTCTCCGGCCGCATGGAGACCGAAGACCGGATGCGCGGCCGCTACACGCAGTCGGACCTCGTGCAGGACGCCGTCGAGCAGACGGGCTTCCTCACGAAGAACGACTTCTACCCCGTCCCGGTCGCCGCGGCGATCTCCGAGGTCGTGTCCGTGATCCACGGGGAGGGCAAGCTCGCGTTCACGTGCCACCCGGCCTGCGGGATCGGCGCGTACGTGATCCGCGGCGAGGACGGGCGCTACATGGGCGTGTCGCAGTTCATCGACATCGACGGGCTCTACGCCGAAGCGCTCCAGATCGCCGAGGAGACCCAGGGGCTCAAGGCCTCGAAGGTCCGCGCGCTTGTCAAGGCGCGGCGCCTGCTCAAGTACGTCGACCTCGAAAAGGCGCCGAAGGGCGTCGACAAGGTCGCCGACCTCCTGCGCGGCGTCTTCTACGACGGCGGCAAGGCGGGCCTCGCGGAGTTCCACTGGAACACGCTCTTCGTGGGCGCGATGCACTTCATGGACCGCTACAACTACGACATCGACCGCGTGAAGCGCTGCATCGTGCACTACGCGACCCCGGACGGGCGGATCATCCCCTTCTGCGCGTACAATACGGGGCCGACCTTCCGCACGGAGATCGAGTCGAAGTTCGCGATGACCTTCAAGGAGTACGCGGCGGTAAACGGCGGCTCCGAAGAGGACATCCACACCTGAAGCCGCTGGGCTTCGCTTTCCTGGGGCCAAACGGCCCCTGCCCACCTTTTTTCTACTACCGGATGCCTCGATTGCCGGGAGCGTTACCCCCCATGTCGGTCGGCCCAGGCGTCTTCAAAGTCCGAGCGGGCTGGGCCAAGTGGGACGAAGAGCTCCAGAGGCAGCTCATCCTGCGCGAGAACCCCAAGCTCGTCGAGATCGCGAGGGACGCGACGGCAAACCCCGAGTTCCTGAAGGCGCTCGTGGACCACATCCACGAGAAGGACTTCCGCCTGCGGTGGGGGATCGCGGAGGTGCTCGACCACATCACCCGCATCAAGGCGGAGGCCCTCAACGCGCACATCCCGAAGCTCGCGGAGATCCTCGACGACCGCCACCACATGCCTCGCAACATGATGGCGATCACGATCCTGCGCGTGGGCGAGCGCTACCCCGAAGCGGTCCTCCCGATCCTCCCCCAGTTCATGAAGCGGCTCGAGTCCGTCGAGGGCCATGAGCGCTACGACGCCGTGCGCCTCCTCCAGACCATCATCGTGACCCACCACGAGATCGGAATCAAGTACCTCGACATCATCAAGCAGCTCGACGCCGTCGAGAGCAACCCGAGCGTGAAGCTTGCCTGCGAGAAGTACCTGAAGGCCGTGCGGGACATCGAGGCGGGCCGCGAGCCCGACATCGTGAAGCCGGCGGCGCTCGAGGCGAAGGAAGCCGCGCGCAAGCAGGGCGAGGCGGCGGGCAGGAAGAGCTGACCGCTGCCCGGGGGGGCTTGGGGGCCTCCCCAAGGGCGCAAGGCTCCGCGACGTCACGGGGAGCGGGCTTCATTCACTTTTTCGTCCGCGTCGTCTAAGGCTTGAAATACGCTCCAAGGCCTTTGCGCCGGCGGCGGCGCGCAAGCGCGCCGAGGTTGGGGGGCAAGAGCGTGGTGCGGGCGGCCGGGCTCCTGCTCCCGGCGGCGGGGGGATTCGGAGTCCTTGCTTTCGTCCTATGGCTCGCAAGCCCCGTAGCGGCCGCCCCTCCCCCCTCGGGCAACTGGTCCGTGACGGGCGCCGAAGCCTACTTGGACCAGACCATCACGCTGCTCAACGTCACGGACCTCAGCGGCAACGCGACCGAGTACGGCAACCTGACGGTGGCAAGCAGCGGCGACCTCACGTTCGACAACGTCACGCTGGTCCTGCCGTTCCGCGCCGCCCTCGATATCCAAGGCCGCGCCGTCTTCCGCAACTCGACCGTGGTCGGCGAGACCTGGAAGCTGTGGCTGCGCGGTACGGTCGAGTTCACGGACGACACGTTCGTGAACGCCACCTTCGGCAGCATTGCGGTGGAGACCAGCGCGCTCGTGCTTGAGCGGAACCTTTGGAACTGCAGCGCTGGCGGAGGCACGATCGCCGTGCGCCGGGCCCTCGACTTCCGCAACCAGACACTGCAGGCAGGTTGCGGCCTCTCGTACGAGTTGCCGATCCTCACGGTGAACAAGGACATCGAGATTGCCAACCTCTCGATCCGCAACACGGGCAGCGCGAACGGCATCCAATTCAACGGCGCCCTCCACACCGGCCGGGTGCGGTTCGACCTGCACGACCTCACGCTCAACGGATCGGGCGGGTGGCCCCTCTATGTGCAGGCGGCATCGCCGAGCACCTCGTACGCAATCCACGACAGCGCGTTCTCGGAGAGCGGGGTTGCGGGGATCCGTTGTGATTCGTTCGACGGGGGGTTTGCGATCTGGAACATGACGTTCACGAACGTCCTCAGGGCGTTCCGGATGGACGGGCTGCCAAGTGGGCAGGTCGTCGCCACCGCCGACAATGTGACGGTCGTCGGCACGACGGACAGCATCCTCGCCAACGACATCACGTGGGTGATCCGCAACTCGACAATCCAGGGCGCGAGCCCCCAGTTCGACGCGGGCACAAACGGCCACATCCGGATCTACGATTCGGTCGCCACGGCCTTCGCCGCCAACTACCCGAGCACGGGCGGCAGCATCGAGCACTTCACATGGCTTGCGATGGGCGTCCCCACGTGGCAGGGCGCCGTCGCGATCACGGACGACGCCGTGACCCTCTTGGACGGGAATGGGTTGGCCTCGATCCAGGTGAATGCATCGACGTGGGCGCCCCAGGAGATCGTGTGGTGGGGGATGTACCCCGGGAGCAGCCGGATCGACAACCGCCAGTTGCAGCCGACGGTCCGGGACGGCGGGACGGCGTTCAACTGCACGCCCTCCTCGTTCCTCGTCTCGCCCGGCATGGCGACGGTCGACGTCACGTGCATGGACGACGCGCCGCCGAGCTTCACGGTCTTCAGCCCCACACTCCCTCGGATCCAAAACAACTCGCTTCTTGCCGGGACCGCCCGCGTGGACGAGGCGGGCTCGGGCCTCAACACCGTGGAGTTCTCGCTGGACGGCTTGAACTACGGGCCCGTGGCCTTCGCGCCCGGCGACACCCACAATTTCAGCTTTTCGCGCGCGGGGATGGCCGACGGCACGTACGGCATATGGCTTCGGGCAAGGGACCGCACGGCCAACGAACGGGTCGTGACCCTGGGGCCCCTCACACTCGACACGGTCGACCCGGCGCTTGCGCTCGACCCGCTCCCGCCGATCGTCTCGGGCTTTGCCGCCACGATATCGGGGACGACCGAACCCAACACGTCGATCACGGTCGCCCGAGTGGGCGGCTTCACGAACTCCACGACCTCGACGGCGAACGGCTCCTTTGCCGTCGGCGTCCTCCTCGAGGAGGGCCAGAACGCCTACACCGTGACGGCTCGGGACGCTGCGGGCAACTCCTACGCGCTCGTGGCAACCACCTTCGTCGACACGCGGGCGCCCTCGCTCTCCGTCTCCCTCGACGGCAAGCCCGATACGGCCGCCGTCACGCGCACTGCCACGGTCCGCGTTGCGGGCAACGCGGAGGCAGGCTCGACGGTTCGGGTAAGCGGCGCCCTGGCCGACCGCTCGGGTGAGGGGTTCTCCTACGACCTCGCGCTCGTGCGCGGGCTGAACCTCCTCAACGTCACCGCGACGGACGCTGCGGGGAACACGGCGACGTGGTACGGCCTCGCCTACTTCGACGATGTCGCGCCGACGGTCACGATCTCGGTGGACGGCGAGGCGCGCACCTCCGGCTCCACGGTGATCACACGCTCTTCAACCGTTGGGCTCTCCGGCGTCGCGTTGGACAACGAGACGGGCATCGCGTCCCTCATCGTGAACGGCACGGCCATCGCCGTTGCAGGGTCGGGGGACTTCTCGACGGCGCTCCCTGTCGGCGAGGGCGAGAACCGCGTGGTCGTGACGGCGTCGGATTCGGTCGGGAACACGGCGTCGTTCCGGTTCACCGTGGTTCGGGACACCGCGGCGCCCGGGGCGACCGCCTCGGCGGCCGCCGACGCGTCGCCGGTCGTCTACCTTTCGGGCGTGGCTTACACGCGGGGGGCAACGGCAAGGCTCGTGGTCACGGTGAACGAGGAGGGCGCGGTCACCTTCGGCGGCGCCTTGCACGCCGTTGCGCCGGGCGAGAACTCGTTCGTCGTCAGCCTGCCGGAAGGGCGCACGGTTTTCGCGATCGTCGCGACCGACCTTGCGGGCAACGCGGCGCTGCCGCTAAGCGTCGCCATTGAGCGCAAGAGCAGCCCACCGGCGCTCCTTGTGAGCGCGCCCTTGGACGGTGCGACGGTGGACACCGCGGTCGTCGAGGTCGTCGGCTCGGCCGACCCCCTCTCGAGTGTGACGGTCAACGGCCAGGCGGTCAGCGTGCTCGCTTCCGGCGAATTCCGGGCCTCCGTGGCCATCACGCTTGGCGCCAATGCGCTCGTGATCGAGGCGTCCGATGACCTCGGCAACACAAACGAGACGACCCGGTCGGTGACGCGGACCGATTCGTCGCAAGGCATAAGGACCGACGGGACTGCAGCGGGCTCGCCCCTTACCGCCTTGGGACTCCTGATCGGTGGCCTGGTCGCGGGGATCGCGGCGGGGTTCCTTCTGGGGCGCCGCAGGCCGTCGGGCAGCCCCGGGCCGGTCCCCGCAGGGGCCGTGGCGCCCGAGCCAGCCTCCGAAGTCCTCTCCCGGGGCGCTCCGCAAGAGGGCGAACCGCCGTCGGGCCCAAGGCCGAAGGGACCACGCCGGCAGGGCCCGCGACCTCCCTAACCGGAGGGCTGCGCGGCCAATCAGCGGCGGCGCCCTCGAATACCCCGAGTGGCCCGAGAGGCCGGTCGTGGAGCGATCGAGGGCATGCGAAGGCCCGCGCGCCTGGCCACGCGGTTCGCCGCGGGGTAGCCCGCGTGCGCGTGGCGGACGACGCCGATCCCGGGGTCCGTGGTGAGGACGCGCGCGAGCCTTGCCGCGGCGGCGTCCGTGCCGTCCGCGATCGCGTGCATCCCGGCGTGGGTCGAAAGCCCGATCCCCACGCCACCGCCGTTGTGGATGTGGACCATGTCGGCGCCGGCGGCGGTGTTCAGCATCGCGTTGAGCAGCGGCCAATCGGCCACGGCGTCGGAGCCATCGGCCATCCCCTCGGTCTCGCGGTAGGGCGAGGCGACGGAGCCCGTGTCGAGGTGGTCGCGCGTGATCACGATGGGTGCGGCGAGCGTGCCGTCGGCCACGAGCCTGTTGATTGCACCGCCGAACCTCGCACGCTCGCCGAGGCCCAGCCAGCATACTCGCGCGGGCAGGCCCTCCCAAGGCAGGTGCTTGCGGGCGAGCACGATCCAGTTGGCAAGCTGCCGGTTTTCCGGGAACAGTTCGAGGACGACGTCCTCGGTCGCACGGATATCCTCGGGGTCCCCGGAGACCGCGACCCAACGGAACGGCCCGCGGCCCTCGCAGAACATCGGGCGGATGTAGGCGACGACGAAGCCGGGGTAACCGAACGCGCCCGTTACGCCCGCCTTCTGCGCCTGGCCGCGCAGGTTGTTGCCATAGTCGAAGGCGACCGCGCCGCGCTTCTTCATCGCGAGGATCGCGCGGCAATGCAGGCCCATCGAAGCCATGGACCGCCTGACATAGCGCTTGGGGTCGCTTTTGCGAAGGGCCTTGGCTTCCTTGAGGTCGAGGCCCCTCGGGACGTACCCGTTGAGTTCGTCGTGCGCGCTCGTCTGGTCCGTGACGACGTCGGGGGCCGTGCCGCGCCGCACAAGCTCCGGCAGGACGTCCGCGCAGTTGCCGACCAAGGCGACACTGACCGCCGAGCGCTCGCTGGCGGCGCCTTCGACGACGGCGAGTGCGTCGTCGATGTCCTGCGTAACAATTTGCACGAACCCGCGTGCCTGGCGCTTGCGCGCCCGCTCGCGGTCGACTTCCACGATGAGGGCGGCGCCCCCGTTCATCGTGACGGCAAGGGGCTGCGCGCCGCCCATGCCGCCGAGCCCTCCCGAGAGGACGAACCGGCCCTTCAGGGTCCCGCGGAAGTGCTTCCGCGCGACGGCCGCGAAAGTCTCGTACGTGCCCTGGATGATCCCCTGGGTCCCGATGTAGGCCCAAGAGCCCGCGGTCATCTGCCCGTACATCGTGAGCCCGGCCTTCTCGAGCTCCCGGAAGTACTCCCAGTTCGACCAGCGCGGCACGAGGTGCGCGTTCGCGATGAGGACGCGGGGTGCGTCGGCGTGGGTTTTGAACACCGCGACCGGCCGCCCGGACTGGATGAGGAGCGTCTCGTCCTCCTCGAGGTCGCGCAGGGAACTCACGATCGCGTCGAAGTCCTGCCAGCTGCGCGCGGCGCGGCCCGTGCCGCCGTAGATGATGAGTTCCTCGGGGATCTCGGCGTTCTCGAGGTTGTTGTAGAGCATCCGCAGGATGGCTTCCTGGCGCCAGCCCTTGCAGGAGATCTCGAGGCCGCGGGGGGCGCGGAGCGCCGTTGCGGCGTGTGCGTCCTTCGCCATGCGCCGACCATTGGAGCGGCGTTATATCACAGTTCGGAGAGAACGACTGGCCGGGGCCGCTGGGCTTGTAATCGCGGGGCGATCCCCGCCAAGGCGCTTCCAGTTGCCGCTCAGGGTTCGATTCGCTGTGTCCGCGCGCGTTCGGGTTCTTCGTGTGCGCCTGCACCGGTTCCGGCGCCGCAGGCAAAGCCCGCCGCACATGTGCCCGCTCCCTCAGTTGGATCGAGGTCGCAGATCCGGCGGCATGCCGAGTCGCCGGCGGCGCCCGCGACGGCGAACGAGACGACCAACAGCGCCACCGCGCCCCCCCGGACCCCGGCGGGCCAAGATCCACTCGCCATCCGAAACCCCGGTTGGGTGTCCATCCCTTGGCTCGCCCAATAGCCACTCTCAGACGAGGTTCGAACGTTTCACGACGGCAATCGGACGGTGCCGTGAGGCCCTCGAACCGCCGATGACCAGCGGGAGGCTGGGGTTCTGTTGACTACTCGCGGGTCTGGGCGGTAGGCTTGAAATAGGGCGGCCTCGGATAGTCATTGACGGCCCCGCTAGGGCTCCGGGGTGCCGTCATGGGGGGCCCTTCAATGAAGACTCGGACACTCGTTCTGGGATTGCTGACCGGACTCCTTGGTTTCGCCACCGCCGCCGCCCTGTCAGCACCGGCGGCGGCCGTGATCAACATCACCGGCGACTGGGTCATCACCGGGAGCGATTGGTACGCGAACGAAACGATCAACGTCACGGCCACGAACAACACGACCGGCAACATCCTCGTGGCGCCCGGCGCGGACCTCCACCTCGAGAATGTCACGCTGCTTGTCCCCTTCAACCGCACGTTGGACAACCAAGGGTACCTCGAAGTCCGGAATTCGACGCTCCAGGGCCCGAATTGGTTCTTCTATTTGCGGGGCGCCGCCGACATCCGCGCTACGAACATCGTGAGCGCCTCCCACAGTGTGGGGGGCGGTTTCTCGGGCACCTACGTGTCCAACAGCAGCGTGAGTTTCGGCGGGGTAAATTGGTACAACGGGGCGGGCAACACGCGCAGCTGGACGATCCACCTGCGCGTTGCGATCGACTTCAAAGACAACACGCTCGGTGCGAGGGGACAATTGCGCTACGAGCTCCCCTCGATCTCGCGCACACTCGGAATCGAGGTGGCGAACAACGTGTTCGCCATGGGCACAGGCTTCGCCGCCACCACCGCCCTTGTCATTGAAAACGCCTTGCACACGGGCACCGTCACCTACGACATCCACCACAACAACATCACGAACGGCGACGACGGAATCTACTTCGGCTCCTCATCGCTCACGACGACCTTCCTCATCCACGACTCGACCTTCAGTGGCATGTTCAGCAGCGCGGTCGAAGTCGGCCAGGGGGCGGCGGTGGACGACTTCGGCGGGAACCTGCGCATCTGGAACGTCAGCATCTCAAACGTGTTCCGCGGGATCCGCGTCTTCGGCGTCCCCGGCGCGGGGCTCGGCGGGACGATCGACAACGCGACAATTGGGACGACCGGCATCGGCATCGTGGCGAACGACTACACCTGGGCTGTCTCGAATTCCCTGATGGGCTTCAATTCATCGACGACCCAGTACCGCGCCGAATCTGGAGGCCGCGTCGTCGTCTACAACACGACCGACCTGGCGCTCAACGGCGAGACCACGGCCGCCGGGGCTTCCGTCGAGCACTTCGTCTTCCTGAACGTCCTCGGCGCGACTTGGCAGGGCGGCGTCGCGATCCTCGGCGACCTCGTTGCGCTGCGGGAGGCGGCGGGCAATGTGAGCCTGCTCCTCGACCCGCAGAATTGGACGCCCCGAGAGATCGTGTGGTGGGGCGTCTACTTCGGCGCGCCCCAAGTCGACAACCGCGACCTGAGGCCCGTGATTGTCGACGGGCCGAGGACCTTCCCCTGCGCGCCCTCCCCCTTCCTCGTGACCGACGACATGGGCCCGCTCGGGGTTGTTTGCACGGACGACAGCCCCCCCGCAGTCGCCATCTCGCGCCCCACGCTCAACTGGATTCAGAATTGGCCGGACGCGTCCGCCGACGGCTCAGGGAGCGAGTACGGCGCGGGGGTCGACACCTTCGACTGGAGCCTCGACAACGCGTCATGGCTCCCGCTCTCGCCAAGCGGCGCGAGCCCCTTCAACTGGTCCTTCGAGATCCCGAGCCTTCCCGACGGCCCTTACACGGTCTACCTTCGGCTTGCCGACCGCACGGGCAATGTCGCGTTTGCCTCGAGGGGGCCGTTCACGATCGACACCGAGGCGCCCACGCTCAGCCTGCCGGGCCTGTCGGCTTTTGCCTCGGGCACGACCCTCGACCTTTCGGGGACCACCGAGCCCCTCGCGGCCGTTTCGTACCGCACGGCGGCAGGCGCCACGGGGGCGACCTCCGCGGCGGCCGACGGCTCGTTCGACTTCTTGGCAATCCCCCTCGAGGAGGGCTTCAACAACATCACGATCACGTCCGCCGACCGCGCGGGCAACCAGGCCACGCTCCAGGCGACGATTATGGTCGACTCCGTGCCGCCCGCGATCGTCGTCTTCCAGGAGGCGGTCCTCTACACGAAGGAGCCCGGCGCGGACTTCGCGGGGCTCACGGAAGAGGCCGCCGTCGTGCGGGCCAACAGCGTTCTTGCGGCGCGTACGGGCGACGGATTCTCCTTCACGCTGGCGCTCGCGGCCGGGCTCAACACGGTCACGGTCACGGCGACGGACGCAGCGGGCAACACGGTTAGCTGGTTCGGGGCCGTGTGGTACGATGCGGACCTGCCGAGCCTTTCGGCGTCCGTAACAACGGCAGGCGTTGCCGATGACGGCACCCCCGTGACCCGGACGGGAACGGTCTCGGCGAGCGGCACGCTGGGGGACGCGACGACGAGGGTAGTGACGCTCACCGTGAACGGCGAGCACAAGGCCTTCGACGGTTCGGGCGCGTTCTTCTTCACGCTCAACGTGAGCGATGGCCTCAACACGTTCGTCGTGAGCGCCACGGACATGGTCGGCAATGTGCGGTCGGTCACCTTGCGCGTCTTGCGCGACAGCGGTGCTCCATCCGCGCAGGCGAGTTTGAGGGAGGCCGACGCACCGCTCCTCACGGTCGAAACAAGCGTGTACACGAGGGGGAGCTTTGTCCTCGTCGAACTGTCCATGAGCGAGGACGGGGTCGCGACCGTCCAGGGTGAAACGCGGGCGGTCATTGAAGGGCCAAACACGTTCAACGTCAGCCTCCACGAGGGGACGAACACGATCTCGATCTCCTTCCGGGACCGCGCGGGGAACCTCGGAATCCCGAGCACGCTCGGGATCGTCCGTGACACACAAGGCCCTCTCGTCGCGATCAACTCGCCTCCGACAGGCGCGGTCGTAGAAGAGGCGCGCATCCAGGTGAGCGGCGTCTCGGAGGTCGGCGCCCGCGTGACGGTGAACGGCGACGTCGTGGCTGTGAGCCCCGGCGGCGGGTTCAGTGCGGCGGTCGATGTACTGGCGGGCACTTCAACGACAATCACCGTTGTGGCAACGGACGCGGTGGGAAACCAGAACACCACAAGCGTCACAATCTCGCGGCGGGCGGCCTCGGTAACGACCGCGCCGTCGGCTGACCTTAGCGTCGCGGTCGCCCTCCTCGTCGGGGTCGCCGCGGGTGTCGGTATCGGCTTCATGGTCCGCGGGCGCTCCACGAGCCCCGGTCGAGACGACGAAAGTCTCGCCACCGAGCCCTCGGGGGCGGCCCGAGGGGCGCCTGGAACCGGGCCGGCGGCGCCGGCCCCGGAGCACTCACAGAAGGGCCCGAAGGGACCGCGAGGGCCTCAGCCGCCGGACGGGTAATCTCGTGGCGCGAAAGGGCCCGCTTTGCCGCTCCGGTCCCCTGCCGCAGGCCGCATAACAAGGCCAACCGTTCTCGTCCAGGGAAATTGGCGGTTCGTTATCCGCGTTCTCGCCGTTTCAACGGCGCGGCACCCACGGAATGGGGGCCCCCTTGCGGTTTGGAGCCAGTCGTGGCAGGCCCGCCGACCTTGGGCAGGGCGCCACCCTCGGGGCCCATTGTTGACTTGCACCCGTGCGGAGCGCCAGGCTTGAAATAAGGCGGGTGGGCAATCGCCCCCCTC
>DATEUP010000113.1:0-2016 GCA_035283065.1 Thermoplasmatota archaeon | reverse complement strand
AGGCGCGGGGGCTCTTCGCGTGGCGCCCTCTCGTGGGACTCGAGGAAGGCTTGTCGCGCACGGCTGCTTCGATGCGCGCTGGAAGCAGCGCGTGAGCCCTTTGTCAAGAGCGCCCATACTCTACTACACCCCACCCGCACCACCCATGCAGCCGCGGGCATAAGAGCGAGGGGGGGAGGTCGCCGAACGAGTTCAGCGCGCCCGGAGCACCCTGGAAGCGCGCCTCTCGATTCGCCCCATCCCTTCCTTCCAGTAGACCGTGTGAAGGCCCTTCTGCGAGGCGCTCGCTGCGGCGGCGCCCGCCTTGGAGACGACAAGCACCTGGAGAATCCCCTCGGGTTCCTCGTCGAGCAGTTCGCGGATGACCGCATCGGCCGCCTGACGGGGCGTCTTTCCGGCCTTCATGTGGAGGACCGCCGTGCGCGCTGCGCTGAACCGGATGGCCAGCTCGCCTTGGCCGACGCACGCCGCCGCCCCGTAACGCGCGTCCGCGTAGTTGCCGGCGCCAACCAGGGCGCTGTCCCCCGCACGCCCCGGGAATTTCAGCGCGAGCCCCGAGGTCGAAACGCCGCTGCAAAGTTCGCCTGCCCGGTCGCCGGCAATCACGTCAACGGTCCCGTGCCATGCGGTCTGAAGCTTGTCGTACCAGGCCTTCACGTCAAACTGCGCCATCTGCCGGCGAAGGTACGGCTCGTATCGCCACGCGAGCTTGGCCATCGCGGGCGGGACCTTGCCGAAGCCCTCGAGCATCTCGCGCCCGGCGATCAGGTTTTCGAACCGCCGCTTGCCCTCGGCGGATTGAAGGGCCTCCGTCGGAAAACCCGCGGCCCGCGCGAACCGGTCGGCGCCCTCCCCTACGAGTAAGACGTGCGGGGTGAGCTCCATCACCTTCCTCGCGAGGCTGATGGGGTTCTTGACAGTCTTCACGGCGGCGACGGCACCCGCGCGCCTGGAGCTTCCGAGCATGATCGATGCGTCGAGCTCGACTTCGCCGAGCAGGTTTGGGAGCCCGTCAAATCCGACGCTCCAGTCGAGAGGGTCGTTCTCGGCGACGCGAACGGCGGCCTCGACCGCATCGAGCGCCGAGCCCCCGGTGGCTAGGACGCGCCTGCCCTCGGCAAGGCCGGCCTCCGCATTTCGAGTTCCCGCGATGAACGCCCGCGGCACGGAAGGCCGCAACGCGCGCCCCGGAGAAAAAGGGCGTGCGTCTCGAGGGCGCAACGCTTATGCGAGTGCCCCGGGGTTTTCCCCCGTGGACCCCTCGGGTTTCCGGCTTCCGTTGGGCCAGCGCACGCTGATCATGGGGGTTCTCAACGTCACGCCAGATAGCTTCTCCGACGGCGGGGACTTCGCCTCGACGCAAGCCGCCGCGGCCCACGCGCGGCGCCTTGCAGCGGAGGGCGCCGACCTCATCGACATCGGCGGCGAAAGCACACGCCCGGGCTCCAAGGGTGTGAGCGTCGAAACGGAGCTGGCGCGTGTCGTGCCCGTATTCGAGGCGCTCGGTGGCGGCCTGCCGGCGGCGCTCTCGGTCGACACGACGAAGGCCGCCGTGGCCCGCGCTTGCTTGGAGCGGGGCGCGACGCTCGTCAACGACGTCTCGGCCGGCCGGTTCGACCCGGGCATTTTGGACGAAGTCGCAGCGGCGGGGCCCTACCTTGTCCTCATGCACATGCAGGGCAACCCCCAGACGATGCAGGCGGACCCCACCTACAAGGACGTCGTGAGCGAAGTCGTGGCTTTCCTTCAGGAGCGCGCGGAGGCCGCAGCCGCGCGCGGCGTGGCGCGCGACCGGATTATCGTGGACCCGGGGATCGGTTTCGGCAAGACGCTCGAACACAACCTCGCGCTCCTTGGAGCCGTCCCGCGCCTCAAGTCCCTCGGCTTCCCGGTCATGGTGGGGGCCTCGCGGAAGTCCCTTTTCAAGGCCCTCCTTGGCCTCGAGGAGGCGAAAGGGCGCGACGAGGCCACCGCCCAGCTTACCGCCGTCCTTGCTGCGCAGGGCGTGGACGTCGT
>DATEUP010000112.1:0-3043 GCA_035283065.1 Thermoplasmatota archaeon | reverse complement strand
CTCGCAGGTCGTGTAGTGGCCTTTCGGCGTCCAGCCGGCGACGGTCTCGTCGGCGTCCCAGTACGCGATCGACAAGCCCTGAGCCTCGCTCATGTTGAACTGCCGGTCCTGGTTCAGCGTGTCTCCGGTCCTGAGGCTGCGCTTCATCTCGAAAATCCAGGCGCCCGCCGCGCCGGGGGCCGCCATGTTCGAGTGGGCCCAGACCCCGTAGAGCTCGTTCGACTGGTTGTCGTCCTTTCGCTTCGTGGGCGACGAGGCCCACTCGTCGTCGAGGTTGCAGGCCGGGTCGTTGCCGCTAAGGAGGTAAAACCCGGATTGGACCCCCGCGCCGCAGTCGAGTTCCCAGTGCCAGATGTCCACGTTGCCCCGGCCGCCGCCCATGTCGACCCGGGCCGCGGCGTCGATCCTCCAGAGGACCGCGAGCGCGGGCGACAGATCGTGGTCCGTCGCGTTGTAGTCGTAGTCGTCGACGACCGTCGCAAGGACGTAGATGTACGCGTCGTCATAGGCGACCTTGATTGTCAGGGCGTTTTCGAGCCGCTCGGAGGTGGCGTTCGGGCGGATCATCGTGAGGGTCGTCCCGGGGACATTGGCCCAGTCGCCGACCTGGCCGTCGACGACGATACCGAAGGTCTTCGGCGCGCTCACGCTCACGTCCGCGGAGGCAGGTGCAGATAGCGGCACCACAAGGGCCGCAAGGGCGATCGCAAGGCAGGCGGTTGTTGGGCTTTTCTTGAAACTTTTTTCCAGCAAGTGTTTTCCTCCGTTGACGGTTGCTCGAAGAAGTCGCACGCAATTCCCGATGCGGCTAGACGGGCGGCGGGCCGCCAAGAGCATTCAGTACTTACTATTCGACGAATTGCTCGAAGCTGCCGACGCGATCATCGTCAGATGGCGTATCGCCAACTTCGGCGTGGCCTTTTGCCTCATCCAACCAGCGGTCAACCGTTATTCGGTAAGGGATGTGCGCGCGCCCCGACCTCGGCGCGCACTCGGGGCCCGGGCCGAGCCGCCGGGCTGAGGGCGAGGCTAACCTCAAGGGGCCTGGAGCCCTGCGGAGCAAGCGCGAAGGGCGGAAGGGGGCGCCCCCCGCCCCGCGCGCGGCCTGACCGTCAGGGCTTTGCCGGCTTCGTGGTTCCCGCCGCGCGCGCAACGCTCGCCACGCGGACCGCCTGGACCGCGACCGCGCCGACGGCAACGCCCGCGCCGAGAGGCAGGAGCCAGGCGCTTGGCGACGCGCCGCCGGCCGTCACCTGCGGCGGCGGGACGGCGCCCTCGCCGTCGATTACGAAGCTCACATGGCCGGGCGGCCGGTTCTTGAAGGGCGACTCGTGGAGGTTCAGGTACGGGAAGCCCAGCGCGCCCTCACCGATGTCGATGAAGTGCTGACCGGGGGCCCCGACCGCCGTGAGTTCGAACGTAACGTTTCCGTGCGTCTCCATCGCCGAGACCCAGCCCGTGAGCCGGTTGTCGTAGGCGACATTCCAGCTCGCGCTGTACTTCTCGTAGCCGAGCCCGTAGCCCTTGACCGTCACCTTCTCGCCCGCCTTCACGTGCGTGGGGCCGGCGATCTCGAAGTAGGGGACGATGATCACGCCCGCCGAGGCCTGCAGAGTGCTCCCGGAGTAGAGCATGAACTGGTGGCTGCCGCCGTGGTCGTAGGGAGTCGCAAGCGAGAGGCTGAAGGCCCCTGCGGTGTCCGTCACAACGGTCCCGAGGGACCAGTTGTTCGGCGTGGACTTCCAGCCCAGGAACCTCTCGCCGTCGGCCGTCGCCTTGAGGTTCACGCTCGTCCATTTGAGGTCGAGGGTTGCGCTTGTGGGCAAGCCCGACCCCGTTAGGGTGATCGGGTCGCCCGGCTGCGGCGTGGCGGCGCTCACCGCCAGGACGGGTCCGGCGGCGGCGGCCATGGGGATGATGGGGGTCTCCTGGCCGGGTGGCGGCGAGGCGGCCTGCGCCGAGCTGCCCGCCATCGCGACGAGCGCGAGGAGCATCAACGCGCCCGCTGCGGCCGCGGGGATCCGCGACCTGCCTTTCCGGCGCCGGATCGGGAACTCGAGGCCGGCCGCGACAATCGCGGCGGCCGCTCCGACGGCGACAAAGGCCGGCCCGTTGCCCTCGCCGGAGGCCGGCGGCGTCGCCGCGACTTCCTGCGGGACGGTGCCGTTCATGTCCGTCACTTCGAACTCGAAGTGGAAGATCGGCGGCTGCCAGGGCTTGTCGCCCGTCGACAGGTGCGGGAGCTTCCAGGGCTGCATGCTCGTGTCGGGCCCCGTGTAGAGCGCCGGCCACACGTCGATGCTGTGGAGCCCCAAGCCCCCGGAGGCCGGGAACCAGGTCGTCATGTTGCCCTGCGTGTTGAAGCTGCACATGTAGCCGATGTATGCGTTGTCGTAGGTGACCGCCACGATGTTGTCGTACTGCGTCCACCCGCCGCCGGTCATGCGCAGCTCGATCATCGTGCCCAGAGGCCCGGAGGACGGCGTGATCTTGGCCGTGCGCAGGATCGTGAAGTCGGCGGAGGCAAGCGTCGTGTCGCCCTGCCTGGCGAGCAGGTGGTGTGGAGGCCCGCCAAGGTCGTTGGGGATCTTGAACTCGTAGCGCAAGTTCCCCGACGCGTCGGCCGCCACGCTGGCAAGCGGCCACGAAACCTCGGCAAAGCCGGTCCCGCTCACGCGGTTTCCGACCATCGTCTGCCACGCAATCTCGACATCAGCTCCGGGCTCGAAGCCCGATCCGGTCAGCACCGCGTCCGTCTGGATCGGCCCCTCCGTCGGTGAGACGGTGAGGGCGGGGGCCGCAAGCGCCCCGCCCGACAGGGCCACGATCCAGCCGACCGCAGCGGCCAACCCCGCTAGGGTTTTCTGGTTCATGGTGGGAGTTCCTCCTTTTGTTTCGCGTCCGGGGGGGGGCCTTCAGCCCCACCCCTCGTCCTTCTTCTTCTCCGACTTGGCGCCCTCGTCCTTCTTCGCCTCGGCGGGTGCGCTTGTGCTCGACGGCTCCTTCCCGCCGCCGCGGCGCATCATTGCGAGGCCCACAGCCG
>DATEUP010000111.1:0-13005 GCA_035283065.1 Thermoplasmatota archaeon | reverse complement strand
GCATCTCGGCCTCCTCGATCGGGAGGCTGCTCGCCTGCCGCGGCTACAAGGTCGTCCCCATCAAGATCGACCCCTACCTCAACTGCGACGCCGGGACCATGTCGCCCTACCAGCACGGCGAGGTCTTCGTCCTCGACGACGGTGCCGAGGCCGACCTCGACCTTGGCAACTACGAGCGGTTCCTCGACATCTCGGTGCAGGGCGACAACAACATCACCTCGGGCAAGGTGCTGCGCGAGGTCATTACGAAAGAGCGCCGCGGCGACTACCTCGGAAAGACGGTCCAGTTCATCCCCCATGTGACTCACGAAATCCGGCGGAGGATCGACCAGGTCGGCCAGGCCCAAGAGGCCGAGATCCTGCTCATCGAGGTCGGCGGCACCGTGGGCGACATCGAGTCGATGTGGTTCCTCGAGGCCCTGCGGCAGCTTCGCCAGGAAAAGGGCGCGCAGGACGTGGTCGTGTGCCACACGACGCTCGTCCCCATGCTCCACGTCGTGGGTGAGCAGAAGACGAAGCCCACGCAGCACAGCGTCAAGGAGCTGCGCTCGATCGGCATCAACCCCGACGTGATCATCGGGCGCTGCGAGGTCCCGCTCACGGAGGAGACGCGGCGCAAGATCGCGGCCTTCTGCGACGTCCCCGAGCGCGGCGTGATCTCGGCCCACGATGCCCCCACGATCTACCACGTCCCTCGCATCTTCGAGGAGCAGGGGCTCACGGACTTCATCCTCAACCGCCTCGGGCTCTCCACGCGCGAGAACTCGCTCCTCCTGTGGAACACCTTCGTCGACCGGCTCTCGAATGTCCAGGGCGAGGTCGAGGTCGCGATCGTCGGCAAGTACACGGAACTGCGCGACTCCTACATGTCGCACATCGAAGCCCTCCACCACTGCGAGGCGGCCACCGGCCGCCACGTGAAGGTCCGGTGGATCGAGTCCGAGCAGGTCGAGCAGGGCGTCGTGAAGGAGCCCTTCCTCGGCGTCGACGCGATCGTGATTCCCGGCGGATTCGGGTGGCGCGGCATCGAGGGGAAGATCCAGGCGGCAAAGTACGCCCGCGAGAACAAGGTCCCCTTCCTCGGGATCTGCCTCGGTTTCCAGGTCTCCACGATCGAATTCTGCCGCAACGCCCTCTCGCTTGAAGGGGCGAACTCGACGGAGTTCGACGCCCGCGCGCCCCACCCGGTCATCGACATCCTGCCCGAGCAGCAGGGGGTCGAGGAGAAGGGTGCGACCATGCGCCTCGGCGCGCACCGCGTCCTGATCACTCCGGGCTCGGCGACCGCGAGGCTCTACGGAGCCGACGAGGTGTTCGAGCGCCACCAGCACCGCTACGAGGTGAACCCCAAGTACATCCCCCGGATCGAGGAGGCGGGCCTGCGGTTCACGGGCCGCTCGGAGGACGGCCGCCGGATGGAGGTCTTTGAGCTCGCGGGCCACCCCTTCATGGTGGGTTGCCAGTTCCACCCGGAGCTCAAGTCAAGGCCCTCACGCCCAGCGCCCCTATACCTCGGGCTCGTGCGCGCGGCGATCGAGCGGCGTTTCGGGCCCAAAGCCTCGGGGCAGGGCGCTCCGGCGGCGGTCGTGCGTTAGCCCCGCCTCCGTTAGCGGAACGCGGGCGCTTGATTCTCGGGGCTTGACGCCAGGTGGATGAAGTCGGGATCCTTGAGTTTGAACCAAAGCACGAGGTATGGCAAGGCCGCGAGCCCGAGCCCGAGGAAGAGCCCGGCGATGAGCAGCCGGCGAAGTTCCCAGCGCGTGAGCGCGGTCTCGGCCTCCATCTTCGTCCGCAGGCCCCAAGCGATCAAGAAGAAGAGAGCCGACAGGACGCAAGTTGCTGTGGCGGCGGGCCACAGCGCCGACCCCTCGATCGCGAGCCGCAGCCCCATGAACACCCAGAAGAGCGCGGCGAGAAGGAAAGCGACGGCTCCGAGGAACGCCTGGAGCTTCGCGTCGCCGTCGAAGCGCACGCGCAGGGCTTCGAGCGCCTGGGCCATCGCCCGCGACCACGCGCGCGCGCCGCTTAAGGACTTATCTCGCGAGGCGGACTCGCGCGGGCCTGCGGGAAGGGTTTTTTAAGCGGGAGCCGCTCGCCGCCATCCTGGAGGCCCCCCGCGTGACGAGCGACCCCGAGTACCTTGCGCTCCTTGAGCGGGCGAAGGCCAACCTGCCGGCCTACGTCGCGGAGCACGAGCGCTTCCAGTTGCCCGACCTCGACATCCTCTACGAAGGCAAGGCGACCGTCCTTCGCAACTTCAAGGACGTCACCGAGGTCCTGCGCCGTGAGGACCGCGATGTGGTCCAATACCTGCTGCGCGAGCTTGGCACCGCGGGCTCGCAGGAAGGCCGCCGCCTCCTCTTCCAGGGGCGCCTCGTCCGCGGGCAGATCGAGGACAAGCTGAACTCGTACATCGCAACCTTCGTCATGTGCTCGGAGTGCAACCGCCCCGACACGCACCTAATCCGCGACGGGCGGACCCTTGTGCTGAAGTGCGAGGCCTGCGGCGCGCACCGCCCGATCAAAGTCAAGAAGGCCGCGCCCCAGGTCGCGCGCCCGGCGCTCGAAGAGGGCAAGGTCTACGAGTTCACGATCGAGGACATCGGGGGCCGCGGCGACGGCGTCGCGCGCAAGGAGGGCTACACGGTCTTCATCCCCGGCACGGGGAAGGGCATGACCGTGAAGGCCTTCGTCGAGAAGGTCACGGGAAACATCGCCTTTGCCAAGCTCCACCGGGCCCCTTAGGCGAATGTCCCGCCGAGGCACGACCCCCAAGGAGGCCCGCGCACCCCCATGCGCGCCGAAATCCCCGGCGTCGTCGCCCTCGGGGCGCTCTTCGCCCTGTGCATCCTCGGCGGGATGTTCGTCTCGCAGTACTACGGCGTCGAGTACCAGGCCTTCGGCCCCGACACGGACAACCCCCTCAACTCCGTGCTCTACCTCGTCCTCATCCTCGGCTTCACGGGCGGCGTGCTCCTTGCCGTGAAACTCGGCGGCCGCAAGGTCGTCAAGGGCCTCTTCCTCGGCATCACGGGGTTCACGGTCTACTTCGTGCTGGCGCCCCTCCTCTTCGACTCGCTCACCCTCGAGGCGTCAGTCGCGGTTTCCCTCGAGGTCGCCGTCCTCCTCACGTGGCTCCTCTGGCGCTTCCCCGAGTGGTACGTGATCGACACCGCCGGCGTGCTCATGTGCGTCGGGCTCTCGGCAATCCTCGGGATCTCCTTTGGGATCTTGCCCGCGCTCCTCCTGCTTGCCATGCTTGCCGTTTACGACGCGTGGGCCGTCTACAGCACGAAACACATGATCGCGCTTGCCGACACCGTGATGTCCGAGAGCCTGCCGATCATGTTCGTCATCCCGAAGCACTGGGGGTACTCGTTCCTGCGCAAGGGCAAGGGGCTCAAAGCGCAGATCGACTCCGGCGAGCAGCGCGACGCGCTCTTCATGGGCCTTGGCGACGTGGTGATCCCGGGAGCCCTCGTCGTCTCGGCTTTCCAGTTCCTGCCCGCCGCCCCGGGCTTCTTGGGGCTCGAGGCTAACGTGGCGGTCGCGCTGCTCACGCTCCTCGGCGGCCTCGCGGGGTTCTGCGCGCTCATGGCGATGGTGCTCAAGGGCAACCCGCAGGCGGGGCTGCCGCTCCTCAACGGCGGGACGATCGCCGCGTTCTTCATCGCGTCGGCCGCGGCGTATGGCCAGGTCCTCATCTGAAGCGCGGCAGGGCAGCCCTCCCCGCAGGCGACATTCAAATAGCCCGACCCGGTTGGAACGACTCCTTCTGAAAAAACGGCTGGGAGACGCGAATGACGAAGACATACCGCGTATCGGGGAACTTCAGGATGGGCCACGACTGGGCGCACTTCTCAAGCGAGGTCCAGAGCGACACGCCGGCCAAGGCGCGCGAGCGGGTCTACTCGGAGTACGGCTCGAGGCACCACGTCGGCCGGCGTCTCATCGAAATCGAGAAAGTCGAGGAAGTCAAGGAGAAGGACGCCGGCCACGGCCGGTGAGGGCCTCTTACGGGGTTGGCGCGCCATGGCAAAGTCGCGGCAGGACCTAGAAGGCGACATCCAGAACCTGCTCGGCCTCCTCCAGCAGACGCGCGAGCAGCTCGACCAGCTCAACACGCAGGCGGAGCTCCTGCGGATTTCCCTCGAGGAGCACCGCACGGCGATCGACACGCTGGACGCCTACAAAGGCGTGAAGGAGGGACACGAAGTCCTCGTGCCCGTGGGCGCAAACGCCTACGTCTTTGCGACCTCGGGTTCGACGAAAGCCGCGATTACCGAAATCGGCGCAGGGCTATCCGCCGCCCTGCCGATCGAGGTGGCCGTCGAGAAGCTCCAAAAGCGCATCGAGAAGATCGACGGGTCGCGCAAGAAGGTCCTCGAAGGCGCTTCGCGGCTCGAGCAGTCGGTCGCGTCGATCGAGAACCAGGTGCAGGGCCTCTACGGGCAGCTCCAGGGGACCGCGCCGCCGGGGCGGGCGCCCGCGCGCGCCCAGCACACGCATTCGCGCAAGTCCGACGAGGACGAAGAAGCCGAGGACTAAGGCCAAGACGGACGGCCGCCCCTTCAAGGCCAGCACGGTGGGCGTAGGGATGTTCGACAAGCTGCGCGCGAGGCTCGCGGAAATCAAAGAGAAGTTCTCCGGCGCGGCGCCGGAGGAACAGCCTGCGCCTGCGGGCACGCCCTCCGCCCCCAAGGCTCCAGCGCCGAAAGGACCTCCGGCCGCGCCTGCGCCCTCGCCAAGGCCGCCGCTCGCTTCCGCGGGCCCCGCCCCGCGCCCGGCCAAAAGGGGGGAGCCCAAGGGCCCCGCGCCGCCAGCCCTGCCTCCTGCGGCGAAAGCCCAGGTGAAGCTCGAGGAGCGCGCGAAGCGCAGCCTGCGCGACGAGCGCGGGGAGGCCTTCGAGGGCGGTTTCCTCAAGAGGCGCCTCGGCGAGGCCGAGGTCGACGAAGTCCTCTCCGAACTCGAGGTGGCCCTCTATGAGGGCGACATCGCACAAGAGACCGTGGAGGCGATGAAGCGGACCGTCCGGGCCGAACTTGAAGGCGCCAAGGTCGGCGCTTTCTCCAACAACGGTGAGCTCATCCAGCACGCTCTCAGGATCGCCGTGGAAAACGCGTTGCCTGCCGACGCGGACTTCGACGGGACGATAGGCGCGGGCCCGCGGCCCTTCGTCATCATGTTCGTGGGGATCAACGGGACCGGCAAGACCACGACGATCGCGCGCATCGCGCACCGCCTGAAGAAGCAGGGCTTGTCGCCCGTGATCGCGGCCTGCGACACCTTCCGCGCGGGGGCGATCGACCAGCTCGAGGTGCACGCGACGCGGCTCGGCGTGAAGCTCATCAAGAACCAGCCAGGGTCGGACCCCGCGTCCGTCGCATTCGACGCGATCGAGCACGCGCGCGCGCGGGGGAAAGAAGTCGTCCTTGTCGACACGGCAGGCCGGATGCAGACGAACACGAACCTGATGGACGAGATGAAGAAGATGAAGCGGGTCGCCAAGCCCCACCTCACGATCTTCGTGGGCGACGCCTGGGTCGGAAACGACGCCGTGGACCAGGCGACCGCTTTCAACCAGGCGGTGGGCATCGACGGCGTCGTGCTCACGAAGATCGACACGGACGCGAGGGGCGGCGCCGCGCTCTCGATCGCGCACGCGATCGGCAGGCCCATCTTCTTCGTCGGCACAGGCCAGGGCTACGACGACCTCCAGGTGTTCACGCGCACGTGGATGGTCGAGCGCATCTTTGGGGCGGCGCCTTAGCCGCTAGGTGTGCCTATGGCGGCCCTCCTTTGGGGGATCGAGGCTTCGCACCTTTCGGCGGTACATGATCGCCATGGAAAGAAAAGCCGCCAGGCTCGCCGCGGCTATGGTCGGTGAGAGATCGGTGAGCGTTGTTTCCATTCCGCCGTAATTCACATCGAGGGACTGCGTAGCGACATTCCCGGCGGGATCCGTCGCGGTGACCACGACGCGTTGGACGCCCCGCTGCAGCGCGACCGAGACCCCGAAGCTGCCGTTGGCATCGACCGCGGCTACCACGCCCGCAACCACTACGCTCGCGCCAGGCTCGGTCCGCCCGCTGACGAGGAACGTGGGGCCCTCCGAGTCAGACCTCTCCGGTTGGTCGAGGCTTAGCGCGGGCGGCGTCGTGTCTCGGTACGCGAGGGTCGCAAAGGTGAGGGTCCGATTCCCGCCGTAGTCCTCTTGTACCCATACCGCCAGCGCGCCGCCTGGGGTCGCCGCGAGCGAGAGATAGCTGCGGGTGAAGTACCCGCACCCATACGGGCAACTCCACCCGCGCACGGGCGCCGCCCAGGTCTCGTTCCGCTCCCGCAGCGACCAATAGTACGCCCACGTGGTTCCGTCGCTCTCCACCCACATGGCCACGGCGGGGCCTTGGCCGGCGGCCACGGCCGCTTCGATCGTGTACACCTCTCTCCCGCTCGTGAGGGTTGTGGGCGCGTCCCACTCGCCTGTCGCGCGGAGCGACCGGACTTTCATGCTCGGCACCGGGCCTTCCTGTTCGCCCCAACTGGCAAACGTCGTCCCCTCGTCGTCGGTGGAAAACGCGACAGCAAAGCGCCCCTCTACGTTCCCTGCTGAGATGTTCACGGGGGCCGACCAATCGAGCGAGGGTGAAATCAGCCGTGCGCGGAGACCCCACCTCGGGCCTGCGAACTCGTGCCACACGAGGAGCGCGCCCAGCGCCCCGCGGCTGTGCAGTACGGGATTCAGCATCGCGCCGGGGCCCGTGTTCCATGCGTCGGTTACGTTCACCCACCGACCGTCGGCGTCGCCGAGGACGGTGCGGACTCGTGAGCCATTCTCGTCGCCTTCGAGCCACGCGACCAACGCGCGCGACCCGGGCAGCGCCGCAATCGTGGGTTCCGCACTTACGGCGGAACGCGCGTCCGAGAGGACCTCGGGGCTGCTCCACCCCAATCCAGGCGCAAAACTCACGGCCCGGAGGCACTCGCACCCTGGCCACCATCCGCTGTCACTCTCTTTCCATACGACCCACGCGTGGCCGTCGGGGCCAACGGTGAGGCGAGGCGCGCCGACCCAACCCGTGGTCGGCTCGCCAAGGCGCACGGGCTCCGACCAGGAGCCGCGGTCAACAAGTTGAGCCGAAAAGAGGATGGCGCTGCCATTCTCAGTCCCGAACCACGCCGCCGTAATGTTCCCGTTGTGGTCTGCGCCGGCGGCAAGCCACCCGTACGGACGGGTCGCAGCGCCAACGCGTGCCGGGGCATCCCATCCGCCCGTCGCCGACCAGCGCTTGGCAGTCACGTTCCCGTCGTTCCAGAGAACGGTGACATCGCCGTCGGGCCCTCGGACCAGGACCGGAGGACCCATGAGGGATGAACCCGTTGCGAGCGGATACCCCGATGACCAATAGGTCGGGGCGTCGATCGCCTGCGCCTCGCTGGGCAGGAGCTCGGCGGCAAGGAGCAGCATGACGAGCGCACTTGTGCCGCGCCTGACAATCGCTGATGCGGGAATGTTGATCATCGCCCGAATGGGAGTTGCTTGGTCGCCCTTCAGAAATACGTTTTGGAACGGTCGGCGGAGCGCTCGCGCCGCACGCCGCTTATCTAGCTCTGGATCCATGCGTCGGCCGTGACTAAGGGTACTTTCATTCGCGCCGCGCTCCTGCGCTGGTACCGGAAAAACGCGCGCCACCTCCCGCTCCGGCGGACGCGCGACCCCTATGCGATCCTCGTCGCCGAAGTCGCGCTCCAGCAGACGCGGATCCGCGTGGGGGGGCCGTTCCTACAGCGTTTCCTCCGGCAATTCCCGACCGTCGAGGCCCTCGCAAGCGCCAGCGAGGACGAGGTGCTGCGCGCCTGGGAGGGGCTCGGCTACTACCGGCGCGCAAGTCTGCTGCGGGAGGCCGCTCGCGAAATCGTCTCGTACCACGGGGGGAAGGTGCCCCCGACCTTCGAGGCGCTTCGCGACCTTCCGGGTGTCGGACCCTATACGGCGGGCGCGGTCGCGAGCATCGCCTTCGGCCTCCGGGTGCCCGCGGTCGATGGGAACGCCGCGCGCGTTCTCTCCCGGCTCTTCCTCGTCCCCTCGCCAGTTTCTTCCGGCGCGGGGCTGCGCGAATACCGCGAGATCGCCGCGCGGCTCATCGACCCCGGGGACCCCGGGGCGTTCAACCAGGCGCTCATGGAGCTCGGCTCGCTCGTTTGCAAGCCCCGCCGGCCTCGTTGCGGCGCCTGCCCGCTTTCGAAGCACTGCAAGGCCTTCAAGGGCGAAAAGGTGGCCAAGTTCCCGCCGCCGGCGCCGCGGCCCGCGCTCCCGGAGGTCGCGGTCGCCTTCGCGCTCGTCGAGCGCCAGGGCCGCGTGCTTGCCGTTCGCCGGGGCCGGGGCGCGCTGCTTGCGGGGCTATGGGGGCTTCCCGGCGGCGAGGTGCGCGCCGAGGAATCTCCGGAGGAAACCCTGGCACACCACCTTGGCCGCTACGGGCTCAGCCTGAAAACCGCGCGCGAGGTCGACCGGCGGCGCAAGGAGTTTTCCTCGCGCGTGTGGGACGCGCGCGTCTTCGCATGCAGCGTCGCCGGGCGCGCGAAGCGCACCGAGCACGCGCGCTGGTTCGGCCCGGCCGACCGCGCGAAAGTGCCGTTCGTGCCGTTCCAGCGCGAACTCATCGAGGCCCGCAGGCCGTGACCCCGGCTCGCCGCCTTGTGCCCTCTGGCCCCTCCAAAACCTTATATCGCCCGCTCCTCTCCCCGCCTCCGTCCATGGCGCGATTCCCTGAAGCGGAGGCACGAATCCTCCACAAGAAGATCTGCATGGCTTGCTACTCGCGCAACGCCTGGCGCGCGGTAAAGTGCCGCAAGTGCGGCTCCAAGCAACTGCGCGCCAAGGCGAAGGACGCGCGCGGCGGCCAGTAAGCGCCGCCCTCCCCATCGGGGCAAGGGTCAGTATCCCAAGTACGCGAGAGTCATCACGATGAAGTTGTTCGTCGCATGGGCCACGATGGGGGCAACGAGCGACCCGGTCTCCAGGAAGAGCGTCCCCAAGACCAAGCCCGCGGCCCAAAGGGGCACGAAGGCAACCGGGTCGAGGTGGACCGCAGCGAAAAGCGCGCTCGTGACCGCAAGCCCGCGGTTGAAGTCGCGCCGCTTCGCGAAGCCTCCGAGCGCGTAGCCGCGGAAGAAGGCCTCTTCGGCAAGCGGCGCCACGACCACTCCCGCCACGAGCCAAAACTCGTAGTCCGAAAGCGACCGGATGCGCGGCTGGGTCGGGCTCGTCGAGGCTCCGAGGTCGCCGAGGCCCGCCCGGGCGAGCGCCTCGAGGAGGATGAGCAGCGCGAGAGTCGAGAGGGCGAACGTGAATGCGCCCGCTCCCACGCCGAGTCCGACCTGGCGCGGCAGCGAGAAAGGCGCGCGCTTCAGCGAGACCCCCATCTCGTCCCACGTGAGCCGCTTGCGGAACACCGCCTGGTCGAAGGCGACGGCCGTGAGGATCGAGTCCTGAACGACGAGCCCGACGAGGATGAACCACGCGGCGCTCGAAAGCGCGGTCACCTGGGCCTCCGTGGTCGAGGGGTCCGCGAACACCGGCAGGACGAGGAGCATGACGGCGAAGTTTGCAAGGAGGAGCGCGAAAAAGAGCGCCCCCACGACCTGGCCGCCGCGGATTTCCCGCGCGCGCGAAGGCGAGGCGGAGGGCGGCGCAGGCGGCGGGGCGTAGCCTGGTAAAACCGGGAGTGCCTGCCCGCAACTGGGGCAGGGGAGGGCGGAGTAACCGCGGGGCGTCTTGCAAAAGGGGCAGAGCACCCATGGGTTCCAAGAGCCCGTCGCGGGCGCGGGCTTCGGGCCGTGGAGGACCGCGAGCAGGACGAGGCCGATGAGCGGCACGGCGGTCGCGAGGAAACCCCACCACACCTCGCGGCCCGGCGCCCGGCTGCGGGCAAGGTAATATGCCAGCGGGCCGCCGACGAGGCGGGAGATGACGAGCGCGGCAAACAGCGCAAGCTCGAAGCCCGGCGGCAGGGTATCGGGAGGCAGGGGCCGGCCCTGGAAAAGGATGGGCGGGATTCCGCCGATCGGCAAGGGGACTCACTCTCCGGGGCTCGCCCTTTAGGGGGCGCTAAAGGGGCTTCCGCGCCTCGCGAAGCGCCCCCCTCATAAAACGCATTCGCTCGCGTGCGGGCTTTGCGGCCCTCAAAGCGTAGGCGCCCACTGCTGGGACTTCTTGGCGTAGAACTCCGCGCTCTCCTTATCGCCGATCGCCGTGTAGGCCTCGACAAGCTGCTGCGCGAGCTTGACCGCAAGGTCGATGATCTCGAGCTCCTCGCAAAGCTCCAGGGATTCCTCGAGGTGGCCGATCGCCTCGTCGAAGTTCTTCTCCTTGAGCGCGAGCTCGCCAAGGAGCAGGAGCGCCTCGGCGCGCGGCCGCTCGGTGCCCTCCGCGCCCTCGAGCATGCCAAGCGCCTCGTTCACCCGCGAGCGCGCGGGGGGGAGCTCACCCCGCTCCGCGAGCGTCTTGGCGATAAGCAGGCCCGACTCGGCGGCAAGCATGGGCTTTCCGGAGGCCCGCGCGATTTCCCCGCCGCGCTCGAGGTGCGGGAAGGCCGCATCGGCCTCGTCGCGGCGAAGGAGCGCAATCCCGAGGTTGATCTCGGAGTGCGCGAGGTCCGACGAGCCCGCGGCCCCGGCGTCCGTGAGCATCTTGATCGACTCGTCGAAGTGCGCGATTGCGGCGTCGGTGAGCCCCCGCTGGGCCTCGAGCCACGCGACCTTGCCGAAGAGGCGGCCCGCGTCCTCGCTGCGCCCGAGCTCGAGCGAGCGGTCGAGGGCCGCCTTCGCGTGGTCAAAGGAGGGCTCCCAACTCTCCATCTTGGCGTAGAGGTCCGACTTGAGCTCGTCAAGCGCCATGACTCCCCGCGCGTCGAGCCCCTTGCCCGAGAGGTTCTCGACGGTGGCGAGGAGCTCGCGGTAGAGCCCCGCCGTGATGAGCCGCCAGCCTTCGGCGATCGCGGCCGTGGCCGCCGCGGCCGTCTGCCCCGCCCGCTCGAGGTGGAAGATCCGTTCGAGGACGTCGCGCGGCTCCTCGGACCTTGCCAGGAACTCGGCCGCCGAGGTGTGGAACTCCATGAGCTGCTGCGGGGTGAGCTTCGTGTACACGAACTCGCGGACGAGGTCGTGGATGTCGAAGCGCCCGTCCGGCCGCTCCCTCAGCAGGTCGAACCGCACGAGCTCCTCGAGGTGCTCGGGCCGTGCGGCGGGCAGCGCGAAGAGAGCGTCGCGCTTCACGGTCGTCCGGAAGACCGAGGCCAGCGACACGAGGTCGAGCGCGCCGGGGGTCAGCCGCTTCACGATCTCGTTTTGCACAAACGCCGCCGCGTCGGAGGTGTAGGCGGGGCGCGTCGTGGACTGCGCGAGCTCGAGCAGGAGCGGCACGCCGCTCGTGCGCTTGTAGACCTCCTCGAACTCCTCGGGGCTCGCGATGATCTCGGGCCGCACGATGAGCCGCGCGCTCGCCTTGTCGAGGCCCTCGAGCTTCACCTCGACGACCCGCTTCGTCACCGCGACCTCCCGCCGATCGATAATGTGGGGCAGCGGCCTCGAGATGAGCACGATCGCGAGGTTTGGGTACTCAGGCTTGACCTCTACGAGGAGGCGCACGAAGTGCTGGATCTCCTGCGGCGCGTCCTGCAGGTCGTCGAAGTAGAGCACGGCGTCGATCTGGTCGAAGTCCTCCTTGAGGACGGAGGCCAGGTCGCCCACGGCAGGCTGGGTCGTCGTCGAGATGTAGGTGAGGAGCCGCGTGCGGCGCATCTTGCTGAGGAACCGCGCGAGGGGCATCAGCACGCCGTGGAGGTTCGTCCACGTACGAAGGCGGACATAGAACACGGAGCGCTTCCCCTTCATCGGCTCAAGGGACTTGATCGCAAGCGTGGTCTTGCCGACGCCCGCAACGCCCCAGACGACGGCCACCTGGTTTCCCGCGATGACCGAAGCGAGCGCCGAGAGGTCCCCGTCGCGGCCCACAAACGCGCGGACCGCGGGAGCGCCTTCGATGGCTTCGACAATCCCCGCCGGCGTGGACCCCAGGGCACGGGCGCGCGCGACGTCGAACTTCCCGTCGGGCGCGATCTTCATGACAAAGGACAGGAACGAGAGCGAGAGGCCCGTTTCTTTTGCAAGGTCGCCCGTGAGGACCTCCCGCTGGGTGTCCCCGTCGACGACGACGATCGGGCGCGTGCCCATCTCCTGCTTCAGCGCGAGCGCCGACGAGTACCCCTTGTGCGTGAGGAAGTAGGCCTTCTTCTTGCGCTTGTCCCCCTTGATGCGCGCGCTCTTCTCCTCCACGATCCCGTCCGTCACGAGCTTCTTCATCGCGCGGGGCACGTTGCTCCAGGCGATCTCGATGGCCTCGCCGATCCCGCGCTGGGTCACCTGTGCCGGGACCTCGTACTTGTCCGAGAAGTTTTGGTAGTCCATTAGGTGCAAAACGATGCGGTCTTGGACGGTAAGGAGCGGGAAGACCATTCGCCCACCGATGAGGCGGAGGCGTTATGAACCTTATGAACGCCGAAATCGGCGCCCCAAGAACGCCCCCGCCGCTAGTCGCGGGGCTTTGCCGTCGAGGTCGCCCCGTACTGGCGCTCCACGGATTCCGTGAAGATCTTGAAGATGAGCAGCGCACCCAAGGTCATGAAGCCAGCGAGGGCAATCGTCGTGCGGTAGCCCCCGAAGAAGTTCGACACGAAGCCGCCAAGGATTGGGCCGACGACCGCGGCCATCGAGGTGGTCGATGTGAGGAGCCCGGAGGCCGTCGCCTTCTCAGGGGACCGGGCGAGGATCGTCTTCAAGGACCCCACGTAGAGGCAGGACCACGAGGCCGCCAGCACGAACGAGAAGAGCAGGAGGTCGATGTGGTTGCGCGAGAAGAAGAAGCCCGCAAAAGTGACGATCGTGAGCGCCTCGCCGGCGACCACAAGGCGCCGCCCGTCGAACCGGTCGAGGAAGAGCATGATG
>DATEUP010000110.1:0-5762 GCA_035283065.1 Thermoplasmatota archaeon | reverse complement strand
AGGCCCGCGTCGGCCTCGGGGTGGAACGGCGAGAGCTCGAGCGCGAGCTGGAAGTGCGAGACCGCGCGCTGGGGCTCCTGCTTCCCGAGCGCCTGGTTCCCGAGGATCACCGTGCAACGGACGAGCCCGTTGCGCGCCTCTAAGTCCTGGGGCGCGACGCGAAAGGCCTCTGCGTAGCGGACGCGGGCCTCCTCGGGCCGGCCGTCCGCCAGGAACGCGGCGGCCTCCCGCTTGAGCCGCTCGAGGTGTTCCTGAGGGGCCGCAGGCTCGTCCATGCGCGCCGCAGTAGGGGTGGGCGCACAAATGCGTTGCCATCGGCCCCGGAGCGGCAAGGCGCGAAGGGCCGCTCCATTATATCGCGGGCGACCGGTTGCCGGTGCGCGCCGCGGGGCGATTTTAGCTGCATGGGAGAAAATCTGCTCGCGGCGGGGCGGGTTCCGCCGCGTTTGTACTTAAGCGGAGGTCCCTTTTGCGGTCGGTCGAGCGGCGGGAAGTGGCCTTTCGGACGAAGAAACTGGCCGCCTGGCCACCCTTCCGTTCTAGAATTGGCCAATCGCCTTTAGTATGACCGGTCTTGTAATAGGAGCTTGGCCGTGGTGGCGGCACCTCCATTCTGACCTCCGTCTTCCGTTCCCCGAAGAAACGCCCGCGTGGGATTCCCCGCGTCGATCAGCGTAGGCTTTGGTCCGCAACGATTCACGGCCCTCGACAGAACCCGTGAACGGTAGTCAGCGAAAAACCATGTAGCCGGAATGAATCTACAACCAAGCCCACCTCGAAACTCGCCGCGGGGATTCGGTTCTCTCGGTCTCTAAGTGGGCATGGGTGGAGGCAATGGCAGGGTGGAGTTACGCAGGCAAAGCGCGCAAGTTCTTGAAGGTTGTCCCCAACGAGGCGAAGGGTGCGTTCGCCCTGGCGGCTGTTGGGATTCTGTTCGGCGCTCTGGTTGCGCAGGTCGACCAGGACCGACGGCTCTCGGGCACGAACCCGGGGCTCGACCCGCGGGTCGTGACCATCGACCTCGATTTCCTTGCGGCGGACGGCAGAGGAGCGGGCGGGTTCTACTCGCTTGGACCGCTCGGCCAGGTCGAGGTCGGGCGCGACCCATCGAAGCGTTTCATCACCTACACGAGCGGGCTCAACTCGGTCGCCCTCGTGCCGGCGGGCACCTCGTACAGCGGCCTCGACTGGTGGAAGGGCGACGCGGGCTCGCGACCGGCGACGGCCGACGGCGTCCACGCCCGCTTCGAGCACCTGTTCCCCTCGACGGCGGCCGACATCGTCGCCGGCATCGACGGCGTCGAGTTCACCTTGGAAATACGCTCTCGCCCGCTCGTCGGCGTTGGGGCGCTGTCCTACGACTTCTGGTTGGATGCCTCGCCGGGGCTCTTCCCCGCGCAGGCCGGCCGCCCGCTCCTCGCGAACAGCGCGGGCGTGGCGACCGTCCGGGGGTCGATCCCCATCGTGAACGGCGCAGGGCGCACGGTTTTCGTCTTGACTCCCGCGACCGCCTTCGTCGACTTCCAGGGGGCCCCTGGTCCGGCCGCGGGCCGCGCGGTGTCCGCCTACGAAGCCGCGTTCCCCGCGCACGAGCAGGGTGAGCGCCAGACTGTCTCCCTTGAATACCGCCTCGAGCGCGTGGGCAGCCGCACGAAGGTCTCTGTCGTCTTGCCCGCGGACCTCTTCCTCGACCCCGCGATCGAGTGGCCCGTGCGCGTCGACCCCGGCATCACAAACCCGATCGCCAACTCGTCCTACTTCGCCGACGAAACGATCCTCATGGACAGCGACCTCGTGGTTACGAGCACGGGGGCCGCGCAGTTCTCAAACGTCACGTTAGTCATGAATAGGACGGCCTCCCCGAACTACAACATCTCCGTCTCGGCGGGAGGGCGGATGACCCTGCTCTCCTCGACGGTCAAGTCGAACGACTCGGCGCTGCCCTACAAGTTCACCGTCAACGGTTCGTTTACAGCCCAGGACACGCTCATCCAGCACGCCAACGACGGCCTCCAGTTGTTTGGCAACTCCTCGACTCTCTCGAACGTCACGCTCCAAAACGGGACGGGCCGAGGGCTTGTCCTCCAAGGCGGAAACGCATCGATGGCACGCGTCAACATCCCCTCCGCCGTGTCGACCGGGTTCCACGCGCAGGCCGCCAACCTGGAGGCCCAGTTCCTCAACGTGACGGCGGCCGGCGGGGAAGGCCTCTACCTCAACCGGACCACGGGCAACGTGACCTGGTCCCATGTGCTCAACGCGACCTTGAACGGCGCAATGGTCGTAAACGCGTCCCGCGTGAACATCACAAACAGCGAGTTCGCCGGGTCAGGCAGGAACGGCATCCTCGTGATCGGGGGCTCCCCGTCCATCGAGAACTCGACCATCACGTCGAACAACTGGTCCGGCGCCGCGCTCTTCGATGACCACTCGGCGTACCTCTACGGGAACCTGGTCGCCGGCAACAACTGGTCGGGCATCGAGACGCGCCTGAACTCGACGGCCGACATCTACGCAAACTCGATCGAGGGCAACGCGAAAGCCGGCGTCCGCGTCGTTGCATCAGACCCCAACATCGAGAGGAACACGATCCGCGGCAGCGAGATCGGTGTCTGGCTGGAGGGCGCCCACAATCCGGGAGCAAAACCGGGAGCGACTGAGGGCACCGAGGATGGGTACTCCTACCTGATGGCCGCGTCCAGCGAGCTGGCGGACGGCGAAAGGGTCATCCTCGTGGCAGGCGTTTCGATCACGCACCAAGGGCCTGCGACCCAGTCGGACGTCCCGCCAGGCACGATCCAGTTCGCCCTCACGGTCACGAACACGGACAACGCGCCGCCTCCGGTCCCCATCGACCTCTCGATCGATGACGACGAGTCGAATTGGGCATCGCTCGACACGACAAGCGTTCTCCTCGCCGGCGGCCAGAGCCAGACCGTTACCCTCACGATCCAAGTCCCGTCTGACGCGCAGGCGGGGACGACCTACAGTGTGTTGGTGTGGGCGAATGAATCCGTCCCGCCCTTTCCGCAGGCTTCGGTGTGGGCGTACGTTGACCTTCAATCCGCGACGGCGCTCCAGGTGACAAACATCCAGACGGGAAACCAGACGACCGTGGGCTTGAGCGCCATTTTGACCTCCGGCGGCGCGCCGCTGAGCGGCAAGACGGTCGCCTTCAAGCTCGACGGCCACTGGATCGGCGAGGCCACGACGGACCAGGGTGGCCTTGCGCTCCTTCAGTACACCGTCTCGCAGCCGCCGCTCAGCCAAGTCCTGCTGGCGTACTTCAACGGCACGCAGTACTACGAGGCCTCCTCGGGGTCGGGGTACGTGAACATCACGTGGACGGCGACCTACCTCGAGGTCGGAAACGCGACGGGCCGGTGGGGCGACACGACGGAGCTTCGCGCGCGCCTCGTTGCTTCGCCAGGCGGCGGGTTCGTGATGGCCCGCAAGGTCTACTTCTCCGTGAACGGCACCTTCGTCGGGACCGCGTACACGGACCGCCTCGGCAACGCGAGCCTGTTCTTCAACGATACGGTCGAGCCCTCGACGGTCGCGTGGAACGCGTCGTTCGACGGCGACCCGTACGCAGGGGACTCCTCGAACGCGTCGAACTTCACGAGCTACAAGGACCTCACGCAGTTCGAGGGGCCGTCCTTCACGATCCGCCAGGGGGAGACCGCGAATCACGCGCTGCGGCTCACCGATGACGAAGGCTTCTGGCTCGCGTCCCGCACCGTCCACGTCAAGCGCGGCTCGACCACGCTCGCCGATGTGACGACCAATGCCAGCGGGTACGCCACGTACGCGGACACCGGTGCCCAGAGCCTTTCCGAAGGTGGCTACTCGATGACCTACGTGTTCGATGGGGACGACCACTACTACACGGTGACGCACTACCTGACGCTCACGGTGCGCAAGTGGGTGAGCCACTTCAACGCGACCGACCAGTCCGAATACTACGGCGACGGCGGGGTGCTGCAAGCGCAGATGCTCGACGAAGACAACGGCTCGCTTGCGAACAAGAGCGTCAGTGTCTACCTCGGCGTGACCCTGCTTGGGACGGTCGCCACGAACGAGACGGGATGGGCTTCGTACACGGACACGGCGGTGCGCGCCGCCAGGAACTACCTGCTGCGGTTCACATTCGCGGGGGACACGCGCAACGCGGGCGTGAGCGTGACGCGGAACCTCACGGTGGTCCGTGAGGTCACGCAGTTCGCGGTCGTGGTCGATGCGCGGATCGGCACGGCGGACGTCCTCGTGGTCGTCCTGCGCCTCACGGACGATGACGGCGTAGGGATCTCGAAGCCCGTGAACGTCACGCTGCTCGGGGGACTTTACGCCAACGGCACGACGAACGAGACGGGGTTCCTCAACGTGACCTTTGACGCGCGCGGGCTCATCCCCGAGCGCTACACGCTCTGGTACTGGTTCGACGGAGACGCCAATTACACCGCCGCCCAGGCTTACACTCGCATTGTGGTCGAGTACGACGCGGACCTCTACGCGAACATCATCGAGCAGAATGCCGAGGGCGTGAAAGCCAATAACTCGTCGAGCAAACTCGTGGGGAACCGCATCGCCCAGAATGTCGACAACGTCGTGGTCACGAACGGCTCGCTGATGGTCTACAACTCCTCGGTCGGCCTCTCCGCGGTGTCCGACTACAAGATCGGCCCCGGAGGGTCGGTCTTCTCCACCAACACCACGTTCAACCGCGGCAAGGTGGCCTTCGAGGAGGGTGCGGTCCTCCTCCACGTGCGCTGGCTCCTGAACGTCCGGGTGCTCAACCCGGTCTCGGGCGCGGCGGCCTCGGGGGTCGTCGTCATCCTCAGGAATGCCTCCGACGACATCGTGCTCTACAAGACCACCAACGCGACTGGATGGTTTGGCGAGGAGGCCGTCACGGAGTACACGCAGGGCGAGGCCGGCAAGTCGATGCGCACGGCGCACGCGCTGAGCATTGGGGGCGTATCGCTCACGCTCGTGATGGATGTCAGCCGCAAAATGACGCTCTACCAGGGCGTCGATTCGGACAACGACGGGATCGCGAACTACCTCGAGGACGCATCGGACGTCTATTGGGTGGAGGCCGAGGCGCACGTGCTCGAATTCACGCAGCTCACGGACTCGCGCCTCGCGAGCGGCGGGCGGGCGGTAAGGTCGCTCGCGGCGGACCTGCGGTTTGTCGACCCCTCCACCTACCCGACCTTCGCGGCCGGCTCGTACTCGCTCATGGTCCGCGTGCGGGGGGCGATGGCCACGGGGAAAATGCGGGCGGTCGTGCGCAACGAGACCGGCGCCGTCTTGCTGAACGTGAGCTACACGCCCTCCGGGACCTTCCGCTGGTTCCAGTCGCCCTCCTTCAGCGTGCCCTCGGCTCAGATGTTGACCCTCAACATCACGGACGAGAGCGCGAATGTGACGGCCGCCGCGCTCGAACTCGATGAGATCGTGATGGCCCGGATGGGCTTGATGGACGGGACGGTCACGCACCGGCCGGGTCAGGTGACGAGCCCGTTCCAGCCCGACTCAGACCTCGACGACGCGCTGGACGGCGCGGAGGTGCGCAACGGCACCTACTGGTACGAAGCGGAAAACCTGCCGCCGACCGATTCCGGGTCGGCGCGCTCGAACTGGAACGCCTCGAATTCCTGGGAGGTCGGTCATGCGGCCGGCAACGCGACGGTCGTGACGCTCAACCAGAGCCTCTTCGACCTGGTCGGAGTCTACGCGATGTGGGTGAGGGCGCGGGG
>DATEUP010000109.1:0-2119 GCA_035283065.1 Thermoplasmatota archaeon | reverse complement strand
GCCGCGGCGGGGGGTGTCGATCCTCGGCCCCGTCAAGCGGGCCGAACCCAAACGTATATGGGCCCCGCGGCGGGTTTCTTTCCCCGGTCATCATGGCGAAGAAGGCCCCCTCGGGAAGGAAGGCGAAGAAGCCCCAGCGCGCGCGGGCGACGAGCAAGCGGCCGAAGCCCAAGCGCCCGAAGCTCCGCTCGCCGGAGGCGACCGTGGCTCTCGTAAACGCCGGCGTCCACGATTTTACGAACTTGGCGACGGCCGTGCGGGCGTACCTCGAATTGATGGACTCCCAGGGCCGCCTCGAGGAGAAGCAAAAGTACTACCTCGAGCGCGCGCGAGAGCAGGTCGAGATGATGGTGGACCTGATGAGGGAAATCAAAGAGAAGATCAATTGAGGCGCCCGGGCCAAGGGCCGGCCTGAGCCTCAGCTTTCGGCAATTGTAGACAGGAAGGCAGGTTTGAAATAGGGCGCGAGCCCAAGATAGAAGCCGTAGATCAGGCGCACTCGAGGCCCTTTTTAGTGACCTCCACCCCCACCCAGGGAATCGGGTGCGCCTTGATCTCAACCTCCTCCTTCGAGCGCAGGCTTTTTCGAGTCCGGGGTCCCCAAGCTTGGGCCCACTTCGCGCAATGCCGATTTCCGTTTCCCCTGGGAAAGGGTGGATTTAGGGCCGGTCCTGGAGGAATCCGCGGCCCTTGAGGAAGGTCGAAAGGAGCGCGCGGCTACGCCCTTTTAGGTCCGAGAGGTCGCCCCCTTCGAGGACGCGGAACCGTCCCGGCTCCGCGGCGGCAAGGCGCCGGTAGTTCTCCTGGACTTTGGCGAGGAACGCGGTTTCCTCGAAGATCGTGGTGTGGCCGCGCGCGGCTTTCACGCGCTCGACGCAGCGGCCGGGGTCGTCGGCAAGGAGGACCGTGAGGTCGGGGAGCGCGACCCAAGGGTCGTGGAGCTGCCGGAGCCACTTCACGGCGTCGAGCCCGGCGGCGGCGAGAGTTTCATGCAGGGCCGCCCCCTGGTAGGCGACTGTCGAGTCGAAGTAGCGGTCGCAGAGGACGACGGTGCCCATGGCGATCTCGGCGCGCATGGCCGCCGTGTGCTCCGCGCGGTCGGCGAGGAAGAGGAAGGTGTGGGTGAGGGGGTCCGTCCGGGTGACATGGGATCGGCGCACGGCATCGCCAAGCCACGAGGCCGTGGGCTCGCGCTGAACGGCGGCCTTCACGCCCGACGAGGCGAGCCACCGGCCGAGCTCGGCGACGACGGAGGACTTGCCCGTGCCGTCGATGCCTTCGACGGTGATGAGGGCGCCCTTGCGGGGAGGGTCGGGCATGGGGCCTTTGAGCGACAAGGCCGCATAAAGGCGTTCGCGCGGGGGCCCCTAGGGAGCGGGGGGTTGCTCCTCCGGGACCCCCCCTTGGAGCAGCCCTTGAGCCGGCGTCAGCTCGCCGCTCTCCACCACGCGCGGCACGGGCGGCGAAGGCCCTTTGGCGGCGCAGGCGGTTCGGGACGTCCGCTTGGGGGAGGAACCGGATGCCTGAGGTACCTCAGCGACACACCGGCGAAAACCAGGAGGCCAAGCGAAAAGGCCGCGACTCCGACCGGCTCGGGCACGATCGAGGATCGGACGTAGAACCTGGGGTTTTCCCTGACTAGACCCTGCGAGATCGACCAATGGAGGCGATAGGCCCCATCATTCGGGAGCGTGAGCTCCCCGAAATCCGCAAAGGTCCGACAGCCTTGCCGCTCTTTTTGAAAGACTGCCTGCCCTGACCATACGACTGCGCCTCCCTCCGCGTCCACAAGCTGCGCCTGCACGGGTTCTTGAACCGTGCAAGGGGAATCGCCCTCGAGCGCAATGCGGTAGGTTTGGCCCCCCCGAAGGAAAATGGGCGCGCTCGTGCCGTCGGGTGCTTGTGCGTGCACGGCCGCGATTTCGGGATGGAAGAGAGCCGCGAAGAGGCCCCCACCCATGAAAGCGAGGGAGCCCACGCAGGCGACGAGGAGAAGCCTGCGCCTGTTCAACGTGGGTCGGACACCGGCGCAAATGAAAAGCATTGCAGGTGCCGGCAGCCTCGAGGCTAACGGCTGCGTTCACTGGGATGAGCGGGCCCAAGCGCCCCTCCGCTTGGG
>DATEUP010000108.1:0-12928 GCA_035283065.1 Thermoplasmatota archaeon | reverse complement strand
ACCCGTGCCCCCAAGGGCGCGCCGGGCCATCCGGCCAAGATTACCCTCGATTTGCGAAAATACGGGGGCCGGTGGGTCGCCACACGCCACGGCCGTGTGGTCGTCGTTGGCAATTCCTATCGAGAGGTTGCCGCCCAAGTTTCGGCCCTCGGCCTCCAAGAGGAAGTCATCCTGACCCTTGTCCCGGCAACGGGGGAGTTTCTAACGTGAGCGTTCCGCGCGACCGCGTTTCGTTCGGGGCGCACGTCTTTCCATTCGTCGGGCTCCGCGGTGTGAGCGTGCCCCCCGCGGATGTCCCTTTCTTGCCGCTGCGGCTTCGATTACCGGCGGGCCGACGGTGCCTGCCGTTCAACGCCGTCCTGGACACGGGCTCGACGCACACAGTTCTTCCCTTTGCACTGGCGGAGGACTTGGGGCTGCCCTCCGAAGGAGGCACATCCACGATGGAAGGCGCGGCGGCCGATTTCGAAACGACGATTGCCCGCTGCGACCTCGCAATCGCCGACGCAGGTTTCCCCGATGTCAATTGCTGGGAAATCAACGGGCTCGAGATCCGCGTGGGGGCGCGCGAAGCGCGGATTCGCAGGCCCGTCATCGGCTGGGACGTCTTAGGCCTTTTCGACCTGGCGCTCAGCCAGGCGCGGGACAGGATCGAGCTGCGCCTGGCGGCGAATCGGGCACCCTGAGGCCCAGCCGGCGGAAGATGCACTGCAGCAGGCCCTAAGTAGGAAACGCCCCCCCAAACCCTTTTTGGGCCTGGTCGCCCTCCCGGAGGCATGGTCCGTCTCCCCAGCTTCTTCGAGATCGAGCTTGGCGCGCCCCTCTCGTTCTGCTTCGCTTGGCTTACCGACTACCAGGAAACCGACAAGGCGATCAACCCGGCACTTACCTCTCGGAAGGTTGTCGAGAGGAGCCCGACCGTGGTAAAGCTCCAGGACGAATCCACGGGGCCGCCCCTCAACAAGCGCAGGGTCACCGTGCACCTGCACGCCCCCGACTCCTGGGAAGCCCAAGGCGAGGGCACGATCTACGACTACGATCTCCACTACCACCTCGAGCCGATGGCCCGCACGACGCGGCTCACGATCTCGGGCACCGTGGTCACGAAGCCGCTTTGCCCCTTCAAGACCCGCGAGGAGAACCACGCGCGGTTCGTGAAGGGGTGGGGAAACTACAAGAGGGCGCTTGAGGCGGAATTCGCGGCCTCCAAGAAGTAGCCAAGGGGGCCCGCAAGGGTCTCGGCGGGCTGCAGCCGGCTCAGGGTTGTCGCCCCGCTCCTTCTGCGGGGTCTCCTGCCTGCGCCGTCACAGGCGTTGGGGCTTCGGGAGGCGAGCGGCCTCCCTTGCGCCCCGAGCGCATGCCCGCCAATCCGATTGCCGCACCCGCGATTCCGGCAAGCAGACCGAGAGTCCCGAGGGTGCTCGCTGAGGCCGCAGCGTTGCGCGCGGCGGCCGCTTCCGCCTGGGACGCGTCAATGGCCGGGTCAGCACCGCCGCCACCCGTGCCGCTTGCGTTGAGCGCGGCCCAAAGCGCCCCATTGTCGGCCGTGAGTCTCGCCCAAAGCGTGGCGTTTTGCGAGGCGAGGCGCGCCAGCAGCGACGCGTCTTGGGCGGCGATCTGGTTCATGAGGTCGTCGCTCAGCGTGAGGAGCGAGGCAAGCAGCGAAGCGTTCGTGTCGCGGATCGAGTCCCTAAGTGTGGCGTCCTGGGCGGCCAGTGAGGCAAGCAACGAGCTGTCAGTGGCGGCAAGCTCGGCCCGCAGCGTAGCGTTGAGAGCGGCGAGCTTCGCAAGCAGCGACTGGTTGAGCGCCGCAAGGTCCGCGGCAAGTTGCGCGTCACCCGCGACGATCTGCGCGGCGAGGGCGGCGTCCAACGAGGCAAGTTCGCTAAGCAGCGAGAGGTTCTGGGCGGCCATCGCCGCGAAGAGCGAGGCGTTCGTCGCGGCGATGGTGGCGAGCAGCGCGCTGTTCTGGCCGGCAAGGCTTGCAAGAAGGGAGGCATTCACGGCGCCGATGAGTTGCCGAAGCGAAGCGTCCTGTGCCGCAAGGGAGGCGAGGAGTGAGGCGTTCTGCGAAGCAAGCAGGTTGAGGAGCGACGTGTCCGTGGCCGCAAGCTGCGCGAGGAGTGAGGCGTTCAAGGATGCCAGTTGCAAGGTCAGCGAGGCGTTTGTGTTCGCGATGAGCTGCCGCAGGGAGGCGTCCTGGGCGGCAAGCGACGCGAGGAGCGACGCGTTTTGCGAGGCCATCGCGCTGAGGAGCGACGCGTTTGTCGAGGCCAACTGCGCGAGGAGCGAGGCATTCAAGGAAGCGAGCTGGAGCGCCATGGACGCGTTCGTGCTCGCGATAAGCTGCGCAAGCGAGGTGTTCTGCGCGGCGAGCGAGGCGAGCAGGGACGCGTTCTGCGAAGCGATCTGGCCCACGAGTGAGGCATTGGTGGAGGCCAACTGCGCGAGGAGCGAGGCGTTCAAGGACGCCAATTGCAGGGTAAGCGATGCGTTCGTGGTCGCGATGAGCTGCGAAAGCGAGGCATTCTGGGCCGCCAGGGAGGCGAGGAGGGAGGCGTTTTGCGAGGCGATCACACTGAGGAGGGACGCGTTCGTCGAGGCGAGCTGGGCAAGGAGCGAGGCGTTGAGCGAGGCGAGCTGCAGGGCGAGCGAGGCGTTCGTGCTCGCAATGACCTGCAGGAGCGAAGCGTCCTGCGCGGCGAGGGACGCAAGCAGGGACGCGTTGAGGTCGGCGATCGCCTGGACCAGCGAGGCGTTCTGGGCCGCAAGGGCCGCGAGGAGCGAGGCGTTTTGCGATGCAAGGGCCGCGGCGATCGACGCATTCTGCGCCACCAGCGCAGCCACGATCGACCCGTCCACCCCAGCGAGGGCCTGCCAGAGCGAGGAGTTCGTGAGGTTGAGCTGCGCCTTCAGCGCCGCGTTCTGGGCCTCCAGGTCCGCAATGCGCTGGAGCGCCGGATCGACAAAGGTCACGTTGACGCGAGCTGTGGCCGCGTTCCCCGACGGGTCCGTCGCGGTGACGACGATAAGGTTGAGGCCCGCAAGCAGGCCCAGGCTGATGGAAAAGGAGCCGTTCGCGGCAAGGACGGCGACAAGCCCGTTCACCGACACGGACTGGGCGCCGTCGGTCGTCCCGTAGACGGCCACGGCCGACAAGTTCGTGACCGTGCCATTGGCCGGCGAGGCGAGGAAGAGGCTGGGGGCCGTCGTGTCGGGTTGCACGAGCCTGTTGCTCCAGACGCTTTCTCGGGTCGCATCGGTCCGGACCCAGTAGGCGACGGCATCGCCATTCCCGTTCACCACAACACGCGGCAAGCCAAAGTCGTGCACGCCCGCGCCTAGAATCGAAAGCGCCCCCCACCCCGATGTGCCGGACCTCTCCCGTGCGCCGACCTCAATTTCGATCCCGTTGGCCTGCGACCATACCGCAACCGCGTGGAGCGAGCCGTCGGCGTCGACGCGGGGATTGAGGCCAACGAGGTGCGAGTCATCCTCGATGAAGAACTCGGTGCCCCACCCCACGTTCCTCGTGTACTGGCTTGCGGCGATGTTGTAGTCGCCACTCGGGGTCTGGCGTTGGGCCCACACGGCAAAGCCGTTTCCTTGGGCGTCCAGGGCGACGTGTGGACCTCGTCCAACATCGGTTCCGACCCCTAGAAGCGTCGCGCTTGCCCAGCCAGAACCGGCCGTGCGGTAGTTGGCCGAAACGTTTCGGGACCCAAGATCGCCCGAATCCCAGACGACGGCGGCGTTCCCGTCGACGTCCACATCGAGCTGCATGTTCACGGCGGGCCCGGAGTTGTTCCTCTCCGCCAGCCCGTCAGCGGCCCAACCCGACCCGGCCGTATAGTCGCTGTAGTAGATGTTGTTCCGCGTGCCGTCGAATTGGCTCCAGGCGGCCACCGCGTTCCCGTCCCCGTACGCACCCACCTGGGGATCATCCGGGTCGCCTGCACGTCCGTCGAGGGTCGTGGCGCCGGCCCAACCCGTGCCCAGTTCGAAAGTGTTTCCCCAAATGTCGAAGTCCGTCCCGTTCGACTGTCGCCAAACGGCGAAGGCGTGGCCCGTGCCGTCGATGGAGACCTGGGGTTGCAGGGCCGACCCGGCGTCATCCTTCTCGATGAGTTCGGGCGTCCCCCAGCCGGAGCTCGGGTCAAAGACGTTTGCCCAGATGTTGTCCCGCGTCGTATCGTTCTGCTGCCAGACAGCGACCGCGTTCCCGTTTCCGTCGAGAGCGATGCTGGGGAACGCCGCATCTTCAGAATCGTCCGATTCCACAACGACGGGCCATTTCCATCCCGTCCCGGGGGCATACAGATTGGACCAAATGCTCCGGTGGCTGCCGTCCGCCATTGTCCAAACGGCCATGATGACCCCGCCGGCGTTTGACGCCACGTCGGGGGTCACCGCGTCCGATTGGTTGTAAAGCTCAATGATCTCGGCACCCTGCCAGCCGCTTAGGGGCGCGGCGCTGGTGGGCAATGAGAGGAAGGGCGAAGCCACAAGGGCGAAAAGCAGGCAGGCCGCTGCGGTTGCCTGCACCTTCGCGTGTGGGAATCGTCGCTTGCCGCCCCGAGCCTGCATTTCCTTTCCCCTTGCCATGTTTTTTTCCCGCCCAGAAGCCCGCGACAGCGGGCACGAGCCTTGAAGCTATCGGCCGCTCCCCTCGTGGATTGTTCTGGGCGCAGCAGAGCGCCGCGGCGAGGCCTTGCGGGCCGCGGCCGGGAGACGGACCTCGGGCCTACCGCCCGAACTTGCCTTTCTTCTTCGGCTCGCTTGCCGGCGAGGGCGAGGCCCCGCCTCCGTACTTCGCCACGATCGTGGCGCACAAGTACTGTCCGATCTGGTGGAAAACGGCCTCGACGTTTTCGCCCGTCTTTGCCGACGTGTGGAAGAGCGCGAGGTTGATCTCCTTCGCGCGCGAGGCGGCCTCCTCGTCGGAAACCTGGAAACTCTCCTTCAAGTCGACCTTGTTGACCGCAAACGCCCCGGGGACCGGCCCGCAGAGCTCGTAGACGCTCTTGGCCCACGTCGGGACCGAGTCGAAACTCGCGCGCCGCGTCCCGTCGCAGACGATGATCACGGCCTCGGCGCCCTTGAAGTACATCCGGTGCGCGCGCTCCATGCCGGTCTGGCCGAGAATGTCCCAGATGTCGAGCTGGAGCTTGATGTGGAGGCCGTCGCCCGGATAGTCGAACTCCATGGGCTTGCGGGAGGTTTTTGTCCCGATCGTGATGATGTATTTGTCATCGAACTTGTCGATGACGAAACGACGCACGAGGGAGGTCTTGCCGACGTTGCCGTCGCCGATCAGGAGGATCTTCTTCTCGAACTCGAGCGATTCCATCGCCCTGCCATCTCCGCGCAGGCCAGATAAGGGTTGCGAACGGCGCCGGCGCGCGTAGGAGGGGTTGTCTAAACATGGAGGGAAGCGGACAAGGAGGCGCTCCGGACAAAGCCGCCCCCGGGGGAGCCAGGCGGCGTTGCCGGCTTCGCGCGAGAGGAAACAGGAAACGGATTCGCGGACGGCGCAAGGCTTTCATAGTCCGCCCGCAACTCGCCGCCGCAAGCTAGGCCTGCCTACATTAGCCAGCTACCGTGAGGTGCCGCCCTCCAGATGCACACGAACCGGGCAGGGCTTCTCGCGTTGCTTGGGGTTGCGGCGATCCTCGCGGTGCCGCAGGCCGGGGCCGCGGGACCCGCCGGCTGGGGAACGGCCTCGAGCCTCGAAGCGAACCCTGACGGGTGGGCCCAGTCCCCGTCGATCGCCTTTGACGAGGCAGGCAACGGGCTTGCCGTGTGGTACCAGTCGGACGGCCTGCGCAACAACATCTGGGCCGCCAGGTTCACGCCGGGGGCCCTTTGGGGTGCGCCGGCCCTGATCGAGACCGACGACGCGGGCGACGCGGTCTTGCCCCAAGTGGCCGTGGGCGGCGGTGGCGACGCATTCGCCGTCTGGCGCCAATCTGACGGGACGCGGACGAACATCTGGGCCGCGCACTATACGCCGGGGCCGGGCTGGCAGAGCGCCGTCCTCCTCGAGCGGGATGACGTTGGCTGGGCGCAAAATGCGAGGGTCTCGGCCGACCCATGGGGGAACGCGACGGCCGTATGGTCGCAGGACGACGGGAACTTCTCGAGCCTTTACTCGGCGCGGTTTTCAGCCGGAGCCGGCTGGAGCGCGCCCGTCCTCGTTGAGAACGCGACGGGCGACGTGCAGGAGCCTCACGTGGCCACGGACGGCACGGGAGCGTCCTTTGCCGTTTGGAGCCAGTTTGACGGGACGCGCTACAATATCTGGACGGCCCGGCACGCGCCGGGCGCCGGGTGGAGCGCGCCTTCGGTTCTCGAGCGTGAGGATTCCGGCTGGGCGCTCACCCCCAAGGTCGCGGCAAGCCAGGGCGGGGATGCCGTGGCCGTGTGGCACCAGTCCGACGGCGCCCGGAACAACATCTGGGCGGCGCGGTACCAGCGGGGCCTCGGCTGGGGTGTGCCGGCCCAGGTCGAGCACAATGACGCAGGGGACGCGCTCGAGCCGGAGGTCGCGACCGACGCGTCGGGCAACGCGGTCGCGGTTTGGCACCAATACGACGGGACGCGCTTCGACATCTTCGCGAACCGCTACGTCGCGGGCGCCGGCTGGGGAACCCCCGCGCCCCTTGAAGCAAGCATCGCAGGGGACTCCGTGCTCCCCGATGTGGCCGTCGATGCGGCCGGCAACGCGGTAGCGGTCTGGTATCAGCACGACGGGACGCGCTACAACATTTGGGCGAGCCGGTTCGTCCCCGGCGCCGGGTGGGGCAACGCCACGGCGCTCGAAACGGATGACGCGGGCAACGCGTTCACCCCGCGGGTTGCCGTCGACGGCGGGGGGAATGCGACGGCCGTCTGGCACCAGTGGAATGGCGCGCGCTTCCAGGTCTTCGCCAACCGGTTTTCTGTGCCCACTGCGCCGAGCGCGCCCCTCGGCGTCAGCGCCGCGCCCGGAACCGGGCGCGTCGAGCTGCGGTGGAGCGCGCCGACCGACGACGGCGGCGCAAACCTCACGGGCTACAACCTCTATCGCGGGGCTGCGCAAGGAGCGCTCGGCCTGCTCGGCTTCGTAGGCCCCGTGCTGAATTTCACGGACACGGAAGTCCGAAACGGGATCACGTACTTCTACGAACTTGCGGCGCTAAACGGCTTCCGCGAGGGGGCCCGCTCGGCGCCGGTCAATGCCACACCCGTGGGCCCGCCCGGGCCCCCTGGATCGGTCTCAGCCGTGCCCGGCGATGGCAGGGTGACCGTGAGTTGGGGCAGCCCCCTAGATGTCGGTGGCCTCGCGGTCTCGGGCTTCCGGATCTACCGAAGCGAAGAGGCCTCGCCACCGGTCCTTGTTGCCTCGCCGGCGGCTGAGGGCACCTACGAGGACCTCGGCGTCACAAACGGGTTCGCGTACAACTACTCGGTCTCCGCGGTAAATCCCGCGGGCGAAGGCGCCCAAAGTGCGGCCTCGCTTGCCCGCCCTGTGGGACCGCCGCCCGCGCCGCGCGCGCTTGCCGCGACGCCGGGCCCCGCGCGGGCCTTCCTGACGTGGCAGCCGCCCGTGATCGACGGGGGTTCGCCAATCACCGGCTACAACCTCTACCGGGCTGCCCCCGGGGACACGTTCGCGTTGCGTGTTTCCCTCGGCGACGTGCTCCTCTTCGACGACGCGGGGCTCACAAACGGCCTCGCCTATCAGTACCTGGTCCGCGCGGCAAACGAGCACGGCGTTGGCGCCCTCAGCGCGCCCGCGACCGTGACGCCCGTGGGGCCGCCGGGCGCCCCGAGCATCGAGGAGATTGCGGCCGGCAGGGGCGAAGTGCGGCTCCGGTGGGCGCCGCCCTCCGACAGCGGCGGTTTAGCGATCACCGGCTACGCGGTTTACCGGCGCACAGCGGGGGGCAACGCCACGCTCCTCGCGACCCTGCCTGGCCAACTCGAGTTCACGGACACAGGCCTCGCGTTCGACCAGGCGTATTACTACCAGGTGAGCGCGATCAATTCGATCGGCGAGGGCCTGCGCTCGGCGGTTTCGGGCGCCACGCTCGGCGCGCCCCCGGACACCGCGAAGCCGACCGTGGCAATCCTCGAGCCGGCGGCGGGGGCGAGGCTGAGCGGCCCGCGCGTGCGCTTCGCCGGGACGGCTTCCGACAACGTCGCGGTCCTCAAGGTCGAGGTAAGCACCGACGGCGTGAGCTGGACGGCGGTCGCGGCCGTGCCGCGCGGGCCCCCAGGCAACGTCGATTGGACGGCGGACCTCCAAGTCTCCGCCGGGAGCCAGACCCTCTTTGTGCGCGCCACCGACGCGTCGGGCAATGACGCCACGGCCTCCGTGGGCCTCGAGGTTGCGGCGGGCGCGCCGCCGACGGCCGCTGGCGAAAGTGCCGGGGGGTCCGTGGGGGTCCTCGCAGCGGCCTTGGCCGGTGTCGGGGGTTCGGCGGGCGCATGGGCGCTGCTCGTGCTCCCTCGCCGCCGCAAGGCGCGCGAGGGCGGTGCGGAGCCGCCAATGGGCGTTCCCCCCGCCCCGTCGGCGGGTGCCGCCGCCTTGCCGGCCGCCGCCCCGGAAGGCGCACTCTCCGCCGCCCTCCTCCCCGCGGGCCAACCGCGGCGCACGTACCTCGTCGAGGACCTCTTCCTCCTCTACCACGATGGCCGCGTGATCTTCTCGCGGGGCGGCCTCGGCGCGGATGCAGTCGAGGACCCCGACTCGGTCGGGATCATGCTCGTCGCGGTCCAGGAATTCATCCGGGACTCCTTCAAGAAAGGCGAGGCCGTCGACAAGATGAGCTACGGGGACAACGCGATCCTCCTGCGCAAGGGCGCGCACACTATCGTGGGGGTCACGGTCTTCGGCGACCCGGACCCGGCCTTTGTCGACCAGCTCCAGGAGATGGTGGCGAAGGTCGAGGGCACGTACGCCGGGATCATCGAGGAGTGGGACGGCAACAAGACGCGCTTCAAGGGCGTCGAGGCGATCCTCGCACCGCTCTGGCGCCCGACTTCCGACCTCACGCGGGCCGATGTCCTGCTCGCGACGAACCAGCCGATCGTCCAGATGATCTCGGGCGTCGAGTTCTTCCAGGGTTTCGTGCGCCTCAAGGTTGCCGTCGTCAACAACACGCCCTCCGTCATCACGGGCGTCACGGTGGACCTCGACCTCAACAAGGAGGTCCTGCGCCTCCACCGGATCGAGCCCTCGGGTTACCGCGCCGAGGGGACGAAGGTCTCCCTCGGCGTCCTCAACACGGGGGAAAAGGCCACGATCGCCTACAACTTCGACCCCCAAATGTGCACGGTCTCCCTGATCGACGGCACGTGCCGCTACAAGGACTACGAGGGGAGCCTCCACACGGTCACAATGAAGAGCCGCAAGGCCGAGGTCGTCTGCCCCCTCTTCTTCACGAAGGAACAGGCCAACACGGCGATGCTGAAGCGCCTCGTGGAGACGGAGCTCAAGCAGTTCGACGTGAAGGCCTTTGAGTTTGCCGCCCCCGACGACGACGAGGCCCTGCGCGACCTCTTCGAGGTGATGAGGTCGGTCGTCCAGGGGCACGACGTGAAACTCGTGCGCTCGTTCGAATCGCAAGGGCCCTACGCGGGCGAGGCGTGGTTCTACGGCCGGACCCAGCCGAAGGGCTACCAAGTCGTCATCCGCTGCGCCGTGAGCGCGGCGGACGGGCGGGCGGAGTTTTACGTGGCCGCAATCTCCATGCGCGCGGTAACGGGCCTCCTGGCCGAGCTTGCCCACGCCTTTGACGCGGCCGCCCGCGAGCGGTTCGCCTCGCTGCGCGTGGCCGCGCTCTTCGACGAGGAGGTCAGGAGGCCCTACGCGGACGCCAAGCGGGTGGGCAAGATGATCGAGGGGGTGGTACCCTCGTGAGTGGCGCTCTTCGCGGCCCGCTTGTCGGCCTCCTCGTCCTCCTCGTGGCCTCGACGCCCTCGCCGGCAGGCCCGTGGGCGGCGGCAGGCTCGGCGGTCGCCGCGGCGGCAAACTACTCGCTCGCCTCGCCGACGCTGACCGTGATCGAGCCGGACGGCGTGCAGACTTTCGTCAGCGCGACGACCGCTGGCTACCCCGAACTCGCCTTCGATAGCTCGGGGAACCTTGTCCTCGCCTTCCTCGAGAACAACTCGGCGGCCTTCGCGCGGTTCAACAAGACGACCACGCAGTTCCTTACGCCGCCGACCCGGGTCTCGAACCGGACGACGACCGATTCCCCGACAAGCGACATTGGTCGGGGTCCCCGCGCGGCCCTCAACGGGCGGGGCGAGATTGTGACGGCCTACTGGGACTACATCGACCCTGGAACGGGGCTCTTCGACCGCGTATACGTGGCGGCGCACAACCTGAACGGCACCCAAGTGCTCAATGAGACCCAGGTGGGGCAGTCCCAGAGCTTCTTCTGGCCCTCGCCTTCCGTGGCGATCGGGCTCAACGACTCGTTCTACATCGCCCGCGAGGTCCCCGACGGCGACTACAACCTCTCGGCGATCGGCCTCGAGCACCGCGCGGCGGACGGCTCGCCGATCTTCACCTATCTCACGGTCTTCAACGACAGCACGGTGAACCACTACCCGCAGCTCGTAGCAGACCTTGTGCGCTCGAGGCTCGTGCTCGCGTGGTTCAACGACATCGGGGAGGAGCGGCTCGTCGCCCTCGGCCTCAACGGAAGCGTGATCTGGGGCCCGGTCACCGTGCCGACGTACGACCGCGGGTTCAGCTTCACCGTCGGGCCCGACGGCAGCATTTACGGCGTGTTCCTGGACGGCTCGGGGGACTTGCGGGCCTCGAAGTTCGCCGCCGACGGCAACCCGCTCGTGAGCGGCAGGCTCGTCTCGTCCACGCCGGGGCTCTGGGCGAAGGTCCCCCGATGCGCGCTCTCGCCGCAGGGGGAACTCTACGTTGTATGGGAGGAGGAGGACGGGACGGGCTTCGGGGAGGTCCAGGCCGCGGCGCTAAACAGCTCGGACCTGTCCTTGCTTTCGAACCCCGGGTCGGTGAGCGACGACGTCGGCCCCAGCGAGATGCCGCACGTGGGCTTCTCGCCCCAAGGCGTCCCTTGGGTCGTTTGGCGCTCCGCCGATCCGGCCTTTGTCGAGCCCGACCGAATCAACGGGACCTTTCTGCGAACGCGGACGTTCTCCTTCGGCGTCGAGACGCCCCTACAGAACGTGACGGCCTACCGTGCCGAGCCGAACGACATCCCCGTGAACTTCAGCTCGTTTTCGGACACCCGGCTCACGTTCGCCCTGAATTATGCCCTGTCGAGCGTCCGCGGGCCTTGGAATTGGACCGTCGAGTTCTTGGACGCCGTGACGGGCGCGCCGGCCCTCACCTACGACCTTTCGGGGAACGCGAGCGCGGGCGTCATCGCAAGGGTCACGCCGCCCGTCTGGGACCCGCCCGGAAACGGGCTGATCCTCATCATCGAGGTTCGCGAGGCCCGGATCTCGAACGCCGCGCTTACGCTCCTTATCGGCGTCACGGTGGAGGCCGGCCACCGCTATGCGATCACGCCGTCCGACCAGAATGCGACGGGCCTTGCCGGCTCGACGGCGCAGTTGCCCTACCAGCTGCGGAACGAAGGGGTCTTCGAAGCGCAGAGCCTGCCGATCACCCTCTCCCCCCCGCCGCCGCCCGGCTGGTCGGCCGTTACGTTCCCGACAGAGTTCTCCGCACTGCCGGGCGAGTCGCAGGTCGTGACGCTCACGGTCACGGGCCCGGCGGGGGGCACATCAGCCGACGCCTACTGCGGCGTCCTCTCCGTCCAGCACCCCGTCGATGTCTACGCGCTTGCCAGCGCGACCTTCTGCGCCCGCGTGGCGCTTGTCGCGGAACCGCGTGTCACGCCGCAGGCTCAGTCGCTGAGCGTCGAAAGCGGCGCGGCTACGCCGTTGCGCTTCACATTCGAAAACGTCGGAAATTCCGCCGCACCCCTCACGTGTCACCTCGCGATTGTCGAGGCGCTGCCGCCCGGGTGGTCGGTCGCCGGAAACCCCCTGACGGTCGTGCTGCCTCGCAACACGCCGGTAGCCGTTTCCTGGAGCGTGGCCCTCTCACCCGCCGTGACGGGCGGGCAGCGGCTCGCCCTCACGGTCCGAGCCTCCTGTGAGGGCGTCTCGTCCGAGCAGGATGCCTCGGTCGTGCTCACCGTGCTCGAGGTCCACGACCTGCAGTGGAGCACGCCGCCGCCGACGGTGCAGACGAACGCGAGCGGCGGCGCTTTGCAAGCCGCTTGGCTCGAGAACCTTGGGAACGTCGCGGAGCCCCTCGCGGCGAGCGAATTCTCCGTGCCGCCGGGCTGGAGGGGGTCGGTACACTGGACCGTAGACGGCGCCCCGGCGGCGTCTCTCGCCCCGGGGCGGACGGCCCTGGCCACGGTCCTCGTCCAGGCCCCTCCGATGGCCGAGGCCTCGGTTTACCGGTTCAGCGTGGCGGTCGGCGGCGGCGCGGGCCCCGCAGAAGTCCTGAGCCTCAGCGTCGAGGTGCCGGCCGCCTACGGGGTTTCCGTGCAGTTTAGCCCGCCGAGCCTGTTCGCGCGACCCGGAGAGGTCGTCTCGTTTGTTGGGCGCGTCTTGAACCTCGGCAACGCGCAAGACCTTTTCCAGGTCAAAGTCTCGGTCGCATCGTTCCAGCTCTGGTCTTGGGCTGCGGAGTTTGTCCCGTCGATCGGCCAAGGGAGCCTCTCCTCGTCGGGCGGCTATCTTAGCCTTGCGCCTTTCGCCGAGGGGACGCTCTACGTGTACCTCACGGCGCCGGAGGCGCCAAGCGGCGGCGAGGTGGGCGTGAACATCTCGCTTTCGAGCGCGGGGCGCTCGTCGGACGCCTGGTTCGGCGTCCTGCGCGTGCGCCTGCCGGACCTTCAAGTGGTCGTTGAGGCCGTGCCGGCGGGCGAGGCGG
>DATEUP010000107.1:0-7425 GCA_035283065.1 Thermoplasmatota archaeon | reverse complement strand
CGACCGCAGAGGGCGGCGACACCCTTTCGTTCCGCGTTCGCGCGGTCTCGAACGGGGACCCAAACGCGAGCGCGCAGGCCGAGATCTCCGTCGTGCTGCGCCAGGTGTTCGGCTCCGCCGTGCGCGTCCAGCCCAACGAGGTCGAGCTTGCCGCAGGCGGCACCTCGAACCTCACCGTGGTCGTCTTGAACACCGGCAACGGCCGCGAGTCGTTTGCCCTCTACCTCCAGGACGGCGGCTCGGGGCTCGAAGCTGAGCTCAACCTGAGCTCGATGGACCTCGCGGCGGGCGCGGTGCGCACGGCCCGCCTCACGCTCCACGACGGCGGCCTCGTCGCCTCCGAGCGCCCCTTTGCGCTCGAAGTCGTCGCGCTCTCCGTGACCTCCCTCCTGCGCTCGTCCTCCGTGGTCACCGTCCGCGTGACCCCCGCGCCCGCCCTTGCCCTTGAGCCCCTTGAAAACGCCCTGGAATGGCCCGCCTCGGGGCCCCTGTCTTTCCACTTCCGCGTCGACAACACGGGGAACGCGCCTGTCGTCGCCGCCTTTGGCGCGCAAGGGACCTCGACCGACCTCAGGCTCAACCTCTCGCAGACCTCGGCCCTCCTCGACCCCGGCGCGTCCCTCGTCGTGAACGGGTCGGCGGCCTTTGCCACGCCGCCGCTTGCCGGGACCTTCCGCGTGACGCTGACGGCCTCCGGGAGCCGGGGCGAGGCGAACGCCTCGGCCGACTTCCGCGTCGAGGTCCCCGCGTTCCACGACCTGCGCGCCTCCGTGAACCTCGAGCCCGCGTCGGGCCCCCGCACCCTCGTGCGGACCCTCACCGTGGAAAACCGCGGGAACGCCCCCGAAAACGTCACGCTCGTCGTGGGGTTCGTGCCCGTCGGCGTCCGCTTCCGGTTTGAGCCCGCCAACGAGACCTTCGAGGTCCCCGCACGCAGTGTGGTGGCCCTGCGGCTCATCGTCGAGGGGCCCTTAGACCGCGCCGCAAAGGGCGAGATCGAGCTCCTCCTGCGCTCCGCAACCTCGACGCTCACGGCCCTTGCGCCCTTCGAGTTTGCCGGGCCGCCGCCCGACCCGCTCGCGGGCTGGGCCCTCGTCGGCTTGGCCGCGGGGGGCGCGGCCTGCCTCTGGCTCTATGCCACGCGCTCGAGGAAGCCGCGGGGGCCGCCCCCAGCCCCGTAGCCGCAACGGCGGGGTCATACCGGCGAAAGCTCGAGCGAAACCGAGCGCACGGGCGTGTCGGGCGCGCCCCTCAGGTGGCTGTCGACAAGCAGCGTAAGCGTAATCATGGTTGGAGGCCCGGAGCGCAAGGGCAGGCCGTGGAACGCGAAAGGCGCGCGCGCCCCCTGCGCCGGCAGCAAGATGGCGACCGCCGCGGTCGCGTAAGCGGCACCGGCGCCTTGCTGCGACAGCTCCGCCCGGACAAGGGCGCCTGGAGGCAGCCCACCCCAGTCCTCGAGACCCTCGACCCCGCCCTCGACATCCGCGAGCGACCCCCCGGGGAACCGGTACACGGAAGCCGTCGGAGTCCCATCAAAGGCGAAAGCGCCCGAGGCGGTCGCCGTAAGCGCGCCCGTCGTCGAGCTCGTCACGAGGAAAAGCACGAGGGCAAAGCCCGCAAGGCCCGTGACGCCCGACGCCTGCCAAAGGGAGTAGTTGCACTCCCGGTGCACGGTCGCGACAAGGTCCGCCGAGTCCGAGTCGGCGGCCTTCGCTTCCCGCGAGATCCGCGCGAGCCCCCGGAGCGGCAAGAAGTACCCGCCCCCCACCGCGCCCACCGCGCCCATGGCAAAGAGCCACCGCCCGCCCTCGCCGAGCGCGAGCGGCACCGCCGGCCGCGAGAGCGCAAGGTAAGCCAGCGAGAAGGCAAGCAGCGGCAGCGAGACGGCGCACATGCCGAAGGCGAGGCGCAAGGACTTGCGCAGGCCAAGGCGCACCGCGGGTGTCGCGACCCCGGCGGCCAGGTCCTCCGTGAAGTCGTAGGCCTGGTTCGCGTACTCGAGCGAGTAGGCCGTCACGCTGAAGGAGCCGATGAGCACGACCCCCTGCAGGTCCAGCGACCCCCGCGCCGCGATGTAGAGGAAGAGGAAGGGCACGGCGAAGGCCGAGATCGAGAGCGAGAAGGCGTGCGCCCACAGGCCCCTCGTCTTGAACGAGAAGGGCCGCGCAGAGTAGGCGAGCCCGAAGAAGACGCCGAGGAGCACGAGGGGCACGAGGAAGAGGTTCTGGAGGCGGACCGCGAGGTCGAGCGCGAGGAGGAGCCCCACGCCAAGCTGGAGCGCGATGAGCGCGAGGACCTTGCGCTCGCCGAGGCTGCCCGCGGCCTCGCCGACCGACCGCTTGAAGGTGCTGTACTTCAGGTCGATCTCCCGGTCCGTGACCGAGTTGATCATGAAGCCCGTCACATAGAGGAGCGAGAAGACGATGATCGACTCGACCACGTTTATCGAGGCGAGGTCGCCAAAGGCTGTAACCGTGAGGAGCGCGGGGATGAAGACCGCGGGCAACTCGCCCTTCAGGTATTCCGTGCGAGCGACTTTGAGGTACGCGGGGAGAAACTGCAGCGCGCCGCCTCCCAAGGGGAAAGGGCGAGCCGATCCACCCTATATAACGGTTCACAAGCCGGCAGGCGGGGAGTGTGGACGTGCCAGCGGCCGAGGGCGGGGCGCTCGCGGCCCGCCTCACGGGAAGTCAAAGGTCTGCGTGTCGGCGACGCGCAGGGCCGCCCCGTCCCGGTCGCCGTCAACCAAGAGCGTGGCGGTCACCGTGCACCCGGCGCCCCCAAGGCGCAGGGGCACATCGCGAAGCTCGATCTGGGTGGACCCGCCCGGCGAGAGCCGCGAGGCGACCGGCACCAACACGGAGTCGTACGCCTGCTCGTTGCCGGCCTCGCGCGCTTCCACGCGCACAAACGCTGTCCCCGTCGCGACCGCGCGCGAACCGCCGTAAGCCACGCTGAACGTGAAGTCCGCGTTCGGGCCCTGGGGCGCGGCAAGGTCGACCGAGGGCGCGCTGGCGGTAAGTTGCAGGCCCTCGGCCGCGTCGTTCTCGAGCACGACCTGCCCCTGGATTGTCGTCCCGAAGAGCAGGAGGGCAAACGCGGCGACGCCGAGGATCCCCGAGGCGTGGAAGCGCGCGTAGTCGACCGCGCGGCGGAGCTCGGGGACGGCCTCCGCCTCGACATCGTGCTCGCGCACGATCGAGAGGGTCCGCGCAAGCCCGCGCAGCGGCACGGAGTAGCCGAGCCACAGGAGCGCCGTGCCGCCGAGCGCGAAGGCCCACAGGCCCGCGGCGCCAAAGGCCGAGGCGACCCCGTCCCGCGAGGCGGCCAGCGACACGAGCGCGAAGCTGAGGGCCGGCAGCCCGACCGCGACCATAGCCGCCGAAGCCTTGAGCGCCCTTTGCAGCCCCAGGCGCACGGGGGGCGTCCGCACGCCCTCCTTCAGGTCCTCGTCGAAGTCGTAGGCCTGGTTCGTGTAGGTGAGCCCGTAGTGCGTGAGCGTGAATGCCGCGCAGATCGACGCCCCGTGGAAGTCGAGGGTGCGGGCCGACACGAGGTAGAGGAATACGAATGGGACCGCAAAGGCGGAGAGCGAAAGGGCAAGGGCGTGGGCCGCAAGCCCCCTCACCTTGAGGTGGAAGGGCGGCAGCGAGTACGCGAGCGCGAGGAAAACGCCGAGCGCAACGAGCCCGAAGAGCTCGGGCATCCGCAGGCTGACTGCGAGGTGGACGGTGAGCGCGAACGCGGCCGCGAGGTGGAGGGCGAGGATCGCGGTCATCCGCCGGGGCCCGAGGTACACCGCCGCCTCGCCGATCTCGCGCTTGAATGAGTCGTACTTGAGGTCGAGCTCGCGGTCCGTGAGCGCGTTTGCGATGAACCCCGTCACGTAGAGGAGCGCGAAGACCGCGAACCCCTCGAGCACCGCCGGCGAGGCAAGGGAGGCGAAGCTCGAGGCGGTAAGGAGCGCGGGCAGGAAGACCGCGGGCGCCTCGCCCTTGATGTATTCGAGCCGGCAAATCTTCGCATAGGCGGAGAGGAACGATTGGGGCGCCACGGGCAACAGCCCGGCCACGCCCCTCACCCCTAGAAATACCACGTGGCCTCCCCGGCTCTTCGGGCGGCTCTGGACAGGCAATCCGCCGCGGGCCGCAGGCCTCACGCGAACCCTTATCAAGCGTTCGGGCGATCGACGCCCGCTTCCCAAAAGGGCAAACCCCTGGCTGGAAGGCGCAAGGCGGCCTGCGGCATGGAGACGGTCTTTGTCCTTGTGAAGACGAAACCGACGCTCATCGAGCCCGTGCTCAAGGCGCTCCAGGCGATCTCGAGTGTCGCCGAGGCCCGCGCGGTTACCGGCGCCTGGGACATCGTCGTTCGCCTCGAGAAGGACTACATCACCGACGCGCTCGCGGTCGTCGTAAAGGACATCCGCGCCGTCGAGGGAATCGAGGCCACGGAGACGCTCGTCGCCGTGAACCTCTAGTGCGTCCGGGCGCGCCCTTTGCCCGTTCCCGCGAGGCAAAAAACTCGCAAGGTTGAAGATGGGGCCCCGTCGATTGCCCCCTGGGTTGATCTGCTGTGGCGCGCGCCCCCGATGACAAGACCGTGTACATCGGGCGCAAGCCCCGGATGACCTACGTGATCGCCGCGTCGAAGCAGATGAACGACGCCGGCGAGGTGATCCTCAAGGCGCGCGGCAAGTCGATCTCGCAGGCCGTGGATGTCGCGGAGATCGTGAGGCGCAGGTACATCAAGGACGCGAAGGTCACGGACATCCAGATCGCGACCGAGGTCCTCGAGGACGAGGACGGGCAGCCGGCGAATGTGTCCTCGATCCAGATCTTCATGACGCGGCCCTTCGACGCGGACGGGCGCCCCCCGCCGCCCGTCGACCTCTTTGCCGGCCGCGAGGCGCGCCCGCTGCGCGAGCGGCGCCCCGAGCGCCGCCTTGGGGCCGGCGAGGAGGAATAGCGACCCGATGGCCGTCCGCGGTCCGCCTCCCGCCCGCCGAGGCGATGGCCACGCCTTCAGCCTAGAGGAAGGCACGCTCGCGGTGAAGGCCGCGCGCAGGTTCGTTGAGGCGGCGGTGCGGGGTGCAAGCCAGGCGCCGTCTATCAAGCTGCCCGCGCGCTTCAAAGAACCCTCGGGCCTCTTTACCACGCTCTCGAAGTTCCCCGAGGGCGACCTCCGAGGCTGCGTGGGCTTCGCCGAGCCGGTGATGCCGCTTGCCGAGGCGCTCAAGGCCGCGTCGGTCGCGGCCGCCCTGGAGGACGGCCGCTTCACGCCGCTCACCGTGGAGGAGCTCCCAAACATCGTGGTCGAGGTCTCCCTGCTCACGCCGCCCGTGCGGGTGGATGCCCGAAGCCCGGAAGCGGTCCTCAGAGCCGTGGAGGTCGGCCGCCACGGCCTCATCATCCGCGGTGGGAGGCAGGGCGGGCTCCTCCTCCCCCAGGTCGCCGTCGAGTGGGCGTGGGGCGCGGAGGAATTCCTCGCGCACACCTGCCAGAAGGGAGGGTTTGCGCCGGACTTCTGGAAGGAGGAGGCCGCGCGTGTCCTCACCTTCGAGGCGGAAGTGTTTGGCGAGGAGCAACCGCGGGGCGAGGTCCGGCGGCGCGAAGAGCCACGTCCGGCCGGCAACTAGGCCGCACGCCCGGGCCTTTTCCATGAAGTGGCACACGCGCTTTCAACTGCGGCATCCATGAATGCGAATCCTGTATTGTTCTCCAGATTTTCGAATTCCTTCAACAATCCTCGATTTCCTGATGGGCCGCTCGCTCCATCAGGCGCTTATCCCATCTCGCCAGGGGCGCCCGTGAAGTGCTCCCACCCTCTCCCCTCGATCCGCGAGCGGCCCCCTTCTTCGACAAGGAAAAGCCCCTCCTCCCGCGTCGCCTGCCCAACCTGGCAAAGCGGCGCGCCCGTCCCACGCAGCGCCTCTCTCAGCCGCTCAAACGTGCGCGAAGGGGCGCAGAACACGAGCTCGTAGTCTCCGCCCCATTCGAGGCAAAGGCGCAGGGCCTTGTCGGGGCCCACCGCCTTGCGGAGCCCCGGGTAGACGGGGAGCGCCCCCGCGTCCACGTCGAATCCCACGCCGGGGTTGACCGCCGCAAGGTGAAGGAGGCTCGCCACCAATCCGTCCGAACTGTCGATGCAGGCAACTGCGCCGCCAAGCGCGCTTGCGCGCGCGCCGGCCTCCACGCGGGGCTCGAACCCGTACACGAGGTCGAAGCCCACCGCATCGCCGCCCCTTGCGATCGCCGCGCCGAACGCCGCTCGCCCCACGAACCCCGTGACGCCCACGGTCCATCCAGGGCGAATCGCGCGCGCACGCCGAAGCGCCGTCCCGCGTGCGACCGTCCCCACGGCCGTCCCCGTCACATACGGCGAGGGCGATTCTTTCAGGTCGCCCCCCCAGATGTCGAACCCCCACCGGTTGCACGCGGAGCGGAAGCCCAGCGCGAGGTCCTCGAGGTCCCCGACGGCGGTTTCGGGTGGCAGCCCCACGGCCATGAGCATCCCCTGCGGCCTCGCGCCCATCGCCGCGAGGTCGCTGATCGAAACGGCGCATGCAAACTGCCCGAACAGGCGCAAGGGCGCGCCCGCGAGCCTGTGGGTCGCAAACGACAGCGTGTCGGTTGTCGTGACGACCTCCACCTTGGCCGCGTCCTTCAGCCGCACGACGGCGGCGTCGTCGAGCCTTGCCGCCTCGCGCGCGCGCCTCCCGAGGATCTTCTGCACGAGCTGGATCGCCTGCCGCTCCCCGATGTCCGCAAGCGTCGCCGCGTGCCTCCCCCCCACCGCTTCGCGCGAGCTGGGAACCGGGGGGCGGGGGCCAAGTAGGTTTCGCAGGGAGGAAAGCCCCCCACCAACCTTTATCGACCCCGCCCCGGTTGAGGCGCACCGATGATCCCCGAGCACTGCTCGAACGTCGCCGTCATCGAGGTCGACTTCGAGCTCACCGAGCCTTCCGTCCGCAAGGCCTTCGCCGGCCGCCGGGCGTATGTGCGGACGGACTTCGCCGTGTTCCGGCACGGCGCCACGTTCGCCGTCGCGCGCGTGCGCAAGTCGCGCAAAGACCGCCTCTTCAACCCCGTGAGCGCCGTCGAGGTCCTCTCGCTCCCTGACGCGACCCTGTGGGTCACCGACCCCTCCGTCGACGTGATGAACGGAAACAGCCTCGCGACGGTCGCCGACGCGCACCCCGGCAAGACCGTCGTCGTCGAGGGCGAGTTCGGCCACGTGAATTTCATCCACGAAGAGAAGCCGCTGCGCGTCCTCGTGTTCGACCTCTCGCCGCCCTCGCCAGCCAAACTCAACGCGCTTGTGAGCCGCGCCCTTGGCGCATACCAATTCGGCCGGCCCATCCTCGCCGGGCACGCCGAGCGCGCGCTCGGCCCCGAAGGCGACAAGCTCGCAACCCACCCCCTC
>DATEUP010000106.1:0-6491 GCA_035283065.1 Thermoplasmatota archaeon | reverse complement strand
CCGAGGCCAGTCGTCCGGGTCGGCGGTGCGCCGCCGGGGGCCAGGCCCGCGCCGGCGGAGGCCGCCGCAACCCCCGCGTCCGAAGTCCTCCCCGTCACGGTCGACGGGCGGCGACGCTACCTGACGCCCCTCATCGCCGGCGCGCTCGTCCTCGGACTCTTCGCAGGGACCTACTTGCTCCTCGTGAACGGCCCGCCGGCCGTCGCGTTTTCCGTCTCCCCCCCGGACCCGGCGGCTGGCGACCTTGTCCTCTTTTCCGCAAACAACACGACGGACCCGAACGGCGACCCCGTGACGTTTCACTGGGAATTTGGCGACGGAGCGAACGCGACGGGGCGCCTCGCCTCACACACGTACGCCCGCTCGGGTGACTTCACGGTCACGCTCACCGCGACCGATGACCACGGGAACGCGGCGTCGCGCCCCGAGACGCTCCACATCGCGGCGGGCACCGTGGTGCCGCCGGCCTACCGGTACGGCGACACCATAGCGTACAACGTTGTCGGCAACTCCCACGTCGAAGGGTCCCCCCCTCCCACGCCCCTTGCGACCGTGAATTTCACGGTCGGGGCCTTCGAGCAGACCTGCAACGTCGAAGCCGTGGACCTCCGCTACGAAGGGCCGGGAACGCGCAGCGTCCTTCCGGCGCCTCAGACCGTCGCCGACGGCTTCCTGAACAATCGCCCGACCTTCGCCCTCGAGCGGTCGTTTCCGAGCCTTGCCCTCAACGGCCAGGTCAACACGACCTGCCAGAATCCCCCGTTCCAGGGCTCCTCCACGGTCCTTGAGCGCGCCTTCATGAACCCGCAGAACAACGACACGCTCCGCTCAGAGACCGATGAGACCACCGAGGTGCGGGTTGCCACCGACCCGCCGACGGACTTCTCGTCGAGCGCGCACCTCACGCAATTCGGCAGGCTCGCCGATGCGGCCCAGCAGCTCCACCTCGAGGCGGTCTACGCGGGGCGTGCGTTCTCGACCGAGGGTGTCGACAACGGCACGTTCGTCGCCGAAGGGCTCACGTGGTCATGGCTCACGCAGGGCACCGAGGTCGTCCGAGGCCACCTTGCCGTGAAGGTCCACCTCGAGACGAAGGAGCCCCCGCGCCTCCCGCGCCTCACCGTCGACCTCTGGGTCTCTTCGGCTTCGTCCTTTCCCTTAAAGGAGGTCTTCTTCGTCCGGATCATCGACATCGGGCGGATCACGCAATCCACCTTCACCGCGACCGCCGCCGCCGAGCCGATCACGGGCAGCGACCCGATCCCGTACGGCGACGGCACTCGCGCGTACCCGCCCGTGAACGCCAGTGAGCTTGCGCCGCTTGGCGAGGTCCCGCGCTCGAGCCTGTCGGCGGACTTCGCGCTCACGGCCCGCTCGGCTTACGACCAGGCTCGCAACGCCTCGGCGGACTTTGCCGCCTTCATGACCGCGAACCCGAGCGCGTACGCGGTCAATGGGACCTACACGAGGAGCGGGGGCAACCCAAAGTGGATGCTCGAGTTCTCCTTCGGGCCCACCGGCGAGACCAAGCGCTGCGAGGTCGAGCAGTCCACCTCGACGCAGGTGCGCTGCACGGGAGGGTCCGTGAACGCCGCGTCGACACGCTCGGCGCTTGGGAACACGGTCTCACTCAACCTTGCGGCCGACCTCATGAAGCGCGAGCCCACGGCCGCGCCGCTCTTCCCCTCCTCATCCTTCGACGCTGCCCGCGCGAATTTCACGGTCAAGCAGGACCTCCGCTTGCCCGGCCTTTCCCTGGACGCCGCAGGCTCGGCGTCGCGCGAGTCCGTCCCCTACGCCTTCGGGGCCGAGAGCCATTCGTCGGAGCCGACGCGAATCAGGGCGGCGGTCGACGCTAAGGACGGCCAACTCCTCTTCGTCCTTAGCGAGAGCGGCGACAAGCTCCCTTGAGGGCCCTCCATACGTTGAAATCGCGCGGCCGCGCTTTGAAAGGCCCCATGTCGCCTCCCCGGATCATCGTGGCAATCACGGGCGGGTCGGGCGCGCCCTACGCGGTGCGCCTGCTCGAAGTCCTCCCCGAAAAGCCCGACCTCATCATCTCCGACGCTGGGCGCCAGGTCATCGAGTTCGAGACCGGCCTCAAAGCCTCGCAAGTCGAAGCGCTTGCCAGGCGCGTCTTTGACAACCGCGACCTTGCCGCGGCGCCGGCATCGGGCTCTCACAAGTTCGACGCGCTCGTGATCGTCCCCTGCTCGACGACGACCCTCTCGAAAATCGCGGTCGGCATCGGCGACAACCTCGTGACCCGCGCGGCCCAGGTGTGCCTCAAGGAGCGGCGCAAGCTCGTCATCGTCCCCCGCGAAACGCCCCTTTCCGCGATCCACCTCGAGCAGATGGCCAAGCTCTCGGCGCTCGGCGTGACCGTCCTCATGGCCGCGCCGCCTTGGTACATTCGGCCCAAAACGCTCGACGACTTCCGAAACTACATGGCGGGCAAGATCCTCGACCACATCGGCGTCGAGCACAACCTCTTCCCCCGCTGGAAGCAAGAGGAAGAGCGGCCGGGCGACTGAAGGCCCCGACGCGGCAGGCGGCCCGGCGCTCGCTGGAGCCGGGCCCATCGGCCCTCGCCGCCCGCCCGTGATTTTGGCTCCGCAATGTTTATACGGACTCTGGGCCACCGTCTGGCCCAGTGTAAGGGGGCGACCTTTGGTGGCTGAAGGACCGGCTGGCGAAAACCCCTCGCCCTCGTCGGACGCCGACCCCACGGCCCCGCCCGTGGACTATTCGGGCCTCCCCCGCGTCATCATGGACGAGAAGAACATCCGCATCCTGTCGGCGACCGCATTCCGCCCCCTCTCGGCCCGCGAGATCGCCTACATGTTCGACATCCCGCTCGTTTCCTGCTACCGCAAGATGGCGGAACTCGAGTCGCTCGGCCTCCTCAAGTGCGTCGACCGCCCGCTCACGCAGAGCGGAAAACGGGTCAAGGTCTACAAGTCCCAACTGATCCGCGTCTCGGTGAACTTCGAGGGCGGCAAACTCAAGATCACTCTCGACGTCGCGTGGAAGAAAACCCAGCATTTCGAGGTCTCGTGGACGCAGCCGCCCGGCCGCCTGCCCGACGCGGGCTCGCCCGACTCCCCATAAATATTATCGGGCGCCGGAATCGCCTGGGTGGCGAAAACCCTGGTTTTCGTCTGTGAAAATCTCTGTTTGAGATTGATATAGGTAAGGCCCCCGAAGAAGGGCTACTAAGCCCTCGGGGGAACAACGCATGGAAAACCTAACGCTGCCAAAGCTTCTGATGGACGAATACAACCTGAAGATTCTCTCCGCCACGACCTTCAAGCCGCGCTCCGCGCGCGAGCTCTCCTACATCTTCGGCATCCCGCTTGCCTCGTGCTACCGCAAGATCAAGGAGCTCGAGGACGAGGGTCTCATCAAGGCGGTCTCCCGCGAACTCACGCGCGAGGGCAAGCGGTACTCGAAGTACCAGTCGCAGGTCGGCTCGGTCCGGATCGCCTTCGAAGGGGGCCGCCTCAAGATGCAGCTGAACCTCGCATGGAGGCAGCCGATCGAGATCGAGGAGACGCCCGAGTCGATGATGCAGAAGGTCGAGAAGCCCTCGCCGATCATTACGCCGGAGGCCCCCGCGGTGCCGGCGCCCTCCGCCTGACCGGCCCTTCGGCGCCCCGTCGCAACCTAAATAGCGCACCCCCTATCCTCCTTGCGTGTCGGTCACGCTCGTCCAGCACAAGCACTGCCCGTCCTGCGGCAAGGCGATCCTTGCGTCCCGCACGACCTGCGAGGGCGCGTGCGAGGCGGGCTACGACCGGCTGAAGCGCAACCGCAAGTGGATGTGGAGGGGCTGGTTCGCGGCCACCGCGTTCCTCGTCCTCTTCCTCGTGACCTACGGCCCGCGCTGAAAGAGAAAGGGAGGCGCACGCGATGCTGGAGGGAAAGACGGTAACCTGCCTTGGCGGGACGTTCAACCGGATCCACGCGGGGCACCGGCTCCTTTTCAAGGCCGCGTTCGAGTCGGCGGATGTCGTGGCGGTCGGCGTGGCTTCCGATTCGCTTGTGAGGCGCCTCAGGAAGTCGCGGTCCGCCGAAGTCCGCCCCTACGCGCAGCGGGAAGCCGACGTCCGCAGGCTCCTGCAGGGCTACCGGGCGGAGCGCTTCATGCTCGCCTCGCTCGACGACCCCTACACCCCCGCGAAGCGCGAGGAATTCGACGCGATTGTGGTCTCGCCCGAGACGCGCAAGACCGCAGAAGAGATCAACGCGCTGCGCGCGCTCCGGGGGTTTGCCGACCTGAGGATCATCGAGGTCCCCCACGTGCTTGCCTTCGACGGCCGCGCCGTCTCCTCCACGCGGATTCTCGCGGGCGAGATCGACGAGGAGGGCCGGCCCCCTGGCGGGCGCGTGGAGGTTCTCGAAAAAGCCCCCGCGGAGGCGCCCGCAGCCAGCCAACCTGCCGACGCGCCCGCGCCGGCACCTCCGCCACCGCCCTCTCCGGAACCGGCGCCCACCGCGGTTGAAGAGCCGGTGGCGCCCGCCCGCGAGCCTGCGCCGGTGGTAAGCGCCCCCGCCGAAACCTCGCCGGCCAAGGCCAGAACGCCCGCGCCGCGCCCGCGCCGCCCCGCCAAAAAGGCGCGCACGCCCTCGCGCAAGCCTGCCCGCAAGAAGGCCGCGGGCAAGCGGCGCAAGGCTACCGGAAAGAAGGCCGCAGGGAAACGTGGGAAGGGCCGTTCAAAGGCTCGTAAGGGTAGCCGTGCAGCCGGTCCTCGATCTCGGCGATGAGCTGCTCGAGCGTCATCACCCTCTCCCCGGCGTCCCGCATCCGCACGGCGTACGACTGGCTCGCCGCCTCCTTCTCCCCCACGACGATGATCATGGGGACCCACTCGGTCTCGGCGTCGCGGATCTTGCGCCCGACCTTCTCGTCGCGGTCGTCGACATCGGCGCGCCCCGGCAGGCCGGAAGCAAGCTTGTCGGCCAGCCCCACGAAGGACGCGGCCACGGGGATCACGCGCACCTGCACCGGCGCGAGGAAGAACGGGTACTGCCCCTTCTCGCCGCGCGCCGCCCGCTTGTTCTGCTCCTCAAGCACCGCGTAGATGATGCGCTCGACCGCCCCCGAGACCGAGGTGTGGAGGATGAGCGGCCGCTTCGCCTTGCCCTGGGCGTCCGCGAAGCGGATGTCGTAGGTGTCGGCGTTCTCGACGTCGATCTGCACGGTCGAGAGCGCGGCCGCCTTCTTCTGGCCATCCACGTAGTTGAGCTCGAACTTCGTCACCCAGTACGCGTAGCGCTCGTCGAAGAGCTCCATGAGGATCGGGCGGTTGAGCCGCTTGACGACCTCGAGGTAGAACTCCCGGTTCTCCTTGTAGAAGGACTCCTGCGCGCGGAAGGCCATCTCGAAGGGGATCGAGAACGTGTTCATAGTGGAAACCGAGAGCTCGAACTGCTTGAGGAACTCCTCCTTGGCCATCCGCACGTCCGCCACGAGCGTGTGCATGTCGGGCATCGTGAAGGCGCGCAGGCGGCGCAGCCCCGCGACCTCGCCCGACTGCTCGCGCCGGAAGGAGTACCTCGTGAGCTCGTAGAGGCGGAGCGGGAGGTGCTTGTAGGAGACGTTCGCCTTCGAGGCGATGAGGAACTGGCCAAAGCAGGCGGCAAACCGCAGGAAGAACTGCTTGTCGTCGGACTGGACCGTGTATTGCCTCGCGGGGAAGCGGTCGAGGTAGGCCTTGAGCGCGGGGTGCTCGAAGTCGTACATGACAGGCGTCTCGACTTCCATCGCGCCCGCCTGCTGGCAGACCGAGGAGATGTAGCGCTCGAGGACCTTCTTGACGAGGCGGCCGGCGGGGTAGAACTTCAGGTTCCCGGAGTCCGACCCCTCCTCGTAGTCGACAAGCTCGTGCTTTTGCATGAGTGCGACGTGGGCCGGCGCCTCCTGCGCCGTCCGGTCCTTCTTCGACTCGTAGTCGACAAGCGCCTTGAGGTCGGGCCACCTTGCAAAGTCGAACGCCCTGACCTCGTGGAGCTCGCCCGCCGGGTCGAGGATGGCGAGGCGCGACCGCGCCGCTCCCTCCGCCTTGAGGGACTTCGAGACATGGTCGCGTGCCAAGGGCCCCTTCCTTGCGCCCTCGGGCGCCGCCTCGCCCGGGCGGATCGTGCGCGAGAGCTCCGAGAGCGGGTGGCCCTTGCAGGTGAGCGTGAACGCCTTGTACCAGCCGAAGGGCGGGCGCATGACATCGAGGCCCGCGGCCCTCAAGGCCTCCTCGGCCTTGACCATGAGGCTCCGCGCAAACCATGGCGCCGCGTGGCTCTCCGAGAGGTGCGCGTAGGGGTAGAGCGTCACGTGCGCCGCCTTCACTTGGGCGGCGATCGCGCCCGTCTCGCGGACGAGCCCGGCGACGGATCCCTCGAGGTCGGCCTCGTCTTCGGCTTCGACTGTCACGAAGCACACGAGCGTCTCCTCGGCGCGCCCGCCCTTGAAGTCGGGGGGGATTTCCTCCGCG
>DATEUP010000105.1:0-18367 GCA_035283065.1 Thermoplasmatota archaeon | reverse complement strand
CGCACCGCGTGCTGGCGTTCGCCACCCTGCTTGACGGCGGGCTCGAGGCCGAGTTCCACGAGAAAGTGGGGCGGATCGAGCCCATCGTCTCCTACGAGAGCTTTGTCATCCGGAAAACCGTCAAGGACCTGCCGCTCGCGGTCGTCGACCGCGGCGTGTTGCTCACCGTGAAGTGCGAGTTCTGCGGGCGGCGGACGAAAGACGAGGCCCTGCGCGTCAAGGTCGGCGAGATCACGCACTTCGTGTGCTGCGAGAGCTGCAAGGCGGGCTTCGAGGAGCGGGCGGGCAGGCTCGCAAAGATGGTAGGCAAGGGGCGCAGGGCCGGGGCCGCGCAAGCGCTCAAGGAGCGCGGCCGCCCTGGGGGCGAGGCGCACCACCACTGACCGGGCGCGAGCCCCGGAGCGGCGCTTTACAATTGTCAAGGGTGAGGAGGAAGTAGGGTGAACGCTATGCCCCCGTAGGAGATCCCCCATGGCCAAGGACATCATCTGCGGGATGTACGTCGAGGAGGCCAAAGCGCCCTTTGCCGCCGAGCGGCGCGGCACGAAGTACTACTTCTGCAGCGAGAGCTGCCTCATCACCTTCCGGCTCCCGGAGCGCGAGTACCGGAACCTGAGGGTCATGACGGCGTTCAGCCTGACGCTCGGGTCCGTGACGCTGTTCTTCGAGTACCTGTACCCGAAGATCGTGGGTTCGGACGAGTGGAACATGCCGATTGCGGGCATCCGGATGTACTACCTCCTGTTCGTCCTCGCGACGCTCGTGCAGTTCATCGGGGGGTACCGCTTCTACCGGGGCACGCGCGACGCGATCATGGCCAAGCAGGCGAACATGGACAGCCTGATCGCGACGGGGACAACGGCGGCGTGGGTGTACAGCACGATCGTCACGTTCGCGCCGGGGGTCCTGCCCTCGGTGACGACGGGCGGCCCGGAGGTCTACTTCACGGAATCGGGGCTGATCATCGGGTTCATCCTGCTCGGGAACGTGATGGAGCACATCGTAAAGGGACGCGCGTCGGAGGCGATCCGGCAGCTCCTCGACCTCCAGCCGAAGAAGGCGAGGGTGCAGGATGGGGGCGCCGAGCGGGAAGTCCCCGTGGAGGAGCTCAAGGTCGGCGACCTCCTGGTCGTGCGGCCGGGCGAGAAGGTCCCGGTCGACGGGGTCGTCGCGGAGGGCTACTCCGCGGTCGACCAGTCCGTCGTGACGGGCGAGAGCTTGCCCGTCGAGAAGCGCGCGGGCGACGAGGTGATCGGGGCCTCGGTCAACAAGACGGGGCTGCTCAAGGTCCGCGCCACGAAGGTCGGCGCGGACACGACGCTCTCGCAGATCGTGAAGCTCGTGGAGGAGGCGATCGTCTCGAACACGCCGATCCAGCGGCTCGCGGACAAGGTCGCGTCCTACTTCGTCCCCGCGGTGATTGCCGTGGCCCTCGGCTCGTTCCTCGCGTGGTACTACATCGCGGGGATCCCCTTCGCCATGGCGTTTGTCACGCTCGTGTCGGTCCTCATCATCGCTTGCCCATGCGCGCTCGGGCTCGCGACGCCGGCCGCGCTCATGATCGGGGCCGCGAAGGGGGCGCAGGCGGGGATCCTTATCAAGAGCGGCGAGTTCCTCGAGAAGGCGAAGAACCTCGAGGTCGTGGTCTTCGACAAGACGGGGACGCTCACGAAGGGCGAGCCGTCCGTGACGGATGTCGCCACGCTCGGGGCGCTGTCGGAATTGGAGGTCGTGCGGCTCGCCGCCTCCGTCGAGAAGGGCTCGGAGCACCCGCTCGGCGAGGCGATTGTTCGCAGGGGCGCCGAGCTTGCCGTCGCGCTCTCGGACCCGCAGGGGTTCGAGGCGCTGCCGGGGCTTGGCGTGGAGGCGCGCGTGGGGGCCCAGCAGGTCGCGCTCGGAAACCGGAAGATGATGGAGCAGGTCCGGGTCGACACGGCACCTTCCGAAGCGCGAGTCCGCGCCCTTGAGGAGGACGGGAAGACCGTCATGTTCGTGACGGTCGACGGCCGCCTTGAGGGGCTCATCGGGGTTGCCGACACGCTCAAGGCGTCGGCGGTTGAGGCCGTCCGGATGCTGAAGGCCCTGAACATCGAGGTCGTGATGCTGACGGGCGACAACGAGCGGACCGCAAGGGCGGTGGCGCGCAAGGTCGGGATCGAGCGGGTCGTGGCCGACGTCCTGCCGGCGGACAAAGCGAAGGTCGTGGCCAGCCTCAAGAAGGAGGGCAAGCTCGTCGCGATGGTGGGCGACGGGATCAATGACGCCCCCGCGCTGGCCTCTTCCGATGTGGGCATTGCGATCGGCAGCGGCACGGATGTGGCGAAGGAAGCGGGCGGGATCGTGCTGCTGCGCGACGACGTGCGCGATGTGGCGCGCGCGGTGGAGCTCTCAAAGCGGACGGTCGCCAAGATCCGCCAGAACCTCTTCTGGGCGTTCGCCTACAATGTGGGGCTGATCCCCGTGGCGGCGGGGATCCTCTATGTCTTCGGGGGCCCGCTCCTCAACCCCATTTTCGCGGCGATCGCGATGGCGGCCTCCTCGACGACTGTCACGATGAACTCGATGCTGCTCGGCCGGTGGAAGCCGACCACGGTGCCCGCGCGCGCAGAGCCGCGTGCGGCGGCTTCGGCGTGAGGCCGCCGGACGGCGGCGGGCGACAACCAGGAAGGAAGAACTTGGAGGAAACCCCATGGAAAAAGCAAAGGCAGATTTGGCGAAGGACCCGGTATGCGGGATGATGGTCGACCCTCGGCGCGCAGCGGGGCGCGAGGAGCACGACGGGCGGACGTTCCACTTCTGCTCGAAGGGCTGCAACGAGCGCTTCCGGGCGGACCCGCACCGGTACGGCCACGCGCATTGATGGACTCGGCCCTCCGCCGGCCCGGGCGCCCTGAGATCTAGGCTAGCCTAGCGCTTATATCGCGGGCCCCCCCTCGCGGCGGCTATGCCGCCCGTGTCCCGAAACAGACAATGGCAAGCCCTGATGGTCGCCTTCGCCTTCCTGCCGCTTGGCGTCCTTTGGCCAGCGGCGCCCGCAGGCGCCGCAACGCTGCCGACGCAGAGCCTCGCCGGCGTTTGGAAGACCGACGAGGGCGACTTCCTTGACCTGATCGACGACTCCGGCGCGGGGACCTTCGACACCCAAGTGCTAAAGGACGCTTGCGACGCGGGGCCGAGGGGCTGGGTCCTCCGAGGAACCGTGAACGGGACCTCCATCGAGGGCACCATGCTCCGGTGTGATCCGCTCGACAGCAAGCTCGTGGTTGACTGCGGTCTCGAGCACCTCTGGGAAACCCCCTTCACCGCGAACTTCACCGACCTCGAGATCGTCGGGGACCGGCGCGGCGAGTACTACAACTTCGACACGGACGGCAATGGCAACTACACGAACTGCACCTTCGACCACTACACGGAGAATTCCTTCACGTACTCGCGGATGGATTGCCCGCTCAAGAACTTCGAGGAGCTCGGCGAACGTTATGTCGCCGACGAGAGCAAGCGTGCGGACGAAGTCGCGAAGGCCACGGAGATGGAGGGCGGCGCGACGCTCCAGTGGACGGCCGAGAACCTGGCCCCGGGGGGCCTCAAGGAAAAGGCGGAGGCCTTCAAGGCCGGTCTCCTCACTTGGGGGTATACGGGGCGCATCAACTCTGCCTACCGTGCGGCGCCCTACCAGGGGCACTTCGCGAACCTGCGCCACTGCGGGCTCGAACTCGTGAACAACATCCAGAGCCAGCCGGACTTGGCGCCGTTCCTGGCGACATCGGTGGACCGCCTGAAGGCCGAGGTGGCCAAACACGCGATCAAGAGTGAGCTTTACTCCGTGGGAGGCTACCAAATCCCCGTGCCCTTCGTCTGCTGGCGGGAGCCGATCACGATCTGCCCCCACGTGGACGCGCGGGCGGTCGACATGACGATCGTGCCCGACGACAACCAGACGCTGGACTGGATCGGCGCCATGTACGGGTTCTGCCGCCCGTACCGCGACAAGGACCGCCCCCACTGGGACTACGTGGGCGACAACGCCTTCGGGGTGGACAAGTGCAAGTTCCTGGGGATGGGCCCCGGCGACGCGACGATCACCTTCAAGGCCAACTCGCCAGTCAACATCAAGGTCGAGGACTCGTACGGAAATGTCGTGGGGTACGACAACGCGACGGGCATGGTCGTGAACGACCTGGGGTCCACCGGGGCCTTCTACTCCGGGCCGGGGACCGAGCCGCAGATCGTCCAGATCTTCACCGTCAACGAAGGCAACTACACGCTCACGGGCGTCGGGACGGGCGCCGGGAGCTACACGCTCTCGGCAAGCGTCTCGGACCTCTTCGGCGTCGAGTTGGACGAGGTGGCCTCGGCGGGCACCGCGGCGGCAGGCGCGCCGATCACACCCTTCCAATATCGGATGCGGGACGATTATTCGCCCGCGTTCCCCCTGAAGCTTGGGCGCTTCACGGCTGCGCAGGCCGCGAACTCGATTACGTGGGAGGTCGACTCGGCGGCCGGCACGTACAATGCGACCGTCGATGCGGCGGGCATCTCGATGGTCCTTTCCGCGCCCGAAGGGAGTGTCCTCGTGTTGAAGCAGGACGGTGCGGGCGGACCGGCGCGCGTCACGGTGCCCGCGGCGGTCGCCTCGAGCAACATCACGGTCCGCGCCGACGGCGTGCCCCTCAACTTCACGAGGGCCGCCGAGGGCAGCTGGGTCGTCTTGACGTTCGACCGCCCGGCAGGCGCCACATTTGTCACAGTGGAGGGGGTGGCCGGGCAAGGCGGAGGCGGCGTCCCGCCTGGCGGGGTTCCACCCGGCGGCACGCCGCCGCCGGCGCCGGGCGGCGCAAACGCGACGCTGCTCCTAGTCGGCGCCGCGGCGGCCGCGGCGCTTGGGGCTATCGCGTTCGTGGCTCTGCGCAAGCGGAAGGGCAAAGCGCCTTGAGGTGCCCCGCCCCGGGCGACCTTGGGCGACGGGCGCCGCTCACTCGCCGAGCCGCGCCTGTTTGGGCTTCCCGCCCACAGGCTTCTCGAGGTCCCCGCTCGTGACCGGCTTGCCCTGCGTCTCGATGGCCGACCAGTCGCCCTTCTTGCGCTTGGCGATGTCGCCTTTCACCTTGAAGGCCGCAAGTTCGTCGTCGTCGGGCGCGCGCACGCAGGCGAGCAGGTCCTCCTCGGAGTGCCCCTCGGGGCTGATCCACACCTTCGCAAGGTCGGATGTGAGCACGCCGACCATGCGGTCGTGGAAATGGGAGAAGAACGTGTTGGGGGGGCGCGTGCAGATCGCGAACCCGAATTCCTCCTTGCTGTCGAGGCTGGGGCCCACGAGCGCGGGCGCCCACAAGAGCTGGCGGTCCTTGCGGCCGATGAGGTAGGGCGTTTTCGCTCCGCCCTCGTCGATCCACTCGACGACGTAGGAGAGGCAGGCGACCGCGTGGTGCTTCCCGAAGAAGCGCTTCCAGAGTTTGCTCTGCGTGAGGTTCTCGCTGCGCGCGTTGAAGGACATGAAGCGGCGCGAGAACCCGAATCGGGCGACCTTGTAGTCGAGTCCCTTGTCGGCTGCAACGAGCACGGGCGCGCGCACCGAGGGGCGGATGAACGGCAGACCTTGGGGCCACTCGAGCTTCGCGCGGCGGAGGGCATCGACCTGCTCCATGTCCTCCGCACGGATTCCGACGAGGCCGGCCATTGGGCGCCGCAGCGCAATCCCGCGCGGGCCCTAGATAAGGCTGTGGGGGAGGAGTTCACTACCGGCGCAGGGGGCGGACGCGGTCAGCGACGTGCCCCGCCACGTGCTCGGCGTCCTCCCCAACGCCGACGAGGAGGCCTGAACGGCGCGTGTGCAGGAGGTGGATGCCGACGAAGTAGAGGCCGGGACTCGCGGTGACGCCACGGTCGGTGACGGGGAAGCCGTCGGGGTCGAACGCGCAGCCCTCGATCCACGGGTACGAGGGGCGGAAGCCCGTGGCCCAGATGACGGTGGACACCCCGAGGGCGCCAAGGTCGATAAACGAGCGGCGCGGCTGCTCGGGGAGCGCGAAGTCGAAGGCCTGCTGGGCCGCGGGGGGCGCGTCGAGCCCCGCGCTCGCGATGTACTCGTCGATGTCGCCGAGGAACTTGCGCGTCATTTTCTCGGAAGTCTCCAAGGTGAGCTCAAGGTCGTCGGCAAACTCGACGCGCTCGCCGTCTGCACGGACGAAGCGGCCAAGCAGGGCGGCGCCTCGGCGGGCGAGTCCCCACACGTCGAGGTCGTGGCCGCCGCCGCGGCCCGTGAGCTGGGGGTTGCACGCGAGGCGCATGCGGGGGGAAGGGAGGTCGGTAAGCCGCATGTCCATGAAGCCGCTCTCCAGGATCCACGAGTAGATGTCCTTCCCGCGGTAGCGGCGGGGCGCGCGGGGGCAGGACCCCACTGCCAGGAGCACCTCGCGGCCCGCCTCGAGGAGGTCCTCGGCGACCTGGACGCCGGACTGTCCGGAGCCGACGACGAGCGCGCTGCCCCTGGGCAGGGCGCCCGGGTTCCGGTACTCGCTCGTATGGAGTTGGCGGACGCGCGGCGCGAGCGACGAGCTCGAGGGCAGGACTCGGGGCTCGGGGAAGGCCCCGGTCGCGACGATCACGTTTTCGGCCGCCAGGTGCCCTTTGCTCGTGTCAAGCTCCCATCCACCGGCCGAGTCCATGGGGCGCAGATGCCGCACGTCCACGCCGGCGCGGACCGGCAGGTCGAAGGCGCGGGCGTAGCCTTCGAGGTGCGCGACGACCTCGTCGCGACGCAAGTAGCCGTCGGGGTCGCTCCCGGCGTAGGGCCGGCCGGGCAGCATCACGCTCCAGTTCGGCGTGACGAGCGTGAACGAGTCCCAGCGGCGCGAGGCCCACGAGTCGGCGACCCGCGAGCGCTCGAGGACTTCGTGCTCGATGCCGCGCTCCTTGAGGTGGTAGCTTGCCGAGAGGCCGGCCGAGCCCGCGCCGATGACGAGGGCCGGCCACCGCGAGCGCAAGGGCACGGGGATCCTCCCCAAAGGAAGCGAACTATGGGAGAAAAACCCCGAGGCCGCCTCAGTGCTCGAAGACGCGCCCGGCGCGGATCACGCCGCGGCAGCCCGCCGCGCCGCAGCGGCAGCGCATGGACCACTCGGGGTCCTCTTCCGTGAGCGAATAGTCGACGCAAACCTGCTCGCCTCGGCGGATGGTGCGAAGGGCGACGATCGCAAGCCGCGCGTCAATGCGTGCATTGGGGTCGCAGGAGTGGTTGACGAACCGGCCGGGGTTGTCGAGGTAAGGGTCGACCCATGCGTGGGGACCCACGCCGTACCAGCGGGAGCCGAGGCGGTAGCGGCTGTCGTAGGTGGCGGTAATCGTCTCGCCTTCGATGACGGCGATGCGGTCGCCGGGCGCAAAGGTCGCGACGGCGAAGAGGCCGAGGCCCGTGCGCGAGGTGGGGCGGATCGCGAGGCGGGGCCAGGGGTCGCGCTTGCGTGCGCGGGACGGGTTGCGAACCGGTAGGCGGCCTGCCATGCGGGGGCGTGGCATGGGGGCCCCATAGGAAAAAGGGCGTACCCATCAGGGAGGGGCGCGCCGGACGGCCGGGGCGGGCGATCCAGCCGGAAGCGGCGGCAGTTTCTTCACAATCTCCGCCGCCCGGCGCCTGGCAGCCACTTGCTCGGGCGCGAACCAGTCCTGCGCTCTGAGGACCCGCACGCGCCGCACGAGAAAACGCCGCAGGTCCGCGTCGTCGAGGGAGTAGAGCCTTCGCCCGCTCATGCTAAGGCGGCCTGTTATGACCCGTGCCGCGGCAAGGCGCCGAAGCTCCGGGTAAACCTTCGAGACCCCGAGCCCCAATTCCTTGGCGACCGCGTACCCCGTAAGCGGGCGCCGCGCGCCGGCGAGGTAGCCGAGTATCCGCGTCCGCGTGCGGCCGCCCTGGGGTTGCCACAACCGAAGTTGCCTTCCCCATTCCTACGGTCGACGCACCCCACCCGGGCCCCGGCGGCCGCCGTCCAGATCATGGGCGATCTCTAGCGCCACTGCCGCCCACCAACACCTTCCCAGAATTCTTCCACAACCTCGGGGGCGACCCACAGACCAGCCGAGAGGATCGCCTGCAGCGCCTCGGCAAGCTCCTTGCGGGACCGGAGTACGCCCGCCCGATGGGCCCGCGCCAGCACGCCCAGCGTCCCGACTGGCTGCAGGCCCTCGAGCGCCGCCGCGCGGCGGGCCGCACGCTCGTCCATGAGGACGACCCGCTCGCGGTTCTGGAGCGCTGCCGCAATCACGGATGCCTCGCCCCGGCCGAGGTTGGGGTAGCGCCCTCTGAGCTCCGCGATGCGGCGCGGAGCGACGGACATGACCTTGAGGCGGCCACGCCGCAGCGCAGCAGCGAGCACCTGGCCGTCGGGCCGATCCGCCGCTGCCCCGATTGTCTCCTTCTGAACCTCCCTCGTGATCCCAAGGCTGCCCAGGGTGCGAAAGAGGATGTCCATGCGCTGCGCCCGCGCAAAGACGATGAGCACCGAACTGTCCGCGATCAAGCCTGCCCCGCCCACTCCAGGTCACTGCGAAGTTCGTCGGCGTGGTAGTCGCGCAGGATCCCCGCCCGGCGCAGCTCCTCGATGAACACGGTGACCGGGAGCCCTGCAAGCTCGCTTGCGCGGCCTAACGAGACCTGCCGGTGCCGGTAGGCCTCCAGCGCCCGCTCGAGCCGCTCGGCGGCCACCCCCCGGCGCACAACGTCGCGCAGGATCTCGGACCGTGTCTTGCCCGCACGCTTGCCGAGGCTGTCGAGTTCTCGAAGCAGGTCGGGCGGAAGCCGCCCTGAGACTGTGTGGGCCATACGTATGCATTTGCATACAATCGTATATGAACCTTGCCGAAGAGTCCTCCCTACCCCGCCATCGCCTCCACCAGCCTCCCCACCCTGACCCCCCACGCCTCCTCGCCCTCCGGCATCCACGCCGCGACGTGAACCTCCCCGCCCCTCCAGACCGCCCTCCCCATAAGCCGCACGCAGGGCGCCCGCTCTGCGGTAACCTCCACCGGCGCGAACACAAACGCGCCCTCCCACCATCTTGCGCGGGCGCCCAGAACCAATTCGCCACCGCAGCGCACTATAGCCAGATAGCAATGGCCACGTTCTGGCATCGCACCCACCATCCTATGCCTGGTACGACGACGGTCCAGATCTCGCTCTCGATGAAGGCACGACTCAACGCCATGAAGATCCACCCGCGCGAGACCTGCGCAGATGTCCTCGAGCGGATCCTCGAGGACCTCGAGGCGCTGGGGCCTGAAACTCAACGAGCCGTTGAGAAGTCCCGGCGGGAATTCAAGGATGGCAGGTACAAGACGCTCGAAGAAGTCAAGCGAGAGTTGGGCCTTTGACGCGCTACACGGTCGTCCTCACGGACAGCGCGCGTCGGGACCTCGAGCGGCTCGACCGCTCGGTGGCTCGCCGGATCGTCGCTCGGCTCGAGGACCTGCAGGAGGACCCGCTTACCAAGCTCGGGCGCCTCGTGAACTCGCCGCTCTACCGGCTCCGCGTCGGCCACGGGCGCGTGATCGTCGAGGTCGACGAGCGCGAGGTCCGCGTGTCCGTGATCAAGGTCGCGCACCGGCGCACGGTCCGCCGTTAGACGGGAAGGAGGCGGCTGCCCCCTAACCCCCCAGCCGCGCCTGCTTGGCCGCGCCCTTGCGGCCCTTTCCCTCGAAGTCGGCGAACGTGAGCACCTGCCCCGTCGTTTCGATCGGCGAGGTGTCCTCGGCCTTGCGTTTCATGAGCTCCCCCTTTGCGCGCCTCGCAACAAGCTCGTCGTCGGCGGGCGCGCGCACGCACTCGAGGAGCGTTGCCGGCGTGGAGTCGGCGGGGTGTAGCCACCGCTCCATGAGCTCGGGCGTGAGGACGCCCACCATGCGGTCGTGGAAATGGGCGAAAAAGCGGTTGGGCGCGCGGGTGCAGATTGCGAACCCCGTGTCGGTGCGGTCGTCGAAGCAAGGGGACCAAAGCGCTGGTGTAAGGAGGACGCCGCCGTCGCTGCGCGAGATGAGGTAGGGGACTCGCGCGCCTCCCTCCTCGCGCCACTCGACGATGTAAGACAGGGGGGCGACGGCGTGGTGCTTGCCAAAGAGGGACTTCCACATTCGGCTTTCCGTCAGCGCCTCCGAACGCGCGTTAAAGGAAGAGAATTGGCGTGCGATGCCGAAGCGCGCGTTCTTCGCCTCGACCCCGGAGGGCCCGGGGAAAAGCACCGGCGTGTGGTACATCGGCTTGATGATCGGCACGCCCTCGGGCCACTTCGCGAGCATGGCGCGCAGGGGGTCGAGGGCGCCGAGGTGCTCGGGCGAGAGTCCGACGAGGCCGGCCATGGAAGAACTCGACCCCCCAGCGCGCGAGGCCCTTGTCAATCCTGCGGGGGCTCTCGGAAGCGGAGGGCGGCGGCCGCTCGCGGTGCGCCCGCTACGATGGCCCCGGCCCCTCACCGTCGCCCGCGCCCGTACCGCTCCTGCCTTCCGCCCCGCTGCTGGCGCCCCTGCTGCGGCCTTCGCCCGCCACCCTGCCCCTGCACCTTCGGCGGTGGGGGCGCCCGGTAGTCGAAGTCCGGAAGCGTGACGCGCGGGACCGCCTTGCCGAGGGCCTTCTCGATCCCGCGGAGCGCCTCTTCCTCCTCCGGGGAAACGAACGTCCACGCCTCGCCTGCGGCCTCCATGCGGGCCGTCCGTCCCACGCGGTGAACGTAGTCCGTGGGGACGGCCGACACGTCGTAGTTGATCACGTGCGAGATGCCTTCGACATCGATCCCGCGGGCCGCGAGGTCCGTGGCGACCAGCACCTGGTGCTCGCCGCTGCGGAAGCCCTCGAGCGCCATCTGCCGCTGGTTCTGGCTCCGGTTCCCGTGCATCAGGGCGACGTCGAAGCCCGCGGCCTGGACCTGGCGGGCGACGCGGTCGGCGCGCCGCTTCGTGCGGACAAAGACTAGCACGGACACGACGGACTCCCTCGCGAGGAGCCGGATGAGCAGCGCAGTCTTCAGGTGCTGGGGGACCGGGAAGACTTCCTGGTGGATGGTCGCCGGCGGCCGGTGGGCCACCGAGACCGCGATGCGCAGGGGGTTTCGCATGATCGTGCGCGAGAGCGCCTCGACCTCGGGGAGCATCGTCGCGGAGAAAAGGAGGGTCTGCCGCTCCCGCGGAAGCGCGCCGACGATCCGCCGGACGTCCGGGAGGAACCCCATCTCGAGCATCCGGTCCGCCTCGTCGAGCACGAGCACCTGGAGGCCCCGGAAGTCCGCGTTCCTGCGGTCCATGTGGTCGAGGAGCCGGCCGGGGGTCGCCACGACGACCTCGACGCCGCCGCGAAGCGCGTCGGCCTGCGCGAACATCCCGACGCCGCCGTAGACCGCATGGCCGGAGAGACCCGTGCCCTTCGCAAGCCCGCGCAACGCAATGTCGGTCTGGGCGGCAAGCTCGCGCGTGGGCGAAAGTACGAGCACGCGCGTCTTGCCCCGCGGCGCCTTGAGGATCCGCTGGAGGACCGGCAGGAGGAAGGCGGCGGTCTTGCCCGAGCCCGTCTGGGCCGTTGCGATCACATCGCGGCCGCTAAGGACCGCGGGGATCGCCTCCTTCTGGATCGGCGTGGGGACTTCGTAGCCGAGTCCATAGACCGCGCGCAGGAGCACGGGCTCGAGGCCGAGGCCGTCGAAGGCGCCCTTGGTTTGCGGGGCTTGCATCGGGGGCGAAACGCGGTCTTCGTGTTAAGCGTTCGCGCGGATCGCGGGGCGACTCCGGGTGTCTGGCCTCGAGATAAGGGCGAGCGCACCCAGCGGGGTGCAGGCCGGGATGGGTTTGACACTACGATACGCGCGCCGGAATCGGGCCCGATTGACAGTCCTCGCACGGCAACACCGATAGGATTATGCCAGGCCTTCTCGACGTATCTTCCTGCCCTCAGGATGGCTTGGTTGTGTCGGTTCAAAGCGATGGGGGAGATACCGAAGCACAGGTGGACCTCACCATCCCGATCCCGCCGTTCACGGTGTCTGGCCTGGCTGCAACCGCAATCCTAATAGTACTCGCCAGGTTTTCGAATGGCAACATCTTCATCCTCTGGCCGCTTGCCTGGGCAGCGGCCACCACGACACTGGCTGTTGTGGTTTTCCGGCGAGGCTCGGCGGTCTCCCAGCGGTTGGGCTCGTGGGCTAAGCCGGTGGGAGCCCTTGTGGTGGTCGCCGCGCTGATGGGGGCGGGAGGGACCGCGTACACCTACGGGTTCTATGGCGATCTTGCGGCCTTTGCCACCGCGGATGCCGACCCGCTTGACCTTTCCGATGGCGCGAACCACACGGTGTCGTTCGAACTGAAGAACGTGGGAACGACGACTGTGAGGATTTTTCCCACACTTCGATTGGCCCTCGAGAATGCTTCTGGGGAAGCGATTGGCGCTGACTTCGGGTGTCCCCCTTCGATGGGGCGCCTCTCCACAGACCGTAATGTGAAGGAGCTTCCGCCGGGTGGCACCATCGAGTTCAAGGTCAAGTTACAGTCGGACGGCATGAACCTGCCCTCAAACACGAGTTGCCCCCGCTGGCACGTCGTCGCAGGGGAGACCTATTTCCTATACGCCATTGTCGGCGGGCGTGCAGGGAGCATCACTCTGCCGGTTTGGGTGGGTTCGGGGAAGTCGAATCGGATCGCAGTGATCCCGTAGGACCGGGCGGACGACCGCCGGGGTGTGGACCGAGATGGGTTCAAGTCCGAAGGGCCGGACGTCGCCTTCGCTTGCCGAGCGCGAGGCCGTGTGATGAACTCGCCCGCGCGCCGACCGCGGGTCCATCACGTACCCGCGCTCGATTTCCGCCCTTTGTGGTACGCCTCGACCGCCTCGTGCACGGGCCGGATCGCCTGCATTGCGAGCACCGTCTGGATTCCGAGCGGCGTGAGTTCGTAGGTGTGGACGAGCGGGCGTTGCCGCGCGTCGGTGCGCCGGTCGACAAGCCCGTCGCGCTGGAGCCGCGTGAGCGACACTGTGAGGTTATGGTCGCGGCGGCCTTTGAGGAGCGGCTTCAGCTCGGCGTAGCGGCGCGGGCGGCCCACGAGCTCGAGCAGGACGCCGCGCCGGAGGTCGCCTTCCTCCGCGATAATCTCGTAGGCGAGCCGGAGGTGAACGGATTCGTCGACGGGCGCAGCCACCTCGGACTTCATCTAACACAATCGTTGTTGTGCTTTCATATATAGGCTCCCCCACACATCGTCACCCGATGGCCTCCCGCGGCGCTCCCTCGGACTTCGCCCGCGCAGTCGCGGGCAACCACCGGCGGATGAAGGGCTGGATATGGGCGGAGTCCGAGCCGTGCCTCTCCATCGCGAAGGAGGAGGTGAGGAGGATCAGGCGGAACTTGGAGGCCGTGAGCGCGTCGAGAGCGCCTCCGCCGCCCTCCGAACCGGATTGGTGGGTTCTCGCGGTTCTGCTATGCCCCGGGGACACGACAGAGGCCGTGGCCGCCTGGGCGCGCCAGGGCCGGGCGCCCGTCGCCGATCGAATACATTTCTACCTCCACCCCCATACGAATCCCGTGGAGGCGTTCGCTGCCTGGTACGCAGCGGGCCACCAAGACCCCCGAACCGCCGAGGTGGAGGACTTCGCGACGTTCCACAAGCAGTTCGGATGGGACCTCAACAATCAGGTATACCGCGACGCCGTGGCCAAGGCCTGATTGCGTTCCGCCCGGCCCCATTAGTCGCGTTGCTCGAAACGGGTGACCCTTCTCGACGGGCGCGCATCCGAACCTTCCCATGGTGACCTGCGCCCGATGCGGAGGGCCACTCGACTGGGCGCAGGTCCGCGTGCTGGTGTGGGAACGGCTCGGGATTGAACGGGTGGCGGCCGTCGACGAACGGCCTAGGGCGGCGGAAGATGAGGGCGAGTGCTCCCGCCGGGATTTGAACCCGGGTCCCCAGCTCGAGAGGCTGAGATGATTGGCCGCTACACCACGGGAGCGCCTTGGCGGCGCCGCAAGGGATTGCGGCGAACCCGGGGTGCGGTAAAAACTCTTTGGGTGGCCGCTCCGGGCGCGCGCACAAGGGCGGGGAGAGTAGCGCCGCGCATGAGGGTTTGAGATTCTCGTGATTACCCTCAGACAGCCTTCAAAAGGGCGGGCGTCCAGCCGGGGCCAGGCACCGGGCCAAAGGTTTGATGTTGCCAAGGATGTAAACGACCATGATGGGAAGGAAGAGCGCCCCCCGCGACGAGGTCCTCGAGGCCCTCCTCAAGTTCCGCCGGAATCACAAATGGGCGCTCGAGCACTCCGACAAACTCCGGAAGTACCTTGACCGCTTCGTCGCCATTGACGACGGGCGGATCTTGGATGTCTCCGACGACGAAGACGAAATCTACCGGAAGTATGGGAAGAGCCACGGCGTCTACATCCACTATGTCTGGCCCCCGGACCTAGTGTGGATGGTCTGACTGCAGAGAATCGTGCTCGCCCCCGAGAGCGAAACGGGGTTCTTCACCCTCGATGCCTCCATTGCCCTAACTGAACCTTGGGGGTCCGCGCCTCTCAGCCTGTCCCGTTGGCTTGAAGTGCGAACGGTCGTCGACTCGGGCGCCTCCCGCACGGCGATCTCGGACCAGGCCGCACGGATCCTCGGCGTGCCCGTTGAGTCGCTCGAGCGCGGACCCATCTCCGGTGCAACGGGCGCCGGGACGCGCCCCTTCATCCGCAACCTCTTCCTGCGGCTCCCAGCCCCTGGCTGCCGGCCGATCCGGCTCGACAAAGTGACGGTCCTTCACCGGTCCCTTGAAACGCCCGAACCGACCGCCGCCTCATCGAGCCGAGTCGGACGGGTCGCCTGGCGAGACCTGAACACACTGGGAACCGACATCGCCCGAATCCTGGGCGCTCGCCTCACGCTGGACTACCTTGCCCTCACGGGCGACCTCAGTTGGTAGGCGGCGCACCCTCGACGTGCACCGCCGCCGGCGGCCCCGTCGGCGCTGTCGCGGCCCCGGGGCGCGGCCTGCGCGCGCCCTCCTTGATCGACTTCATGAGCTTCACGTAGATCCCCTCGGGCGGCGGCACCTTCCTGCGCCTACGGATCCAGATGCTCCCGAGCGCCGGGAAGAGGAACATCGCCATGATCATGTTGAGCACCAGCAGCGTGATGAGCATAAGTACGAACTGCTGGATCGCCTGGATGTTCATGACGAGCATCCCGGCAAACCCCACGACCATCGTGCTCGTCGCCTCGATGAAGGAGACGCCCGTCGTCTCGACCGCGCGGTTCAGCGATACCTGGTCGTAGCCCTCGAGGCGCATGCGCTGCGTGATCTGCACGGCGAAGTCGACGCCCGTGCCGATCGCGATGGACCCGATCATGACGGTGACCGTGGAAAGCGGGATGTTCGCAAGGACGAGGATTAGGGGCTCCATCGCGCAGACGACGCTCACGGGGGCCATCGTGATGAGCGCGACGCGCACGTCGCCAAACACGGCCCAGATGTGGAAGAACGTGAGGAAGAGCGCGACGACGAGCGAGGTCACCTGGGCCTCGATGATGAGGTCGTTCACCGCGAGCGTGACGGTCTGAATCCCCGCCATGTGCTCGACCTGCGTGTCCTCCCGGTCGGCCGCCGTCCCGTCGACCGCGCCGTTCACGGCGTCGACCGCCGCGCGCGTCGGGTCGACCCCGAGGAAGGGCATCTGGATGTAGATCACGGCGCTCTTGAGGTCGGGGTCGACGAGCATCGAGCGCATCTGCGCGGGGATCGACCCGTAGAAGAGCGCGAGCATGTCGGACTGCACGGTGACTGACGTTGTCGAGTGGAGGAGGTCCCAGAAGGTGGCGTCTGCGGGCAGTTGGATTGTCTGGCCGCCAACCTGGACCTCCGAAGGGGACTTCACGAGCTTCATGATCGTGACGATCGAGATCGCCTGGACGTTTGTGATCCCGTTCATCCGATCCTGGACGCGCTCGAGTTCGTCGAGCGCGGCGAGTTGGTTGAAGCTGCCGCCCTTCGCCTTCGAAAGGACGATGCCGAGTTGCCCGCCGCCCATGGTCGCGGAGTAGTCGCGCATCGCCTCGACGGAGGGGGTCCCCTCGGGGGTCATCGTGAGGTAGTCCACGTCGAAGGAGATCTTCCCGGCAAAAAGCACGCCGAGCGAGCCTGCGACGAGCATCAGGGAGACGAGCGTGATGACGACGCGGCGCCGCTCGCCCACACCCGCGATCCGGTGCATCTCGTGGAAGCTCACGGTTTTCTCGTAGCCGAAGAGGGCGACGAAGCACGGGATGAGCGCGTAGACGAGGATGTACGTGAGCGCCATGCCGATCGTGAGGGTGAGGCCGAGCGTCCAGATCGGAGGCAGCGTGCCGATCATGAGGGCGAAGAAGCCGATGCTCGTGGCGACGGCGGAAAGGAAGAGCGCGGGGTTGATGCGCTCGACGGCAAGCGCGATGCGCTCCTCGCGCGTGGGGCCCGCCTCCTCGACGAAGCGGTTGGCAAGGTAGAGGCCGTAGGAGACTCCGATGGCAAGGAGCATGGGCATGGCGAGCACGACCTGGGGCGCGAGGATCACGGCCTCGGGGTTCGCGGCGTGGGCCGCGCCCGTGATCCCGTAGGCCATCATGGAGGCAAGCGACACGGGGACGAGGGTGATCACGAGGACGCGCCAGTTGCGGTGCCAATAGTACAGGACGCCGAGGAGCCCGGCGACGATGAAGGGCAGGGCCTTGCCAAGTTCGCGGGAGACGCCGTCCTGGAGGTCGCGGAAGACGACGACGGGCCCCGTGATGCGGACGACGAGGTTGCCCGCGTTGCGCTCGTTGAAGGCGGTCGCAAGGGCCTCGGCGCGCGCGATCACGCGGTTCTGGGCGTCGAGGTCGCTCGACAGGCCGAAGAGGACGACGACGCGGTTGAACTGGCCGCCCGTGACGTTTTCCCGGTTCACGATGAAGGAGCGCAGGTATTCTGCGCCCATCTGGTCGACGACCGTGTCGATCGAGCCCTGGTCGTCCGGGATCTGGTACGGGACGTCCTGGATCGCCGCCTGCGGCGGGAAGCCCCAGAGGTCGTGCATCGCCTGCTCGAAGTTCGACGGCGTCACCGCGTAGGCCTTGATGACCGTCGGGAGCGAGAGCGTCCAGTTCACGCCGTCCAGGAGGCCGATGTCGTCGAGGCGGTAGTCGACCCCCGTGAGGTTCCCCGACGCGTCGACGTGCTCCTCGTCCCCCTCGAAGCCCGAAATCTCCTTCATGTAGCGGACGGCGGTGATGTTGGCGTCGGGCACGTAGAGGTCGAAGAGGCCGATCATGACGTCCGTGGGGTAGCGCTCGCGGATTTCCTTGAGGATCTCCGTGGCCGGGTCGTCGGCGGGGAGGAACACCTCGAGGTCGGCGCGCATGCCGCTCTTGATGCCGAGGGCCTCGTAGCCGAAGATGAATACGGAGGGCGTGGCGAGCATGAAGGCGGCGACGAAGGACGCGACGAGGATCATTCGCGGGTGCGCGAGGATCTTGCGCACGGGGGACTTGCCCTTGCCCGTGACGGAGAGCGAGGTGATGTACGCAAGTCCGCGGCGCTGGAGGCGCGCGAGGCCGCCGCCGGCGCGCGAGGCCGTCTTGCCCGCGGAGGCGGCGCGCCGCTTGAGGAATCGGCCCGCGCGGCGGGCCTCGGCTTGCGCGACGACGGGCTTGCGGGGGTCGAACACGACGTTGAGGCGCGAGTCGACGGCGCTGTCCAGCTGGTCGAGCAAGCCCTTGAGTCCCTTGGGGCCGCTTCCCGCCATCTCTCGCGTGATCTCGGGGGGCCCGATAAAATAGGTTCGTCAACTGGCAACCGGCGCGGCGCCTCCATCTGGCTCGCCCCAAACGTTGAAATCCAAAGAGCCGTTAGCGCGCGTGTGCCACCAAATGGCCGGGGTGGGGTAGTGGTCATCCTAGGGGACTGTGGATCCCTTGACCCGGGTTCAACTCCCGGTCCCGGCCCCTCCGCTTCAGACGAGCGTGCCTTCTCACCGCCCTCCCGCCATCGAAGGGGAGGGTAGACTGGCCACCGTCGCGCTGCTCGCCTTCAAGGAGGGCGACCGGGAAGACCTGCTAACGCGCCTCAAGGCCGCGGGGCACCGCGTGATCGTGTCGGAGCCGAAGGACCCGGACTTCCGCCTCGCGCTTCGCGCGGTCGCCGCGCTCGACGTGGTCGTGGTCGACCTCTCGAAGGGGGGGGCGCAGGGCCGCGAGTGCGCGGCGTGGGTGATGGCGCAGCGGCGCTTCCGGAGCGTGCCCGTGCTGCTCACGGGGGTCGCGGACGGGGAGGAAGAGGTGACGCGCCAGAAGGTGCCGTTTGGCAAGCGCGTGAGCTCCGCGCACATCGACAAGGCGGTCGCGCGGGCCA
>DATEUP010000104.1:0-2458 GCA_035283065.1 Thermoplasmatota archaeon | reverse complement strand
CGCGCTTCCGGAGCGACACCCGGGCCGTCCTTTTTGTCGAATACATGGGCAAGGACCTCCCGGAGGTCGAGGCCCGCATGGAGGGCGGCTGGAGGCGGCTCCGCGAGGAGACGGGCCTTGCGGTCGACGACCAGGCCACGACCGACCCCTCAACGATGGAGGACCTGTGGCGCATCCGCCGCGGCGTCGAGCCCCTGCTCTCGGAGGTGGGAGGCTCGCGCGCCCCCGTGGGGTTCGTCGAGGACACGGCGGTTCCCGTCGAGCGCCTGGCCGAGCACGTCGAGGGCCTCTACGCGATCTTCGAGCGGCACGGCCTCAAGGCGGCCGCCTACGGGCACGCGTCGACGGGGCACCTCCACATCCGACCCTACCTCGACCTTAGCCGTCCGGAGGACCGGGCGCTCATGGCCACGGTCGCAGGCGAGGTGTTTGACCACACGCGGAGGCTCGGCGGCACCTTGAGCGGCGAGCACGGTGACGGCCTCCTGAGGAGCGAATTCCTCGCGTCCTTCTTCGGCGAGGCCTACGACGCGATGGTCGAAATCAAACGGCTCTTCGACCCCTTGGGCATCCTCAACCCGGGAAAGAAGACACACGCCGTGCCGGGGCAGATCGCGCGCAACTTGCGGCCGAGGGCGCCCTCGGGGCCGCGCGTTTAGGGAATCACGAAAGGGTTTTTCCGCCGCGAGCACCCTCCAGGGGGCGGTGGTCTCCGTGAAGCGGGCCTCGAGCACCGTGTCGAAGCGGGTGAAGCGTGTGGCGAAGGTAACGCGGACCCGCCGGGGGGCCTCGGGGCCCCTGCGCGCCCGCAGGGGCACGGCGCGGGGCGCGCGCGCCGTGCGCGTTTCAGGGCGCGCCGCCCCGGGGACCCAGGGCGCCCGGCCGAACCTGCGCCTTGTGCCCGCGAAGCTCGTGACCGACACGGTTGCGGCGCTTTGCAAACGCATGGCGGTCGACCTGTCGCCGGGCTACCTCGACGCCATGCGCCGCGCGGTCACGGAAGAGCGCAGCGAGACCGGCATCGTCGTCCTCAATACGCTGCTTCAAAACGCGGAGCTCGCCAAGAGCGAAGGGCTGCCGACATGCCAGGACACGGGGGTGACGATCGTCCACGTGAAGGCGGGCGCCGACGTCCACATCGAAGGCGCCTCCCTCGAGGAGGCCGTGAACGCGGGCGTGCGCCGGGGGTACGAAGAGGGGTACCTCCGAATGTCCGTGGTCGGCGACCCCCTCCTCCAGCGCGTGAACACGAAGACGAACACGCCGGCGGTGATGCACTACGAAGTCGTCCCCGGAGACAGGATCTGGATCCGCGTGATGGAGAAGGGGACCGGCGCCGAGAACATGAGCCAGCTCAAGATGCTGACTCCCGCCGGGGGTGTGGAAGGCGTGAAGGACTTCGTCATGAAGGTCGTGGACGAGGCGGGCCCGAACGCGTGCCCGCCGCTCATCGTCGGCGTGGGGATCGGGGGGACCTTCGACCAGGTTGGGTGGCTCGCGAAGAAGGCCGTGATGCGGGTGATGGGCGCACGCAACGCCGACCCGCGCTACGCCGCCCTTGAGGAGGAGCTCCGGAAGATGGTGAACACGATCGGCTCGGGCCCTCAGGGCCTTGGAGGCGTCGTTACGGCCCTCGAGGTGCGCGTCGAGGTTGCGCCCTGCCACATCGGGGCGCTCCCCGTGGCGGTGAACCTCGAGTGCCACGCGCACCGGGTCCAGGAGGTGACGCTGTGAGCGCGCCCGTCCAAGTCCGGACGCCGCTCGAGGAGGCGCAGCTCAAGGGCCTCAAGGCCGGCGACCTCTGCGAGATCACCGGCGTACTCTTCACCGCGCGCGACGCGGCCCACAAGCGGTTCCTCGAAGCGATCCGCAAGGGCGAGCCCCTGCCGGTCGACCTCCGCGGGCAGATCCTCTACTACGTCGGACCGACGCCCGCGAAGGCCGGGCAGGTCATCGGCTCGGCCGGCCCCACGACCGCGGTGCGGATGGACAGCTACCTGGAGACCATGCTTGCACGCACCGGGCTCAAGGCAACGATCGGCAAGGGGCACCGCACGCGAGGCGCCGTCGAGGCCATGAAGCGCCACGGCGCCGTCTACTTCGCGGCGCTTGGCGGGGCAGGCGCCCTGCTCTCGAAGCACATCAAGAAGGCCGAGGTCGTCGCCTACGAAGACCTCGGGACCGAGGCCTGCCGCCGCCTGGAGGTCGAACGCTTCCCCGTCTACTGCATCAATGACCTGGCGGGCAACGACTTCTACCGCCAGAGCAAGGCGAAGTGGCAGACCTGGAAGAAGCCCAAAGCCGTCGAGGCTGCGGGTGAGGGCCTCGACTGACCTTCCGCGGGGGAGGCGGCGCCCCCTGCCCCGACCTTCCCCGCGTCAGGGCAGCGGAAAGCCCCTGACGGGCGTGGGCCGCGGGACGCTAAGCTCGCCCATGAGTTCCGCAATCCGGGCCTCGA
>DATEUP010000103.1:0-10906 GCA_035283065.1 Thermoplasmatota archaeon | reverse complement strand
CGGGCCTTTGCGCCGTCCTTGGCGCCGTCGCGGCAACAAGCGGCGCGAGCCACGCGGCGGCCGACGCCGACCTGCGCGCCGTGGGCGCGGCCCTCGATGCCGTGCACCTTGGCGCGGTCACCACGTGGGTGGGAGGGCTCTTTGCGCTGGCCGTCGTGCGCACCGCGCTCACGGCGCCGCACACCGCAGCCGTCGCCGCCCCCGCGCTGGAGCGCTTTTCGAGAATGGCCACCTGCTGCGTCGCGCTCGCGCTGGCCGCCGGAGTCGCCCTTGCCGCCTTCGAGGTCGAGTCCTTCGACCGCCTCCTTTCGACCTCCTTCGGCAACGTCGTCCTTGCCAAAGCCTTCCTTTTCGTCCCCCTTGTCTTGCTCGGGGCCTGGAACCGCGTCCGGTACGTGCCCAAACTCGAACGACCTTCGAGGCGCGCCCCGGCCGTGCGCCACATCCTGTGGCGCGTCCGCCTGGAGGTCGCGCTTGGCGCTTCCATCCTTGTCCTTGCAGGTCTTCTCACGGCCCTTTCCCCCGCAGGCGCCCCGCCCCCGCCATCGCCCGAGCCCTTCGTGCTCCACCAAACTCAAGGCGACCTCCGCTTCGACTTCACGTGCAGCCCGACGCCCTCGGTGCCCCAGGTCTACAGCCTGCAAGTCACGCTCTGGAACGCGACCACCGGGGCGGAGGTGGCGGGGGCGTCGAACATGACCGTCCGTTTCACGCTCCTCAACAGCACCTTGGCTCCGAGCACCATCCTTCTTGACGGCCCCCACGGCAATCACTTCTTCACAGACACGCCGGCGCTCTCGCAGCCGGGGACGTGGCGCCTCGAGGGGCGCGTGCGCCTATCAGGGGGCGGCGACCACACGTTCACTTTCCAAATCACCCTCCGGGGGGCGTGAGCCCCTTGTCCTCGGGGCGCCGGGTCGAGCTCGCGGTGGCCGCCCTATCCCTCGCGTCGAGCCTCGCGCTTGCCGCGCCGCCGGCGGGCGCCCACCTGCCGGGCGCCGCGCCGCTCTACGCGTTCGGCAATGCGACCCTCGCGCCGTGGGGCGAGCCCAATTTCACGATCCACGCCTTCATGGACCAAATGGGCCTGCCGCCCTCCGTCGGCGACAGGCTCGAGATCGAATTCGCGGTCGACAACGGCACGGGCCCACCGATTGTTTTCGAGATCCACACCCACGCGGGGGCGTCTGGCTACCGCGTCTACTACAACGAGTCCTCGGCGGCCCTCAAGGACTCGTGGACGGTCGCGGAAAACGCGAGCTACATGGTCTACTTCGAAAACCCCTACAACTTCAGCGTCTTCCTCTCGTACAACTTTGTCCTTCTCGCACCGACGCCGGCGACGAGCGCACTCCTTTTCATCTTCCCCGCGACGGCGGGCGTTGCCCTCGGGTGGTTCTTCTTCGTCCGTGCGGGGCGGGGGCTGCCACCGCAAGGTGAGGGGGGCGAGGCCGGCGATGAGGATGACGAAGATTCGTCCGAGGAGGGTGAACCCGAACCCGGCCCCGAAAGAGGTCCTACACCCGAGGCCCCGCCGGGTCCCTGATCCCGGCCTTCTCGAAGGCCTCGCGGCGGTCATTGCACGACAAGCAAGTGCCGCAGGGCTCCGCGCCGTCCCGCCAGCATGACCAGGTGAGTTCGAAGGGCACGCCGAGCCGCACACCCATAACCACAACCTCCTCCTTCTTGAGGTCCGACAAGGGCAGCTTCACCAGGGGGGGCCCCGCAAGGCTCCAGCCGTCCGTTGAGCGCGCGATGAGGCCGTTCATCTCTCCGAAGTACTTCTGCGAGGCGTCCGGGAAGTCCTGCGCGTCCTCGAGCAGTTGCCCTCCCACGACGAAGCGCGCGCCGTTCGCGTCCGCGTGGTAAGCCGCAAGCGTGTAGAAGAGGAGGTTGCGCAGCGGGATGTACCCGTAGGGGACCGGCCGCTTCGGGGCCTTGTACGAGGGCAACTCATGCGCTAGGCGCACGAAGGGCAGCGGCATCTTGGAAAGGGGGCCCGCGCCGGCCTCGCGCGCGACGGCCGCCGCCGCCTCAAGCTCGCGCGCCGGCCTGCCCGTGAATTCGATCGAGAGCGGCAGGAGCGCGTACCCTTGGGCGCGCGCCCAGTAGAGCGCCACCGCCGAGTCGAGGCCGCCCGAGAGCATCACGACCGCCGCGGGCGGCCGGGGCAAGAGCGGGCTATCCAGAGGTCACGCCCCCGTCGACCGGCAGGGTCTGGCCCGTAATGAAACCCGCGCGCTCCGAGAGCAGGAAAAGGACGGCGTGGACAACGTCGGCCGGGGCGCCGAGGCGTCCGAGGGGGATCTCCGCGAGCGTCTCCCGGAGGTCCTTCTTGGAAAGCCCCCAGCGCTCGATCCAACCTGTGTCGATCGACCCCGGCGCGACCGCGTTGACCGTGATGCCGTCCGGCGCAAGGGCTCGGGCGAGCGTCCGGGTGAGCCCCACCACGGCCACCTTCGCCGGGTTGTAGGCGACCATCGTCTCGTCGCCCGCGATCGACCCCGCGCTCGAGAAGTTCACGATGCGCCCGAACTTTCCCTCGCGCATGGGCCGGGCGGCGTGCTTGCACATGTTGAAGGTCCCGAGGACATCGACCTCCAGGACGCGCGCGAACTTGCGGCTGTCGATGCCTTCGAGCGGCGCCTTCCAGAGCCCGTTGTCCGAATACGAGGCGTTGTTCACGAGGCAGTCGAGGCGCCCGAACTTCTGGACTGCCGCGGCCACGAGCTTGCGCGCTTCCGTCTCCCGCGAGACGTCGGCGCGCACGGCTAGCGCGCGCCTTTCGCCCCCCAGCTCCGCAACGAGCGCCTCCGCGGGTCCCTTCGAGCTCAGGTACGAAAAGGCCACGGCGGCGCCCTCGGCGTGCAGGCTCCGGACAAGCTCGGCGCCAAGCCCCCGCGCGGCGCCCGTGACGAGCGCGACGCGGCCCTCAAACGCGGGGCGTTGCAGGCTCGCCTTCGGGGCCGCGCGCGCGAGTGCCATCGCCCGGGCGACGGGGCGCCTCCGTTAATAGTTGTCCTCGCACTTTTTCTCAAAGGCGGCGGACTTTCACCGCACTTGAGGGGCGGGGCGCGGCCCGAAAGCGAGAGCGCGAGGTGCCGCGGGAGGGATTTGAACCCTCGACCTAGGGATCTCTCCGGCGCGCAGGTTGGCCCGCGCGCCTTATGAGTCCCTCGCTCCGCCGGGCTGAGCCACCGCGGCGCTTCGAAGGCGGCGCAGCCGACGCACCGGGCGCGCGCTATTTGAAGGTCACTTCGGCCCGGCAAAATCACTTCTTCGCGGGCTGGTGGAGCCGCCGGAGCATGAGGTTGTCCGCCGGCCCCTCGCGAGAGCCGTCGCCCGCGAGCCGGAACGCGCTGCTTGCAATCCCGCACTCCGAGCAGTAGACAACCTCGTAGCGTACTCCGCCCACGTCGAGGACGTGGGTCGCTGATTGGGTGGGCTTGCCGCAGTGCCTGCAGAAGTTCTCTGCTGTGGCGTCCGTGCCCGGCAGCGTCCCACCCTTGCCGAAACTAGCAGGGTCGCTTGGCGCGGGCGACGGATATACTCTTTTGTCCCCGTGCCGCGGCGGGCAAAACGCGCGGGCGATGCGCGCCTTCCGCCACGTTCATCTTTCAGGCGCCCCTCGCGGGCGCTCGTGGACGCCGCGGAGGAACGCCGCTTGATGGCCGAGGGGGCCGACCTCTTCAACGCCGGGCGTTTTTTCGACTGCCACGAGGTCTGGGAGGATGTCTGGAACGCCCAGCCCCCCGCGGAGCGCCACTTCCTCCAGGGGCTCATCCAGATTGCCGTGGGGTGCGAGCACTTCAACCGTGGGAACTTGCGCGGGGCTGTCGCGCTCCTCGAACGCGGCCTTCGAAAGATCCGCAAGTACGGTAGCCGACACCGCGGCGTGCGCCTCGCGCAGCTCGACCGTGACACAAGCGCCGCGCTCGGGGCGATTCGCCTCGTCGAGACCAAGCAGGCCCCCTCGGCGGCCGTGCGCCTCCCCACGGTCGACTTCGACGCGCAGGCGTTCCTTCCTGCCAACGCGGTCTAGGCGCAGCCTGCGGAGGTCAAGCCCGTGCCCGAGGTCCCGCGCGCGGTCCCGCGCATGAAGATCGATGTCCCGGCCGAAGTTGCGCGCGCCTCGTCGGCGCTTGCCCAGAAATCGGCCGCCCTGCAGGGCGCCCCGCTTGCCGAGGTCGACGCCGCGCTCCTCTCCGCGTACGCCCGCGCCTGCCTCCTCGAAGACTGTGAGGCGCCCTCCGCCGAGTGCCAGGCCGCAGCCGAGTCCCTCGAGCGGCTCGCGCGCCGCGTCACGTCCCACGAAGACGCCGACGAGGCGGCCCCGCGCGCCCTCGCGCTTGAGCGGGCGGGCGCCGTCTGGCGCGCGTGCGGCCATCAGGCGAAGGCCGAGGCGCTCAGCCTCGAGGCCGCCGAGCGGTGGGTCGAAGCCGCCGACGACGTTCGGGAGAGGCAGAAGGAGTACCTGCTCCGCGCCTGCGACTCGTTCCTGGGCGCGGGCCGCTTCGACCGCGCAGCCGGCTCCTATGCCCGCGCCGTTGCGCTTGGGGAAGACTCGTTCTCTCAAGCCCGCCTCATGCAGCCCTCGCGCGGGGCGCACCGCGTGAAGCTCGCCGTCCTGCTCCTCGCCGCGAGCCGCGAGGCCGACGCGCGGGCCGTCAACGACGCCTTTGTCCGCGAAACGACGCTCCGTTTCGAACGCAAGGTCACGCGCGCCGAGCTCCCCCTCGCCTTCGATGGTGCGCAGGCCCTTGCCGAAGCCCACGCGCTGGCGGGGAACAAGGCGGGCGAGCGCCAGGCGCGTGTCGGGGCCGTTGACCTTGCGCTCGCCCTGGTCAAACGCGAAGCGCGCGACCTGGAGGCCGGCGAGGCCGGCGAAGGCGCCCTCCTGTTTGCCGACGCGGCCGTCACGGAGGCCCTGCGCACGCGCGACGACGCGCTCTGCGTCGAGACCTACGGGCGCGCGGCGCGCGCGCTCCTCGAGGCCGCGCTCCGCCTCATGGAGGGAGGAGCCCCCCTCGAGAAGCGCGCGGACGGTGTGCGGCTCCTTTTCGATGCCGGGCGCCGCTTCCAGCACCTTTCGAACTGGCCGTCGGCCGAAGAGTGCTTCTCGCGCGCCTACGAGGTTTCCCCGAAGTACTCGAGGGCCGACCGCCGGCCCCTCGACGAGGTCGCCTTCGCGCTCTTCCTCCTCAAGGGCCCCCACGCCGACCCGGACCGCGCGGAAACGCACCTCAAGAACGCCGCCGGGCTTGCCAAGGCGATCATCCAGGCCGCCGGCGTCCACGAAGACCACCCGTCGGCGCGCGTCCGCCAGCTCATCCTGCGCGAGGCCTTCTACCGGCGCAAGGGCGACATCAAGCGCCACCGCGAAGTCGTGGAGATCCTGCACGTGGCCGCCGGCGAGGGCGCGGCCGAAGCCCTCGAGCGCGCCAGCGCCCTTTCAAAGGCGGGCGCATGGGCGGGCGCTCGCGAGGTTCTCGACGAGGCCGTGGGCTTCCTCGAACGCGCGGCGGCCGACGCCGCGCTCCTGCGGGACGCGCTCCTCGCCCGCTCCCTCGCGTTCCACCTCGACCCGAAAGGCGAGCGGCCGGAGTCGGCGTCCGAATATTTCGCGCGGCGCGGCGCGCCCTTCGACCCCAAGGCGCTCGGGTTCGATTGGCGACTCATCGAGCGGGCGCTCCTCGAGATGGACCCGCCTGCCGAGTTTACCACATTCTCCGACGCCCTCAATTTCATCCGCGGGCGCGCGCCCAAGCCGCCCCCTTAGGGCGCGCGCGCCTCGGGCGCGCTGCCCTTTAGGACCCCTTCAATGATCCGGAAGAGCTTGTCCATCGGGAAGGGCTTCTCGAGGAAGCCCACGGCGCCGATCGATTGCACCTTGTCCTCCTGGCTCACATCCGCGGAGATGAAAAGGACCTTCGCCTTCGGGTCAATGTCGAGGATCTCGCGGGTCGCCTCCATCCCGTTCTTGATCGGCATCCGGTGGTCCATAATGATGAGGTCGGGCTTCTCCGCCATCGCCTCGAACTTGAGCACGGCCTCCTCGCCGTTGAATGCGGTGTCAACAATCGTGTGCCCGACGATCCCGAGGAGGTCCGCGTAGAGGTCCTGCAGGTAGACTTCGTCGTCCACGACAAGGATGCGCGCCAACTGCTGGCCTCCACTCCGCGCGCGGCGACCGCGCGTGGCGTGGGAAAAGGCACGATTTCCGAATAAATAGGTTCGCCAGAACGGGGGGGAAACCCCGGAAAAAACAAGCCCGGGCCCCGGGTCTTGCGAAACGGCTCTACGGGCGGGCGTGAAGGGTCGGCGCCCGGATCGCCAACTCGATCGTCTTGAAGAGGACCTCCATCGTGAAGGGCTTCTCCAGGAAGCCGACCGCACCGGCCATCGAACATCGGGACTGGACGCTTGCGTCCGCGGAGATCACAAGCACTCTTGCGCCCGGGTCGCGTGCGACGATCTCGCGCGTGGCCTCGAGCCCGCTCTTCACGGGCATGCGGTGGTCCATCAGGATGATGTCGGGCTTCGACTCAAGGCCCTCGTACCTCGAGACCGCCTCCTGCCCGTTGTAGGCCGAGTCCACGATCGTGTGGCCGGCGATGGGCAGCATCGCCTTGTAGAGCTCCTGGATGTAGGGCTCGTCGTCGACGACCATGATGTTGCCCGTAGGATCTACCCCCGCCAGCCGAGCCGACGCACCGAACTCACCTTGCGACCCTACATTAAAATCTTGTTCAATATTCCTGGGTGAACAAAAGACGTGAACGCTCGCCGACCGTGGCCCCACCAAGTCGCTTCGAACGTTGAGCCAATCGCTTTATAGCCGCCCTCTCGTCGGCCCCCGGAGACCCCACGCTTGATCCCCACCGACCGCGGCTTCGACCCCGTCCAGGCCGCCTACAACCTCACGCGAAAGAACCCCGGAGTCGACTGGGAAATCGACATGCTGGGACACCTCAAGAACGGCAACTTCGAGCAGGCGCACCGCTGCGGCCTCCGCGCCGCCGAAATCAACCTCGAGCTTGCCCGCGCGCCGGAGGTCGACGCAAGGGCTTCAACGGAGCACCTCGTCAAGGCCGCTTCGCTCCTCGAGCAGGTGAAGGAATTCGTGAGGGCGGCAGAGGTGTACCGCGAGGCCCAGCTTCGCGACCCGACGCCCGGCACGCGGCTCATCGAAGGGCGGCGCACGACGTCCCCGCTTCGCGCCTTCGACCTCGAGGCGCTTGCGGGGCGCGAAGCCCGCGGCCTTGAGGCCCTTGAGAAGGCCGAGGCGCTTGCCAAAGCCCGGCTCGAGAAAGCCCGCGCCGAGGGGCGGCACGCAGAAGCGCTCGACGATGCGGAATTCCTCGCCGAGTTGCGCCTGCGCCTCAAGGACGCGGATGGCGCTGCACACTGGCGGCGCGTGGCCATCGGGGAGGCCATGGCCGAGGGCGAGCGGGCAAGGCGCCTCGTCGAAGACCGGACGGCCGACCCTTACGAGCTTTCGAGGACGGCCTTCGAGCGGGCCCTTTCCAATTCGCTGGACTTGAAGGACGACGCCCTCTTCATCGAGGCGTTCGGCCGATGGGCCTCCTGCGAGGCCGACGTCGCGCGCCAGCTCGCCCGGCCCAAGGAGAAGTGGGACGCGTTCCGCCCGATGGAGTGGATGATGGAGGCCGGCGTGCACCTCACGGTGGCCGGCGACTTCAAGGGGGCGCGCGAGATGCTCGACCTTGCAAAGCCCCTTGTCATGGAGCACTGGAAGGACCAGCGCGGGCCCACGTACTACAAACTGCGCGCGCACCTCTCGATCCTCTCAGGCAGCCGGGCGGAGGCCGAGGAGTGGCGGCGCGCCTACCGCGAGGAATTCGAGCGCAAGGAGCGCTTCGACCCGGAAGTGGCAAAACCCATCCAGCTCGAGTTCGACGAGGAGTTCTACCGGATGCTCGGGGACGAACCCGCGTACCGGCAGACCCTCATCACAGTCGTGCGCACGCTCGAGCCGGGGATGCGCGAGATCTTCGAGGGCGTCGACAAGCTGCTCGAGGGCGGCCTCTACAAGGAAGCGCGCAAGCCCCTCGACGAGCTCGGGGTCGAGGCGCAGGACCAGCGCATCTGGCGACTGCTCTCCGCGTACGTCTCGTGGCGCCTGCGGGTCGACGAGGGAGCGGCCAAGGAGGGCGACGCGAGGGCCTTCGAGGACCACATGTGGCGCGAGATCCACCCGTTCAAGGTCCCACGCCAGGGGCTCAAATGGAGCGCGGTGCTCGAGGTGCTCGGCGCCGAGGAAGACCCGATCGACCTCTACCCCCTGCCGCGCGTGCTCGCGCTCATCCACGGGCGCGCGCCGCCGGGGCGATGAAGGCCCGGGGGGCGGCGTGCCGTGGGGTGGCGGTTTTCCAAGCGCGCCGTTGCTCGGGCTGCGGCTCCCCTGGCCCAATCCCCGCCGCCGCCCCCGCCGCCGAACGCGCCCCTCGACGAGGGCCCGGAGCGCCTCACGGCCAACGAGTGGGCAAGGCGCCACTCGCTGAACGAGGTGCAGGCGGAGCGCGCCGCGATGCGCGCCGGGCGCTGGCACGACCTTTTCACGGAGGAGGAGTTCCTCGAGCTCCTGCGCCGCGGGGACGCGTAGCGGGGCCCGCTACGGCACCATCACGATCTTCCCGAAATGCTCGCCCTTCTGCATCCTCTCGTGCGCCGCCATGAAGAGCACGAGCGGGCGCACGGAGTCGATGACGGGCTTCAGCTTGCGCTGAAAAACGAGCTCCATCACATGCTCGAAGTCCCCGACCGTCCCCATGGTCGTCCCGTGGACCGTGATCTGCTTCCAGTAGAGCATGTTGATGAGCGCCGGCGGGTTGTTGCCCGTCGTCGCCCCGTACACAGCGAGCCGCCCGCCGCGCGCGAGCGCGCGCAGGTTCGCCTTCCAATTCACCTCGCCCGTCGAGTCGATAATGAGGTCGACGCCGCGCTTGCCTGTGAGCTTGAAGACCTCTTTGTCGTACTCCTGCGTCTTGTAGTTGAACACGGCCTCGGCCCCAAGCTGCCTGGCGCGGCCGGCCTTCGCCTCCGACGAGGTCGTCGCGACCACGCGCGCCCCCGCGAGCTTGGCAATCTGGATCGCGGCCGTCGACACGCCGCCGGAGGCGCCGGTGACAAGGACCCATTCGCCCGCCTTGAGTGCGCCCCGGCCCATCACGGCGCGCCACGCCGTCTGGTACACGAGCGCAGCGGCCGCGGCCTCTTCGTAGGGCGTGTCCTTCGGCATCCGCAGGAGGTGCTTCGTCGGGCACGTGAAGTGCTCCGCGAAGCCGCCGTCGATGTGCTCGCCGATGATCCCGTACTCGGGGCAGTAGTTCTCCTCGCCCCGCTTGCAGTACTCGCACGTGCCGCACCAGAGCGAGGGGTTCACGACCACGCGCTCGCCTACCTTCCACCCCTCCACGCCCGGCCCGAGGGCGCAGACCTCGCCGGCGATGTCGGAGCCGCCGATGTGGGGCAGCGGCACGTTGACGCCCGGGATCCCCGCAAGCGTCCAGAGGTCGAGTCGGTTGAGGCCGGTCGCGCGCACGCGGAGTTGGACCTCGCCGGCGCCGGGCGCGCGGGCCTCCACGTCGGCGTACTCGAGCTTGTCGAGCCCACCGTGCTCGCGGAAGATCACAGCCTTCAACGCGCGGCCCCGGGGCCGTGCAGAGGGCGATGCGCAAAAGACTTTTCGCGCGCGAGGGGAGGGGTGAAATACAGTCACCCACGTTCCGCGGCCGCGGGAGGCTCCCAGAATGGTCGGCCCCGCCAAGTTCTCGCCCTCCCCGCCCCAGACGACCTCGCCCGATGCCCTATTCCTCGGCACGGACGGCGCGCGGGACGACCTCTTCCACGCGCTCCTTGCCGATGTCGTCGAGGACCACCTGCGTTGGCGAAGGGGCCCGCAGGGACACCCTGGCGGGCCGCGCTCGCGCGCCCGCCCCTCCGCGCAGGTCCGCGCGTCGCTTGCCGAACTCAAGGGCCGGCTGCGCGCCTCTGCGCCCTTCCACTCGCCCTACTACATCGCCCACATGGCGAGCGACGTCCTTGTCCCCGGGCTCGTCGGGTACGTTGCGGGGCTCCTCTACAACCAAAACAATATCGCGGCCGAGAAGTCCCCCTCGACCACGCCGCTCGAACTCGAGGTCGCCGCGGAGCTCGCCTCGCTCGTTGGTTTCGACCCCAAGCGGGCATGGGGACACTTGACCTCCGGCGGGACCGTCGCGAACTTCGAAGGGCTCTGGGCCGCTCGTAACCTGAAGGCGTTCCCCTTCGCCGCGCGCGAGCTTGCGACCCGCAAGGGCTTCGCTTTCCGCGTGCGCCTGCCGGACGGCAGCGCCGAGGACATCCGCCGCCTCTCGCCGGTCGAGCTCCTCAACCTTCCCGTCCCCGAGGTCCTCCGCATGCGCGGGCGCCTCGAAGAGCGCGCGGGGAGGCGGGCCGTGTCCGAGACGCTTGCCGCCATCGGGCCGGCGGGCGAAGGCCTCGCCTCGCTCGGCGACAGCGGCGTCACCTCGATCGGGCGGATCCTGCTGCCGGGCACGAAGCACTACTCGTGGCTCAAGATCGCGGAGGCGCTCGGCGTCGGCCGGGCCTCCCTCCGTTTCGTCGCCCTCGACGAGAAAATGCGGATGAAGCCCCGCGCGCTCGAGGCGCGCGTCCGCGAGTGCCGCGACGGCGGCGAGGCCGTCCTTGCGGCTGTCACCGTCGTGGGTTCGACGGCTGAGGGCGCGGTCGACCCCGTGGACGAGGTCATACGGGTCCAGGCCCGCGAGTCGCGGAAGGGGACACCGTTCTACGTCCACGCGGACGCCGCCTACGGGGGCTACGCGCGCGCACTCCTGCGCGACGACCGCGGCCGGCTCACAAAGGTGCAGCGACCGGCGGG
>DATEUP010000102.1:0-3216 GCA_035283065.1 Thermoplasmatota archaeon | reverse complement strand
AGGGCCCCCCGCCCTTGATTAAATGAGAGAATCGCGATTAGCCTCAGGCGCGCCTCATATAGTCCCCCCACCCACACATCCTCGGGGAAGCCATTGGACGCACGAGGACTTTCGAAGGCACGGGCAGAGAACGCATTCAAGGGGCCGGCCGGCACGGAAGGCGACCTGTGCACCTACACGGTCGAGAGGTCCGAGCGCGGTAGCGAGCTGCGCCTGCACTGCGGGGAGTGCCCCTTGCGGGACCTACCGGAGACGAACTGCTTTGCCAACCTGATCCGGAGCTTCCACAAGGAGTTCCGCCCGGACGCCGTCGCCCTCTCCGACTCGCTCGACACGCTGTACTTCGGCCACTCGATCAAAGTCCTCCGCAAGATCTGCGAGATCGCCGACGAAGTGGACCGCATGGCGGCAAGGCGCCCGCAGGATGCGCCGGGCGCAAGCGCGAGGCAGAAGGGGATGTGCCTCGCTTGCGAGCACAACCCCTCGAGGTCCTTCCCCCGGCTCAACACGGTGCTCCTCGAGGACGTGTCGAAATTCCACGGCGAGTTCAAGGGCGCGGTCGGCCGCCTCCAGGCCTTCAAGCCGCCGAACGAGGCCTGCCTTTCCTGCGCCTCGCACACCGTCGCGGACTTCGAGGTCCTTTACCTCCTTTTTGAGAAGTTCGTGCGGGAGATCCTGCACGAGGGGTTCCGCGTAAAGGTCGAGGATGCCAGGCCCGCGGAGGTGCAGGGCCCGTGAACCCTCTCCAGGCCCTTCGGGCCCCCTACGAAGTGCCCCCGGGAGAGCGAGCCCAAGGGCAGCCCGGAGCGCTTCAGGGCCGGCTCTCGCAACTGCTCGAAGACCTCGAGGCCAACCTCCCTTCAGGCAAGCAGGTCAAGCGCGGCCTCTACGACACGCTCCTCGAGGCTCGCCGGGTGAGGCCGGCCTTTGCCGACGCGTGGATCAAGGTCGCGCCGCCGCAGGGCGCCGAGCTTGTCTGGGAATATCGCCTGGACGGCGCCACTGTCAGGATCCTCAACCCCAAGGACGGGGGCGCGACGCTCTACTGGATCGTCCCCGACGAGTACACGGCCGCCGTGGCCGACCTGGAGACCCTGCGCGACGCGCTCGCGCACGTGCGCCGCGAGGGGGGGGCCGCCTTGCGGTCCGTTGCGCTCGGCGACGCGCGCCGCTTCGTCGAGGAGCGGGCGCTCGAGTTCCTGCGGGCCGAGGGGGGACCGGCGACCGAGGGGCCCGAGGGCCTCCTGAAGGCCCGGGCGCTTGCAGGGGTCGTCGCGCGCTACACGGTAGGCTTGGGCGCGCTCGAGCACCTCCTTGCCGACCCACGCGTGACGGACATCTACTCCGACGCCCCATGCGGCGCCCAGCCGCTCTACGTTTCGCTCAACAACACAGACGAGCGGGTCTCCGACCGGCTGACCACGAACATCACGTTCGCGCCGGAGGCCATTGCGGCGCTCGTCACTCGCGCACGGCTCGAGGCGGGCCGGCCCTTCTCCGAGGCCCGGCCGTTCCTCGAACACGACCTCAAGGAGTTCGGCGCGAGGCTAACGGTCATCGGCCCCCCCGTCTCGCCGGAAGGCGTTGCAGCCGCGATCCGGCGGCACTCTTCCACCCCGCTGACGCTCGTGCAGCTTGTCGCCGCCGGGGCGATGACGCCGATGACCGCCGGCCTCCTTTCAGTCATGGTGGAGGGCCAATGCTCCCTGCTCATCGGCGGCGCGCGGGGCGCGGGGAAGACAACACTGCTCGGAGCCCTAATGCTCGAAATGGACCCCGGCAAACGGATCCTGACGATCGAGGACACGCTCGAACTGCCCGTCGAGGCGATGCGGCGCGCGGGGTACCGTGTGCAGGCGCTGCGCGTGCGCTCCTCGCTCGGCGGTGAGGGCGAGATGTCGGCCGAGGAGGCGCTCAAGGTTTCCTTGCGGCTCGGCGAGAGCGCGCTCATCCTCGGCGAAGTGCGGGGCGCGGAAGCGCAGACCCTCTACGAGGCGATGCGCACGGGCGCGGCCTCCTCGTCGGTCATGGGAACGATTCACGGCTCACCCGCCTCCGCGGTCATCGCGCGCGCGGTCCACGACCTGGGCGTCTCGCCCGAGTCGTTTGCCGCCACGGACGCCATCGTAATCGCGGGCCTCGTGCGCCCCGGAGGCGCGCGTCGGCAAGTGCGCAGGGTCACGGAGGTCGCGGAGGTCTCGCTTCGCGACGGCGAGGTGGCGACCTCGAACCTGCTGCGGCATTCCGGCGGGGTCCTCGAGCCCACCGAGGCATCGCTCCAGGCAAGCGCGGTGGTCGCGAAGGTCGCGGCGGCCTGGGGGGTTTCCCCCGCGGAGGTCGTTGGCGAAGTCAAGGCGCGCGCGGAGCTGAAACTCCGGCAGGTCGCCCTCTCGCAGGCTTTGGGCAAGCCCGAACTTCTCGACGCCCAGGCCGCCGCCGACCTCAACGCGGAGTACGCGCGCCTGCGCGAAGCGGGGCTGCGGGGGCCCATGCTCGTCCAGGGCGTCGTCGAGTTTGCCAAGCGGAGGTGGACGTAAGGTGTTCGGTTTGCCCGCCCGAGCCCCGGATGCCGGCGCGGTCTTCTTGACGGCCGGCTCCTCCTTGCGCCCCAACGAGGCAAGGGTCGCCGACCGCACGCGCGCGGTCTGCGCGCAGGCTCTCACCGTCGTGCACCTGATGGCCTCCTCGCTCCGCGTCGACCGGTCGCTCGCCACGGCCGTCCGATACGCCGCCAAACACGCCGGCGGCGCCGCTTCCGAGGAACTTGAGAGGATCGAGTGGGCCGTGCGGCTGCGCCACTTCGGGTCGGTGGACGAAGGACTCGTGGCCTTTGCCGACGCGGTCGGCAAGGTGGGCCCGGACTTCAAGCGGGCGCTGCTCACGCTTCAGGGCGCGGAGGCCGAGGCGACGCGCGAGGGGCTCGAGCGTCGGCTCGACCGCGCCTATGACATCGTGGTGCGCGCCGACGAACGGCGCCGGGAGGGGCTCGCTTCGACCCTCGAGCGCCCCTTCCAGGTCCTTTTCGGCCTGGGCATTGTCCTTCCGCTTGTCATGGCCGCCCTTGTGCCGATGCTCGAGGTCGGCGCCGGGGGCGTTGGCCTCGTGCCGCTCGCCCTCCTCCTTCTCGTCGCGGTCCCGGCGGCGACGCTTGCGTGCGCCTCGAAGATCCTCGCGCGCAACTTCCTCGGCGCGCCGGTCGCGAAACAGGACGCGCGG
>DATEUP010000101.1:0-2792 GCA_035283065.1 Thermoplasmatota archaeon | reverse complement strand
ATGAAGTTGGTCCGACACCGGGTGCAGGGGAAGCTCCCAAACGCGAGGCGCATCATGAGGAACGGGCTCTACATGGGCTGCCACAACGGGATCGGCCCCGAGGCGCGGGCGTACGTGATGGATGTCGTGGACGAGTTCGTGCGAAGGCACAAGTGACGGCAAGGGCCGGGACGCTTGCGGCCGGCGCGTGGGGCCCGCCCGATACCGCAACGCAAATAAGGCCCGGCCCGCGTGGCACGCTTGTGGCAAGAGCACGTGCGAAAGGCAGGCGCCGGGGTTCGCTTTTCACGGCGAGATTCTACAAAGGTGAGGACGGCTACATCGTGGCGTACTGCCGGGAGCTTCCCGGCTGCGTCTCGCAGGGCAGGACACTCGACGAAGCCCGCGTAAACATTCGAGAAGCTATGGTGCTTTACTTGGAAACTCTGGCGGAGCTTGCCATGCGGCCGAAGGGAAGGGCGAGTCGCGCAGGCGAAGGCCGGGCCGTCAAGGTGGCGACCTTTTCGCTGGAACCGATGAGCGCGTAGGGGGCGTCCCTCGTGGGCAAGCTCCCAAGGATAAAGGGAGCGGACGCGGTGAAGGCCTTCGGGCGGCACGGGTGGCGACCCGCCCGTCAACGAGGGAGCCACCTCACGATGGTCAAAGAAGGCGAGAGGCTCATCCTGACTGTGCCGCTGCACCGGGAACTTGACCGAGGGACGCTAAGGCGTCTCATCCGCGACGCGGGTCTCACGGTGGACGAGTTCCTCGAGGCGCTTTGAGCATGGCAGATGGCGCCTCGCGGAGCACGGGGCGATGAAGCTGTCCCGCATCGGGCGCAGGGCAGGCTCCCGAACGCGAGGCACATCCGGAGGAACGGGCTCTACATGGGCTGCCACAACGGGATCGGCCCCGAGGCGCGGGCGTACGTGATGGACACGGTGGGCGAGTTCGTGAGGAAGAAAGCCTGAGGGCCCACGGGGTTCGATGGGCACCTCGGGTTTCCGGCCCTTGCGGCGTTACGCCCCCGCGCCCACCGCGCGGATTGCGATAAACAGCACAACGCCGACGGCGAGCCCGAGCGCGATGGGCCGCGGCCCGACGCCGAGCGCGTGGAGGGCGAGGCGCGCACGAGAGGGTGGCCGCGCGGGGGCAGGCGGCGCGGCCGCCGGGCGCGAGAAGCCGTTCGACAGGCCGCGGCGGTCGGCGAGCGTGCGGGCCCTCGTACCAGAGGTGAGCTTATCGGGGAGGGGTTCGCCTGGCGGAGCGGCGCCAGGCTCCTCTGGCGCGTTGGCCGCAGGATCGCTCATCGGAACCCCCCCTCGTGGAGCGCGCATCTTGGGCCTGACCGTCATAAGCCTTGCCTTGGCCGCTCTCGAGGTTGAGAGAGGCGAGCAAGCTCGCCCGCCCCGGTCCGTACGTGGCGAACCTATATCTCGCGTGCGCTCCGATTCTGGAACCGATGGAAGTCCTCGAATTCGAGAAGAAGGTCCTCCTCATCGGCGAGGCCAGCGTGGGGAAAACCTCGCTCGTGCGCCGCTTCGTGATCGACCGCTTCGACGACCGCTACATCGTGACGATCGGGACGAAGGTGTCGAGGAAGGTGATGGACTTCGAGTACCCTGGGGAGGGCGTGGCCGTGTCCCTGATGATGAGCGTGTGGGACGTGATCGGCCAGCGCAGCGCCGAGCGCGTGCACGAGATGTACTTCAAGGGCGCGGAGGCGTTCATCCTCGTGTGCGACGGGACGCGCCGCGAGACCTTCGAAGCGGTGGGCGACTGGGCGTTCCGCGCGAGGCGGGTGGCAGGGCCGGTGCCGGGCGTGCTTGCCTGCAACAAGGCGGACCTGAAGGCGGCCTTCAAGGTGACGGAAGCGGAGGTGCGCGCCAAGGCCCAGGGGCTCGGCCTCGCGCCGCTCTTCACCTCCGCGAAGACGGGCGAGAATGTCGAGGAGGCCTTCCGGAAGATTGGTGAGGGGCTCTCGCGCGCGATTCTGGCCAAGCGCCAGGCGGCGGCAAGGTAGCGCGGTGGCGCCCACGGCCCCGCGGCTCCTCAGTGCGGCTCGACCGGCAGAAGCCCCACGCGCTCGAATTCGTCCTTGTCGCGGGTCACGATGGCGTCACAGCCGCCGACCTTCGCGATGGCCGCGACGAGGAAGTCGCCAAGCGAGCTCGGTTTGCCCACCTTGTAGAGGTGGACCTGGCGCCGCACGGCCTCGAGCGTCCCCCTTCGTGTGAGTGGGAGGACCTCGAGCGTGGAGAGGATGTCGAGCCAAGCGGCGGCGTACTGGGCCCGCTTTTCGACGCCCTGCGCGAGCTCGACGCCCACGGCGACTTCGAGAACGTTGATCTCGGTGGTGGCGACCTGGTCACCCGCCCGGGCCCAGGCCTCCATGGAGGCTAGCGCCTGCGGGTCGGACCGGACGAGGAGGGACAGGAAGGTCGTGTCCAGGCACCGCTTCACAGGTCGGCCCTCCGGGGCGGCCTGGAGCGTTCTTTGCGGCGCAAGGCGCGGATCCGTCGGTCGAGGTCGTGGTCCTTGACAGGTGGGAGGCGCCGTAGGGACTCGACGAGGTCGAGGAGGGGGCTGCGCCCCTTTGCGAGCCGAAGGACGACGTCGCTGTAGCTCTCGCCGGGGCGCTTCTCGCGGTCGAGCAGGTCGACGGCCTCACGCCGGAGGGCCACATTCTTGCCGGGCACGGGCGCAGGATCGCGGCGCGGGCAGATAAAATAATGCATATGCATATTCATATGAAGTAACGCACAGGCGTCCTTGCAGGGCGCCCGGGCCACAGGCTGTAGGAGCGCAAGGCT